>JAEUSV010000097.1 GCA_016788485.1 Flavobacteriales bacterium
AGGATGCTTGTCGTTGGCACTTGCTCTCGTCCGACCATACTTCGTTGCTCATCAGTCGGATACTTCGTTCCAGTATCCTCCTTCCTGAGCGCCTCGTCTGATCGGACGATAGCTGCGTGCGCCATCCGTTCGAGGTGCTTCATTGTACCCCTGTGAACACGCCGCTGACGGTGCGCACGCGCGAGGGCATCCACCTGGCCGTGCACGAGGCCGCGCTGGTGGACCACCCCGCCATGACGCTGAAGCAGGACGCGCGCGGCGTGTACCGCACCGACCTGGTGCCTTGGGCCGATGGCACGCGGGTGAAGTGCGTGGGCGCGCTGCGCACGCCGTGGCGCGTGCTGCTGGTGGGTCCCGATGCGGCGGGCCTGCTCACCTCGGACCTCCTGCTGAACCTGAACGAACCCTGCCGCATCGCCGACACGGCGTGGATCCGCCCGATGACCTACCTGGGCATCTGGTGGGAGATGCACCTGGGCACGCACACGTGGACGCCCGGTGATCGCCACGGCGCCACCACCGCACGCGCGCTGGCCTGCATCGATGCCGCGGCCGATGCCGGCGTGGACGCCGTGCTGCTAGTGTGGTGGTCGCCTGGTAAGTGGGCCTAAGATCCGCTCCTATTTCTTCTTCATGCAAGGCGGAACATGCACGCCGTAGCAGGCCGCTACGACGAAATGTTCCAACGCAGCAGGAAGGAGAAAGAGGGATGGAGATGGTCCACGGACCGGGCGACCTCCACACTCCAGGCTGGAACACGGGCTGGGACCGCTGGGGCGCAGATGCCGCCTTCGACCAGGTGACGCCCGCGCCCGACCTGGACCTGGAGCGCGTGGCGGCCCATGCGCGCGAGCGCGACGTGGAATTGATCGGTCACCACGAGACCGGCGGCGACGTGCCGCACTACGAGGCGGTGATGGCGCAGGCCTTCGCGCAGTGCCGGGCGCTGGGCATCCGCGTGGTGAAGACGGGTTATGCCGGGGCGGTGCGTCCGGCCGGCGAGCACCATTTCGGGCAGTACATGGTGCGCCACTTCCAGCGCGTGACGGAGCTGGCCGCGCAATACGGCATCATGCTCGACGTGCACGAGTGCATCAAGCCCACGGGCCTGTGCCGCACCTGGCCGAACCTGATGACGGGCGAGGGCGTGCGCGGCCAGGAGTGGGAGGCGTGGAGCGACGGCAACCCGCCAGGGCACACGGCGCTGCTGCCCTTCACGCGCGGGCTGGCCGGCCCCATGGACTACACGCCCGGCATCGTGGACGTGACCTACGCGAAGCGCGGCGCGCACGTGCCGTGGAACGGGCAGGAGAAACCCGGCATGGTGTGCCGCGTGCACAGCACGGTGGCGCATCAGCTGGCGCTGTGGGTGGTGCTGTACAGTCCGCTGCAGATGGCCGCCGATGTTTATTCCAACTACACGGGCCACCCCGCGCTGCCGCTCTTCGGGGCCTGGGACGCGGACGTGGTGGAGACGCGCGTGCTCTCGGCCGCCGTGGGGGAGCATGTGGTGGTGGCGCGCCGCTCGGCCAACGGCGACTGGGCCGTGGGGGCCATCACCAACGAGCAGCCCTTCACCATCGATCGCCCGCTGGACTTCCTGGACCCCGCCGCGGCCTGGCAGGAGGACCGCATCACCGACGCGCCGGACGCGCACTGGGAAACGGCGCCGGAGCGGTACGTGCACACGACGGAGCGGTACGCCGTGGGTGCGCTGCCGCGCACGCTGCGGTTGGAGCTGGCGCCGGGGGGCGGGGCGTTCGTGGTGTGGAGGAGGGGGCGGTGAGGATCGTTCACCGATCACACGGTCATCTTCACCCGGTTCCTGCCTGCTGTCGAAGACGCCACGATGCGCACCTCATCCTGGTGCACACGGTACACGACCTGGTAGCTGCCGGTTACCAAGCGTGGATCTCCTCCACCTGCCGCAACGCGCACGCCGCCCACGAAGGTCTCTGAACCCAAGCGGACAAGACCGAACGCGCTAACTCCGCAGCAACCGCAGGATGAGCCTCCACGCCACCAGCTCGGAGACCTTCTCGGGATACACGTTCGCGGACGTTTCCCCGTCGTAGAACTTCCGCAGGGCATCCAGGAAGTGCGCCTCGCTGGCGTAGGTGATGTGATCCGGGTAGTCGCCGTAGTCTGTGCGCACGAAGCGCTCGCCCGTCCAAGTGATGTGCGTGCCGCCTTCCTTGTGCGAGGTGCTGAACCGTGCGCCGCTCTTCATGGCGGCTATGATGGCCTGTTGGAGCGCAGGCACCGAATCGAGGTGCGCTTCAGCGTTCAACGACGCGGCGCAGATCCGCTGGTAGCGTTCGGATGACCCTTCCTCGAGATCCTCGGGCGGCTCGGCGGGTTGGAGGTCGCGCGTCCAGTGGCTGAACCAGCTGTCCGCCGTGTGGCGGTAATAGTCGTGGTGCGTGGCCGCCGCATCGGCCCAGGAGGTCTCCACGCACAGTGAATAGCAATGGGTGTTCGGCATCGCCACCTCGAAGCGCAGCGTGAGGTCATACCGCGCGCCGACCACCTTGGCACTGGCCACCATGATGAGGCGGTCGTTCTGCATGGCGGCCGTGAACAGGGTCATCAGGTCGCGCTCCAGTGCGAACTGGATGGCATGCGGCGGGCGGTGGTCGCGGAAATGCAACAGGCGCTTCGCGCTGGTGGCGGTCTCCACGGCTGTCAGCGCGCCTTTCGGAATGGGGGCGGGCTTCGCCTGCTCATCCGTCGTGCGCGCTCCGATCATCGACCGGACGAGCTCCGGACCCGAGCGCGCTTCGCGCTGGGCGAGCTGTGCCAACGCATCGGGCTTCGGCTCCAGCGATCGGCGGATGGCGTCCATGTCCGGATACGGTTCAGGCGGCAAGGGCGGCTCCAGCACGAAGAAGTGCCGCTCCCGGGTGGTGAACTCCCCCGCGTAGGAGGAATTGTTGCGGGCGTAGAAGACCACCTCCCCCACCGATCTCCGGCGTTCATCCCGGACCGCGTTGGCCAGCTTTACCGAAGTGCCGCAGGGCGCGGCGGGAAAACCGTGCTCGATGGCCACGATGCTGTTGCCGGCCTGGAGCTCGGCTTCCACGAGCGCGCGTAACGCCGCGGGGAACTCCGCGAGCTGCTCCCTGTATGGATCACCGGTGGTCATCGGTCCGTTCGTGGATCCACGGGTTCACTTCATCTTCTCCTCATACCACGCCCGCAGCTCGGCGAAGTTGACACCGGTGCCGGCGAACTTCTCCGGGAGGATGCGGAACAGCTCATCGCCCGACCGTCGTGTGCGCTTCAAGTTCTCCGACGTCGTGAAGTTGGGCGCGGGTGCGTTGTTCACCCAACGCGCCAGGGCGTTGAGCGCGGGCTTGGCGAAACGGGCTTTTTCCTCGGGGGTCAGCTCTGCATCGCGCACGAACGCCAGCGCAGGTTCCGCATAGCCTGAATCCAGCATGGTGGCCATGCGCTCCACGAACGCCGGATCTGAACGGAGGCGTGCTGTAGCAGCCTCGCACACGGCCGGTTTCTCATCACGGTTCGCCCGCCAGACCAGCTTCTCGAAGTCGGTCTTCGGATCGAGCCGGTCGATCTGCGCGAGCTCTTCCTTGGTCGCTGGCAAGAGGACGATGATCCGCATGGCGACGCCGGAGAGACCGCGAACGCCGTTGGTGGCGATCCAATGGCCGGAAAACACAAGGCTGCCCACGATGCTGATGGCGGTGAACCACGACCATGGCCGAAGCAACCACTGCGTGGGCATCCCGGGCAGGAGCTTCTGGTTCAAGCTCACGACCACCAGCAACACGGTGGAGAACAGGATGAGGTAGAGGATGGGGCTGTAGAGGCCGCGTGGCGTGAACCCGGGCCGGAGGTACAGGGCGATGAACAGGTAGGAAGCGGTCGCCAGCGCGAACGCAGCGACCACGGTGAGCAGGTAGAGCTTGGGGCGGCTGAGCTTGATCCAGTCGAAACCGCCGCTGGCGGTCACGCAGAGCAGCGCGACCATCATCAGCCCCCAGATGGACGCCAGGATGTTCACGGCGGGTGCTGCCCATCGATCGCTATGCGTCTCCTTGTTGATCCAATCAGCCAGGAACGGCCGCAGTCGCACGAAGAAGAGGATGCTGGCGAGACCGGCGCTGACGCTGCCGAGGATCTGATGCAGGGAGGAAAGGTTCATTCCCAGGAGAGGTGGAGAAGGGTGAGCACGGTGATGCCGAAAGTAGACGTACGGCGCGCACCCTTGAAGGGCAGCACGAAGCCTTCCGGTATGGCGACCTTGCCGGTCCTGGTGATCGATGGCGTGCGTCCGGTGAGCCTGCCCGTGCCCCATGCGTGGGCCGCAAGCAGAAGACCGGGTACGCGCTGGCGCCGGGGGGCGGGGCGTTCGTGGTGTGGAGAAGGGGGCAGTGTGGGCTGGTGGTCCCTCGGCACATTCACGGTCCGATGTCCGCACGCAGGACACGACCGACCGGGATCTTCCCTGAGCTCCTCGTGAAGGAGTTCCCGGATGCGCGGAGCCTGGTTGCTGCGCAACCTCCGCGCTCCGGGAAGCATTACGGGGTGCGGATGCGATGGTACCGGCGCTGTGCGCCCCCATCGCTCCGGGAAGCAGTACGGGGGAAGCGCAGGCCTTTCGTTGCGGAGTTCTCTGGTGGGTTCCTGGAGGCCGGGGAGCCGCGTGGGCGGCTGGGCCCCGGTTATTCGGTATCTCCGTTGTGAAGTTGGTCTGGCGGCTTCAGGCCAGCGGCGGCTAAGCCCAAGGCCAGTTGGCTTGTGGGCCGCTGATCCTGTGAGCCGAAGGCTTCTTGGCTTGTCGGCCTGTAGGCTTGAAGGCCAATGGCTCATGGGCCTGGGCCTGTGGCTTGAAGGCCTGATGGCTTGTGGGCCTCGGCTCCTGGCTTGTAGGCCTGACGGCATTAAAGCCTATGGCTCATGGGCCTAAGGCCTGTGGCAGCCAAGCCCAAGGTCTGTTGGCTTGATGGCCTTGAGCCCATGGGCCTGATAACCATCTGCCTTGAACACCCGCCATTGAACCCGGCGGCCTCGACCAGATGACGGCGTGCCTCAATTGGATGACGGCGTGCCGTGATCTGGTGACGGCGCCGCGTGATGCCGCGACCCCGCGACGTGATGCCGCGACGCCGTGCCGTGATGCCGTGACACTGCGCCGTGATGCCGTGACACCGCGCCGTGATGCCGCGACGCCGTGCCGTGATGCCGCGACGCCGTGCCGTGTTGCCGCGACGCCGTGCCGTGATGCCGCGACGCCGCGCCGAGGACCCGCGACGCGGAGGCGAGGTCCGGCG
>JAEUSV010000098.1 GCA_016788485.1 Flavobacteriales bacterium
GATGGGCGATGCGTACTTCTCGGCGCCCAACCCGCCCTTCGGCGCCGAGCTCACCTACCACCTGAAGGACGCGTACAAGGGCCTGAAGGACCAGCGGAAGGAGCGCGAGCAGGAACGCACCAAGGCGAAGCAGCCGCTCAGTGTGCCTGCGTGGGACTCGCTGGAAATGGAGCTTCGCGCGTTGGACCCCAAGGTGTGGCTGGTGATCACGGACGCCAAGGGCGATGCGGTGCGGCGTGTGGGGGCCACCAACGCGAAGGGCTTTCAGCGCGTGGTGTGGGACCTGCGCGCCGATGCGCGCGCTCCGGTGACGCCCGGCAACGCCGACGGCTCACCCGCGGGCAGCTTGGTGGCCCCGGGCACCTACGGCGCGCAGCTCTTCAAGCAGGTGGACGGCGTGCTCACCGCGATCTCGGCACGCGTGGACGTGCGCGTGGAACCGTTGATAAAGGGCACGCTTCCCGGTGCCGCTCCGGCCGCCGTGGCGGAATACGCACGCGGCATGGAGGAGCTCTACGCGCGCAACGAACGCATGGAGCAACGCTTCCATACGGCGCAGGAACGTGGCCGCCTGTTGCTCGCCGCATACACCCGCGCACCACGCACCGACGAGGCCCTGCACCGCGAACTGCTCGCCTTGCGCGACAGCCTGCAGGCCATCGACATCGACCTGAACGGCAGCAGAGCGCGCAGCATGGTCGGTGAGGAACGCTTCTCCCCCGGGCTGCGGGACTTCCTCGGCAACGCGGGCTCGGGCGGCTCGGCGCTCACCTACGGTCCCACGGCCACGCACCGCGCCAGCCGCGCGCACGCCGAAACGCTCCTTGCGGACCTGGAGCGCCGCGTGAACGAGGCCTACGGCAAGGCCGATGCCTTGGAGCAGCGCGTGAAGGCGCTGGGCGCGCCGGCCTTGAAGGAGCGTTAGGGCTCAGCCCAACCCCTCCACGTACCGCCGGTCGTTGGCCAGGCGCGGCACCTTGCTCTGCGCGTCGTTCATGCCGCGCGCCTTCATCCACGCCGCGAACGCGCCACGCGGGAGGGAACGCACCACCAGCGGCCGCAGCACCTTGCCAGCGATCAGGTCCTTGTAGTACGGATTGCGCTTCTGAAGCGCCTCGTCCATCGCTGCGCTGAAACGGCCCATGTCGGCCGGCGGCGCGGCGAACTCGATGTGCCATTCGTGGTACGGCAGGCCTTCGTTCGGAGCCAGCAGCGGGGCCACGGTGAACTCGGCCACCTCGCAGGGCACGGCGGCGATCGCGTCCTTCAGCGCGCCCTCCACCTCCTCGGCGATCACGTGCTCGCCGAAGGCACTGGTGAAGTGCTTGGTGCGACCGGTGACCTTGATGCGCGGCGGGGCGAGCGAGGTGAACTTCACCGTGTCGCCGATCTCGTAGCCCCAGAGGCCCGCGTTCGTGTAGAGCACCAGCGCGTACTGCACGTCCAGCTCCACCTCGGCGATGGAACGCGGTCGGCGGTCGTTGCCCTGCATGGGCACGAAGCCGAAGTAGATGCCGTTGTCGAGCACGAGCAGCATGCCGTCATCGTTGTCCTTGTCCTGGTAGGCGATGAAGCCTTCGCTCGCGGGGAAAAGCTCCACGCTGGGCACGGTGCCGCCGATCAGCGCCTCCATGCGGCTGCGGTAGGGCGCGTAGTTGACACCGCCGTACACGAAGAGCGAGAACTGCGGGAACACCTCCTTCACCGTGGCCTTGCCGGTGCGCGCCAGCAGCCGCTCGAAGTACATCTGCACCCAGGCGGGGATGCCGCTGATCAGACGCATGTCCTCCCGCATCGTCTCCCCCACGATGGCCTCGACCTTGGTCTCCCAGTCGGGGATGCTGTTGGTGGCGAACGAGGGCATGCGGTTCTTCAGCAGGTAGCGCGGCACGTGGTTGGCCACGATGCCGCTGAGGCGACCGGTGGGGATGAGGCCCTTGCGGTCGAGCACGGGGCTGCCCTGCAGGAAGATCATCTTCCCGTCCACGAACTCGGCGCGGCCGCTGTGCGCGATGTAGGCGAGCAGGGCCCTGCGCGCGCTGCCGATGTGGTTGGGCAGGGAGTGCTGCGTGATGGGGATGTACTTGGCCCCGCTGGTGGTGCCACTGGTCTTGCACAGGTAGAGCGGAAGGCCCGGCCACAGCACGTCCTTCTCACCGGCGACGATGCGGTCGATGTACGGCCGGAAGCCCTCGTAGTCGCGCAGCGGCACGGCCTGCACGAGGCCGGCGTGGTCGTGGACCTGGTGCAGCTTGTGGTCGCGCCCGTAGGCCGTGGCCCCACCGAACTGCATTAATTGGCGCAGCACCCCGAGCTGGGTGGCCACGGGGTCCATGGCGCGGCGCATCACCGCGCTGGTCACGAGGCGTGCGTAAGGCTTGGCGATGGCGGACTTGAGGCCCATGCAAGCTTCAAGGTTCAAGTGTCAAGGCACAAGGGTACAAGAGAGCGAGATCCATTTGTTCCTTGGCACTTGCCACTTGCTACTTGAACACCATGTATGCCATCGGGTCCACCGGTTCGCCCTTGTACCAGAGCTCGAAGTGGAGGTGCGGACCGGTGGTGAGCTCGCCGCTGTTGCCCACGATGGCGATGGCCTCGCCCGCCTTCACCTTGTCGCCGGCCTTCCGCAGCAGCACGCTGTTGTGCTTGTACACGCTCACAAGGTCATTGCGGTGCTGCACCTGCAGCACGTGCCCGCCGTCGCTGGTCCAGCTCGCGAACACCACCGTGCCGTCGAGCGTGGCCTTCACCGCCTCGTTCGCCTTGGTCACGATATCCACGCCGTAATGCCCTTCGCGCTGCTCGAAGGTGCTGGTGGCCAGGCCGCGGATCGGAGGGAAGAAGATGAGGCCCGCGAGGTCCCCTCCCCGGGCTGAGGTGATGCCCTCGTTCACGGCGTACTGCTCCTCGCGACGGATGCGCTCGCGCAGTACGCTGTCGGCCTCGCCCGGCAGCAGGTCGGCGGCACCGGGCGGGGTGGCCACCTTGCGGAAGAGGTTGGCGCTGTCGGCCTTCACCGTACCGCTGAGCACATCGCGCAGGTTGTCGATGTACAGGTCGCGCACGGTGAGCACCTGCTGCAGGCTATCGGCCAGCTGGGCGCTCCGGTACGCGTTGAACTTCATGGCCTGGTCGGTGTACCCCGGGATATAGCGCTTGAGCGGCGTGAGCACGATGAGCGCCGCCACGAAAAGGCCGTGCAGGGTGAACAGGCCCAGGAAGAGCAGGATCACGTTCAGCCGCGACAGCCGGATGCTGAAGCGCTCCTCGAAGGTGCGGTCGTTGATCAGCAGCAGCCGGTACTTGCTCCGCAGCTTCTTCAGCACCTGTCCCCGTGCGCGCACCTCCTTGGCCATGGTCACAAATATCGCCCTCCGCTCTCAGCGCGCCGCCTTAGCTTTCGCCGTGGCGCAGAAGACCGCAGCCCAACGGCCCTTCCGGTGGATCACCGCTGCGGTGTTCCTGGGCCTCACCGCGATCGCCCTGGTGCAGCGCGGCATGTTCATGGACGGGCTGCTCTACGTTTCCGTGGCGCACAACCTGGCCCTGGGCTTCGGCACTTTCTGGGAGCCGCGCTTCTCCGAGGAGGGCTTCGCCGGGCTGCCCACCTTCCACGAGCACCCGCCCCTGGCCTTCGGCATGGAATCGCTGTGGTACCGCGTGTTCGGCAGCGGGTTCTGGGTGGAGGGCCTCTACTCGCTGTGCATGGCCCTGGCCACGGCCTGGCTGCTGGTGCGACTGTGGCGCGCCTTGTGGGGCACCGACCGGCGGATGGCCGCGCTCGGCTGGCTGCCGGTGCTGCTGTGGATCATCGTGCCCCAAGTGCATTGGTGCGCCCAGAACAACATGCAGGAGAACACCATGGCGGTGTTCACCGTGGCCGCGGTGCTCATGGCCGTGCGCACCGACCGCGGGGCGCTCCATCCCTTGGCCGGCCTCGTGCTCGTCGGCCTCTTCACCTTCCTGGCGGCGATGGTGAAGGGCCTTCCGGGCCTCTTCCCCCTTTGCGCACCGTTCATGCTGGGCGTGGTGCGCGGAAGCGCATGGAAGGGACTGTGGCGCAGCGCCCTGGTCACCGCGACCGTGGTCGGTCTGTTCGCCCTGCTGATGCTCTGGCCCGAGGCGCGGCAGAGCCTGCTCACCTATGCCGAGGGGCGCCTGTTGCACCGCATCGACATGGACCCCACCGTGGATACACGCTGGCGGATCGTCCCCCAGTTCGTGGAGGCCATGCTCGCACCAATGCTCCTCATGGTCGTCGCGCGGGCGGCCACCCGTCGACGGCGCGGTGCCGACACCTCCAACGGGCGCCAGGGCGCCACCGCCATGCTGTTGATCGGCCTCAGCGGCGTGCTGCCCCTGACGCTCACCCTGGTCCAGAAGTCGTTCTACATGGTGGCCGCGCTCCCCTTCGTATCCACCGCCATCGCCTGCATGGCGGCGCCTTCCGTGGCCCACCTGCTGGAGCGCACCTCACAGGGGCTGCGCCGAGGGTTGCTCTTCGCCGGTCGGGCGGGGGTGGCCGCGGTGATCGTATGCTGCGCCCTGCTCTTCGGGAAGCCTTCACGCGATGTGGACCTGTTGCACGATGTGGACCTGCTGGGCCGGGCGCTGCCCGCGCACACGCTGGTGAGCGTCGGCCCGGAGCAATGGGAGGAGTGGAACCTGCAGAGCTACCTCATCCGGTTCCATGCGATCAGCGTTTCCAGCCGGCCGGGCGCGGCCTGGCACCTGACGGCCGGGGAGGGCGCCCCGCCGGCGGGCTACCGGCCGGTGCCCCTGCCCACACGCCACTACCGCCTGTGGCAGCGCGCCGAAGGGACCGGTCCGGGGCGATGAAATAACTTCGCCCGTTCGTAGTTATCCACACGCCCTCCATGTCCCGAACGACCGCCACGGCATCCACGTTCGGCCTCGCCCTCGCGCTGGTCGTGCTGGTGCTTGCCGGTTGCTCCACCGAGAAGGACGCCTTCCTCAACCGCACCTTCCACCGGCTCACCACGCGCGATAACGGGTGGTTCAACGCCAACACCAAGCTCGATGAGCGGGTGGCGGAGATGGAGAAGGCCTATGAGTTCGACTTCGACGAGGTGCTGCCCATCTTCATCGTGGGCTCGGAGGAGGATGCGAAGGCCATGGTGCCCGACATGGAGAAGTGCATCGAGAAGTGCTCCACCGTGATCGACCGGCACAACATGGAGATCGCCGGCAAGCAGAAGAACGTGTGGATCGACGACTCCTACTTCGTGATCGGCAAGGCCCACTTCTACAAGCGCAGCTACTTCGACGCCGAGCGCACCTTCGACTACATCGGCCGCCGCTTCAAGGGCGAGGACCGGCAGGCGGAGGCCCGGTTGTGGCTGGCCCGCACCTACATCGAAGGCCAGCAGTACGCCAAGGCCCAGAGCGTGCTCGATGAGGTGAAGAACATGAAGGAGCTGCCCAAGCGGTTCCCCCACGACCACCTGAGCGCCGTGCAGGCCGACCTCGACCTGCGGCGCGGCAAGGTGGACGACGCCATCGTGAGCCTGGAGCGCGCCGCCACCATCGCCGAGGCGAAGAGCGACCGCGTGCGCTGGTCGTTCATCCTGGCGCAGTTGTACCAGGTGAAGGGCCAGGAGGACAAGGCCGTGGCGCAGTACCAGAAGGTGGCCCGCATGAACCCGCCCTACGAGATGGGCTTCCATGCGCAGATCTTCGAGGTGCTCGCCTTCGACCGCGGCAGCAGCGACGCCCTGCGCAAGCGGCTGCGCCGCATGCTCAAGGACGAGAAGCATGTGGACCATTTCGACATGATCCACTACGCGCTGGCGGACCTGGACCTGAAGGAGAACAAGGACAGCGCGGCCATCGTGGAGCTGAAGACCAGCTGCCGGGTGAGCACCACCGACACACGCCAGAAGGCCAAGAGCTTCCTGCGGCTGGCCGACCTCTACTTCGACGACCGTGTGTATCCCGCCGCACAGGCCTATTACGACAGCACGGTGAGCCTGATCGACGAGGAGCATAAGCGTTTCGAGGAGGTGAGCACCCGCGCCGAGGTGCTGGGCGAACTGGTGGAGCAGCTGAACATCATCGCCCGCGAGGACAGCCTGCAGGCCTTCGCCCAGCTCGACCCCAAGGAGCAGGAGAAGCAGATCCGCCGCATGATCAAGGAGCGTGAGCGGGCCGAGGAGGAGAAGAAGGCCCAGGAGGCCGAATCGCGCGAACTGACCACCAACCCGACGCCCGATGCGCCCAAGCCCGGTGGTGGTGGAAGCACCGGGGGTGACAAGGGCAACTGGTACTTCTACAACCCCCAGCAGGTGAGCCGCGGCGCGGCCGAGTTCAAGAAGAAGTGGGGCAACCGCCCCCTGGAGGACAACTGGCGCCGCAAGGACAAGGGCGGCAGCCTGACGAGCGAGAGCCCCGAGGAGGGCGGCGAGGAGGCGGCCGAGGGCTCCGACGGCAAGGAGGGTGGCAAGGAGGCCGGTGACGAACCGTGGAAGGACCCCGCCAGCTACATGAAGGACGTGCCCTCCGACACCGCCGCGCTGGCCGCGTCCAATGCAAAGGTCTGCTCGGCGCTGTACGTGGCCGGCACCATCTACAAGGAGAAGCTCCGTGACATCGACAATGCCATCGAGAGCTTCGAGGTGCTCAACAACCGCTTCGAGGACTGCCGCTACACCCCCGAGTCGCACTACCAGCTGTACCGGATCTACCTGGACAAGGAGCGCACCGGCAACTTCTTCGACCTGGAGGGCAAGGGGTCCAAGTACTATGCCGACATCATCATCGAGCGCTGGCCCGACAGCGAGTTCGCCCGGTTGGTGAAGGACCCTGCGCTGCTCATGAACGATGAGAAGAACAGGCAGCAGGAGGAGGCCGCCTACGAAGCGCTCTACCGCGAGCACCGCAACGGCAACCACCTGCAGGTGATCACCGGCTGCAACACCGTGCTGGCCAACGAACCGGCCAACCACCTGCGCGCCAAGTACCAGCTGCTGAAGGCCATGGCCGTGGGCGGGTTGCACCAGCCCGACGCCTTCCGCGCCGCCCTGACCGAGGTGGTGACCCTGTACGCCGGCACCGACGAGGCCAAGGCCGCCGCCGACATCCTGGCCGCGCTGGACAAGCAGGCCGCCGGCACCAAGGTCTCCGAGGCCACCGCCGAGCCCGAAGGCTACCAGTTCGAGGAGGGTACCCACCAGGTGCTGCTCATCTACCCCACCTCCGCCGGTTCGGTGGACCAGGCGAAGGCCCGCATCAGCGACTTCTGTGCGCAGGTGATGCGCGGGGAGAAGATCGATGTGACCTCCAGCCTGCTCGATGACCAGCAGCGACTGGTGGTGCTCAGCTCCTTCCCCTCATCCGAGAAGGCCATGGAGCTCATCGGGCTCTTCCAGGCCGAACGCTCCAAGCTGCGTGGCATCAACGACAAGGGCTATCCCCTGTTCGCCATCACGCCCGGCAATTTCGCCCTGCTGTTCAAGTCCAAGGACGTGGAGGGCTACCGCGCCTTTTTCCTGGAGCGGTACGTGACCGGAAAGAAGTAGGATAAGTCCCTGAGGCTGTTATCTTTGCAAGGTCACGGCCGGACCGTGGCGCACAACCACGTGTCGCTCTTCCGCAACGAAACCAAGACAGAGCCCATGAACAAGGCCCCCGAGCCGGTGAACACCGGCAAGATCAACAGCATCATGGAAGGGACGACGATCGTGGGCGAGATCCAGTCCGACAGCAACGTGCGCATCGATGGCCGTGTGAAAGGCACCATCAGCGTGCGTGGCAGGCTGATCGTGGGCGCCAGCGGCGTGGTGGAGGGCGACGTGACCTGCCAGAGCTGCGACATCGAAGGCACGGTGAACGGCAAGATCAACTGCCAGGACCTGCTGAGCCTGAAGGCCACCGCGAAGCTGAACGGCGACATCAACACCAAGAAGCTCGCCATCGAGCCGGGCGCGGTGTTCACCGGCAACTGCAGCATGGCCGGCGGCGTGGTGAAGGAGATGGACCCCATGCGCCTGAGCACGGCCGGCAACCCGGCCCGCACCGAGCCCGCGCAAGCGGCCCGCTAAGCCCCCTCCGGCCTGGCCATGGCACCCGGCCGTCGCTCCCCCGTCCTCCCCGTGCTCCTTTTCGCATTGGTGTGCGCCGCGCTCCTGGCCGCCACCCTGCACATGCTCGAGCTGCCCTTCCACTGGGCCTACGGCGCCGTCCTCGGCTACCTCACCCTGGTCACCCTGCTCATCCACCTGTGGCAGGAGCACGGCGACCCTGGCGATGCCAAGGGCCAGGTGCGGCGGTACATGACCGGGCTGGTGGTGAAGATGCTGCTGTCCTTGTTCCTGCTGCTGTTCGTGGTGGTGCTGTCGCCGAAGGACCTGGCACTGCCCCTGGCGCTGGCGTTCGCCCTGCTCTACCTGGCCTTCCTCGGCTTCAGTACCGCACGGGCCGCCAACCTGCTGCGCCGCTCATGAAGGGGCCGGCCGGCAAACCCAAGCTCGACGAGGCCCGCAAGGGCTACCAGAACTACCTGCGCTACAGCGGCCTGGGCCTGCAGATGGCCGGTGCCGTGCTGGCGAGCGTGCTGCTGGGCCGTTGGCTCGACCGCGTGATCGGCTGGCAATTCCCCCTGCTGACGATCGTGGGGGCCCTGGGCGGGGTGGCCGGCGCCATGGTCTTCCTGTTCAAGGAGACCGGCCGCGGGAAGTGATCGGCCGAACGCGGAGGCTTCGGGTTTCAGTATTCCGACAGAGTATCTACCTTCGCGGCCGAATTCGAGGGGGTACCCCACGCCCTGAACGTGATGAAAGCCTTGATCCGCGCCAGTTTCCTCGCTCTCAGCACCCTGTTCGCCGGGGCTGTCGTGGCGCAGCATGAAGGCCACGCTGCGGCCGATACCGCCCACGCCACCGCCGACACCGCGCATGCCGCCGCCGCGCACACCGAGGTCGGCCATGAAGCGCACGGCACCGCCAAGTTCAACCCGGGCGAGATGATCATGGGCCACGTGACCGACGAGCACGGCTGGCACCTCTGGGGGCACACGAGCCTCCCGCTCCCCATCATCGCCCACACCAGCGGCCGGGGCCTCAGCGTGTTCTCCAGCGCGCATTTCGACCACGGCCACAAGACCTACGGCGGCTACATGCTGCTGGAGGGCAAGCTGGTCGCCACCGACGCCCCCGACGGCACGGACGCCCACCACGCCACCGTGAACGAGGCGCTCACCAAAGCCACCTTCGACCTCAGCATCACCAAGAACGTGCTCGCCCTGCTGGTGAGCGTGGCCCTGATGCTCATCCTCTTCCTGAGCGCGGCGAAGAGCTACCAGCGCGGCATGGGCGCCCCCACCGGCATCGCCCGCTTCGTGGAGCCCATCGTGCTGTTCGTGCGCGACGACGTGGCCAAGGCGAACATCGGCGCCCACTACGCGCGCTTCATGCCCTTCCTGCTCACGGTGTTCTTCTTCATCCTCATCAACAACCTGATGGGGCTGATCCCGATCTTCCCCTTCGGCGCCAACGTGAGCGGCAGCATCTCGGTGACCTTCACCCTGGCCGCCATCACCTTCATCCTCACGCTCATCCACGGTAACCGCCACTACTGGGGCCACATCCTGGCCATGCCGGGCGTGCCCAAGCCGGTGCTGCTCATCCTGACCCCGGTGGAGATCCTGGGGGTGTTCCTGCGCCCGGCGATCCTCATGATCCGACTGTTCGCGAACATCACTGCGGGCCACATCATCGTACTGAGCTTCTTCGCGCTGATCTTCATCTTCGGTGAGATCAACGCCGGCCTGGGCTGGGGCGTCAGCATCTTCAGCCTGCTGTTCACCGTGTTCATGAGCATGCTGGAGCTGCTCGTGGCCTTCATCCAGGCCTTCGTGTTCACCTTCCTGAGCGCGATGTATCTGGGCGCCGCCACCGAGGAGCCCCACCACCACTGAGTTCAACCGCTAAACCAAAACCGTCAGACATGTTCCTCTCGATCCTCCTGCAAGCCGCTGCCGAGAACGCCCACTTCGGCTTCGCCGCCATCGGTGCCGGCATCGCCGCCCTCGCCGCCGGCATCGGCATCGGTCGCATCGGTGGTGACGCCATGCAGGCCATCGCCCGCCAGCCCGAGGCCACCAACGACATCCGCGCCAACATGATCCTGGCCGCCGCCCTCGTGGAAGGTGCCGCCATGTTCGGCATCGTTGTGGGTCTGCTCGCCATGGTGCTCTGAGCACCGGGCCTGCCGTTAACCCTTTCCACAAGCCATGCTGATCGAATTCTCCTACGGCCTCATCTTCTGGATGACGGTATCGTTCCTCACGGTGCTGTTCATCCTGGGCAAATTCGCGTGGAAGCCCATCCTGGGCGCGCTCAGCGAGCGTGAACGCACCATCGAGGACGCCCTGAGCGAGGCCAAGAAGGCCCGTGCGGAGATCGCCAGCATGAAGGCGAGCAACGAGGAGCTCATGCGCGCCGCCCGCGAGGAGCGCGAGACGCTGCTGAAGGAGGCCCGCGACGTGCGCGACCGCGAGATCGCCGACGCCAAGAACAAGGCGAAGGCCGAGGCGGACGCCCTGCTGGCCCGCGCACGTGCCGACATCCAGAACGAGAAGAAGGCCGCCATGGCCGAGATCAAGATCCTGGTGGGCGACCTCAGCGTGCAGATCGCCGAGCAGGTGCTGCGCGAGAAACTGGGCAACGATGCCGCGCAACGCGCGCTGGTGGACCGCCTGTTGAAGGACGCCGAGGCCCGCATGCAATGAGGATCCAGCCCGTCGCATACCGCTACGCCCAGTCGCTGCTGGACCTTGCCCTGGAACGGGGCAAGGTGAACGACGTGCACCACGACATGGTGCTGCTGGGCAAGGGCTGCGCCGATAGCCAGGAGCTGCGCGTGCTGCTCAAGAGCCCGGTGGTGCGCGCCGACCTCAAGCGCAAGGTGCTGGAGCAGGTCTTCGGCAAGCACATCGGCGAGGTCACCCGCACCTTCATCGACGTGGTGGTGCGCAAGGGGCGCGAGGCGCTGCTGCCCGATGTGGCCGCGGCGTTCCAGGAGCTCTACCGCGCGCACCAGGGCATCGTGGTGTGCACCGTGACCACCGCCGTACCGCTCACCGCCGAGGAGCATGGGCAGGTCGCCCGCCTCGCGGGTTCCCGTTACCCGGGCAAGACCATCCAGGTGGAGGAGCGCGTTGACCCCGAGATCATCGGCGGGGGCATCATCCAGATCGGCGACCTTCAGTGGGACGCCAGTGTGAAGAACAAGCTTGGGCGCATCCGCCGCACGCTCGCGGAGAACCCGTACATGGCCAAGATCTAAGACCGTACAAGCAAGATGGCTGAAGTGAAAGCCGCCGAGGTATCGGCGATCATCAAACAGGAACTCGCCGGCGTACGCACCGAGGCCGACCTCGAGGAGGTCGGTACCGTGCTCCAGGTGGGTGACGGCATCGCCCGCATCTACGGCCTCAGCGGCGTGCAGAGCGGTGAGCTCATCGAGTTCAACGGCGGCCTGCGCGGCATCGTGCTGAACCTGGAGGAGGACAACGTGGGCGCGGTGCTCCTGGGCCCCAGCGTGGGCGTGAAGGAGGGCGACACCGTGAAGCGCACCCGCCGCATCGCCAGCGTGAAGGTGGGTGAGCAGATGGTGGGCCGCGTGGTGAACACCTTGGGCGAGCCCATCGACGGCAAGGGCCCCATCGGCGGTGAGCTCTTCGAGATGCCCCTGGAGCGCAAGGCCCCGGGCGTGATCTTCCGCGAGCCCGTGAAGGAGCCGCTCCAGACGGGCATCAAGGCCGTTGACGCCATGATCCCCATCGGCCGCGGCCAGCGCGAACTGATCATCGGCGACCGCCAGACCGGCAAGAGCACGGTGGCGCTCGACACCATCATCAACCAGAAGGAGTTCTACGAGGCGGGCCAGCCCGTGTTCTGCATCTACGTGGCCATCGGCCAGAAGGGCAGCACCGTGGCGGGCATCGTGAAGAAGCTGGAGGAGAACGGCGCCATGCCCTACACCGTGGTGGTGGCGGCCAACGCCAGCGACCCCGCTCCCATGCAGTTCTACGCACCGTTCACCGGCGCGGCCATCGGCGAGTACTTCCGCGACACCGGCCGCCCCGCGCTGATCGTGTACGACGACCTTTCCAAGCAGGCCGTGGCCTACCGCGAGGTGTCGCTGCTGCTGCGCCGTCCCCCGGGCCGCGAGGCATACCCCGGCGACGTGTTCTACCTGCACAGCCGCCTGCTCGAACGGGCCGCGAAGATCACGGCCGACCAGAAGGTGGCCAGCCAGATGAACGACCTGCCCGAAAGCCTCAAGGGCAAGGTGAAGGGCGGCGGTTCCCTGACGGCGCTCCCCATCATCGAGACCCAGGCCGGCGACGTGTCCGCCTACATCCCCACCAACGTGATCTCCATCACGGACGGGCAGATCTTCCTGGAGAGCAACCTGTTCCTGAGCGGTGTGCGTCCCGCCATCAACGTGGGCATCAGCGTGAGCCGCGTGGGCGGTAACGCGCAGATCAAGAGCATGAAGAAGGTGGCCGGCACGCTGAAGCTGGACCAGGCCGCCTACCGCGAACTGGAGGCCTTCGCCAAGTTCGGCTCCGACCTCGACGCCGCCACCAAGGCCGTGCTCGACAAGGGCGCCCGCAACGTGGAGATCCTCAAGCAGGCCGAGAACAGCCCCATGCGCGTGGAGGAGCAGATCGCCATCATCTACTGCGGCACCAAGGGCCTGCTGAGCAAGGTGCCCGTGAAGAACGTGAAGCAGTTCGAGGCCGAGTTCATCACCATGCTGCGCAACAAGCACAGCGACGTGCTGGCCGCGCTGAAGAAGGGCGAGTTCAACGACACCCTCACCGGCACCCTGGAAAAGGTGGCCGCCGACCTGGTGAAGAGCCTCGACAACTAAGCGGAGCCAAGCAGCGCCATGCCCAGCCTGAAGGAGGTACGCAGCCGTATCGTCTCGGTCAACAGCACCAAGCAGATCACCGCCGCCATGAAGATGGTGAGCGCGGCGAAGTTGCGCCGTGCACAGGACGCCATCATCCGCATGCGTCCCTACGCCGAGAAGCTGCAGACCATCCTGGGCAACGTGAGCGCCAGCCTCGACAGCAGCGAGGGCGTCTACAGCCAGCAGCGCGAGGTGAAGAACGTCCTGCTCGTGGCCATCGTGAGCAACCGCGGTCTGGCCGGCGCCTTCAACACGCAGGTGTACCGCAGCATCCGCCGCCTGGTGGCCGAGCATGAGGCCGCAGGCCGCACCGTGCACGTGCTGCCTGTGGGCAAGAAGGCCCTCGACACCTACCGCCGCACCCGTCAGTTCAACCCGGAGCTGCCCACCGACCTCGCCGCCCTCTACGATGGCCTCAGCTTCGACAAGGCCGCTCCCGTGGCCGAGCTGATCATGGGCCTGTTCACCGCCGGCACCTACGATCAGGTGACCCTGGTGTACAACAAGTTCAAGAACGCCGCCGTGCAGGTGATCACCGAGGAGCAGTACCTGCCCATCCTCCCCGCAGCGCAGGAAAAGGGTGCTGAACGCACGGCCAAGGCGGACCATATCATGGAGCCCGATCGCGCCACCATCGTGGAGCAGATCATCCCCAAGAGCCTCAAGATCCAGTTCTACAAGGCGCTGTTGGACAGCTTTGCGGCCGAGCATGGCGCGCGCATGACGGCCATGCACAAGGCCACCGACAACGCCAACAGCCTGCTGAAGGACCTGAAGCTCACCTACAACAAGGCCCGTCAGGCGGCGATCACCAACGAGATCCTCGAGATCGTGGGCGGCGCCGAGGCGCTCAAAGGCTGAGCCCGTCCTCGTCCGATCAATTCCTCCTGCCCGGCAGGAGGAACTCCACCACCGCCCAGAGGCCGCAGCACGCAAGCCCTGCCAACAGCAGCACGGTCGCGTAGGGCCAATGCTGGATGCGGAACAGCGTGCCGGCGATCACCAGTACGAGCCCCAGGGTGAAGAGCACGATCGACGACCAGCCCGGCGAACGGCGCTCCTTGTCGTTCCAGAACTCCGCCACGCCCGCCTGGGTGATCCACACCAGCCCGAACGCGGCGGCGGCAAGCCCCAGGGGCTGGGCGTAAGGCCAGTGCTGTACCTGCATGAGCCACGATGTGGGCCAGGTGAGCGCCAGTCCGAGCTTGACGTGGTCCAGGAACGCCTTCGGGCGCTTCGCAGCGTAGCGCAACGGATACAGGACCACGATGCCAAGTACCCCGGTCTGCATCAACGCTGCTGCGCCCGGCCAGTGCTGCAGCTTGAACAGAACGCCCATGAGCACCGTGCCGATCGCGGCACGCAACGGCGTCGTGAAGCGCTTGGGCGCGACGAGATCGGTCATGCCCTCCAAGATAGCGGCAGCCTCAGAGCTTGCCGCTGGTGCGCAGCGCGCGCACCTCGCCTGAGCCGTCCACGCTGGTGTCCACCGTGGCGGGATCGCCGGCGTAGGTGATGTCGCCACTGCCGGAGATGGCCGCGTTCAACCGCTTGGTGCTGTATACCACCATGTTGCCGCTGCCGGCGGTGGCTGCGCGCACGCTCTCCGCCTTCAGCCCGCGCGCCTGGACGTCGCCGCTGCCGGAGACCTCTGCACGCAGTTCCACGCAGCTGCCCACGAGCTTCACGTCACCGCTTCCCTGAACACGCACATCGATACGCGAAGCGGTGAACGCCAGGTCGAGGTCGCCGCTGCCCTGTACACCGAGCTTCACGTCACCTGCGGCGAAGGACCCATCGGCCTTCACGTCACCGCTGCCCTCCACCTCCACCACATCGATCACCGGCACACGGATGTGCACCACGAAGGGCTTGTTGGTGCTGTAGCCCTTGCTGGTGGCGATGGTCCATACGCCGCCCTGCACCGAGGTCGTCACCAGCCCCACGAGGTTCTCCTGGGCCTCCACCTCCACCTGTTGCACGCTGGCAGGGGTGATCACCACGTCCAGTGCTCCCTCCACGCGGATCCCATGGAAGGCCTGCACAGCAAGCGGCTTGCGCACCACATTGCCGGCACCTTGCACATGGTCCCAGGCGAACACGGTCGAGGACAGGAACAACAGGGCGGAGAAGAGGGCGATGCGGAACATGATCACGGGTGTTGTTGGCCGAAGGTAGACCCGCACTCCGGGGGCCCTTGCCAATGGATGTTAAAAGGGATGGGGCGTGGCCGCTGCCATGGTGGGCAGGGCCAGGGTGACGACCGTGCCTCCGCCATCACCGATCTCCAACTCCACCGAGCCGCCGAGCAGCGAGGTGAGCTCGCCGATGATCACGTAACCGAGCCCCTGCATCTCCGGGTCGCCGTGGTCCATGCCCCTACGCCCATGCTCACCGTGCAGGATGTCGCGCACATGGTCCAGGGCCTTCGGCGAGATGCCCCTTCCCGTGTCGGCCACGCGCAAGAGGTAGCGGTCGCCCACCTGAACGCCGTGCACGGTGACCGTGCCGTTGGGCGCATAGTTCACCGCATTGGCCACGATGTTCTGCAGGATGATCAGCACCACATCGCGGTCCGTGCGCACCACATCGTCCATGGGCACTTCGTTGTGCAGGGTGACGCCCTGGCCAGCCGCGGGTTCGCGCATGGTGTCGAGCACCTCCTCCACCAACGGGTTCATGGCCACGTGGCGCGGCCGCAGCTCGATGTGCCCGCCTTGGTGCTTGATCCAGTTGAGGATGTTGCGCGCGTTGGCGTGGAGCTTGTCGCTGCTCGCCGCGATGTCGCGCAGGTCCTCATCGACCACGCTCACGCGTCCGCGCATCGACCTCGCCACCCGGGCGATGAACCGGAGCGGTGTGACGATGTCATGCGAGATGATGGAGACCAGGCGTTCCTTGAGCTCCACGGAGCGGTGCAGTTGTTCGTTGGCCCGCTGCAGCTCCTGGGTGCGTTCGCGCACGGCCTGCTCCAGCTCCTCGTTGCGGCGCCGCAGCCGGCGCTCGTTCAAGCGCAGCAGTGTGAGCAGGAGCAGCCCGGTCCCCACGCCGGAGAGCGCCAGGAACCACCAGCGCCGATGCAGGGGCGCCTCGACCCGGAAGCGTAGCAGCGTGGGCGCTCGGTCGGTCACTGCCCCAAGGACGCGCACTTGGAGTTCGTACTCGCCCGGCTGGAACCGTGCGAAGCGCAGCTCACGCTCCTTGATGCCCAAAGCCGACCAATCGGCCTGCATGCCCTTGATCCGGTACTCGAGGTGGGCGTTCACCGGGGAGCCCCAATACGGCAGTGACAGCTTCACCCGGAGCTCGCCGTGGTCCGGAGGCAGCACCAGATCACCGCCCACGGTCATCGGCGCTCCGTCAAGGTGCAGTTCGGTGATGCGCACCAGGCCTGAGGGCACCGGATCGGGCAGGCTTGTCGGATCGAACGCCACCACGCCTTCCAGCGAAGGGAAGGCCAGATGCCCGTTGCCCAGCTCAAGGAAGGGAGGGTCGCAACCGCCGTTCAGCTCCGCGTTCCGGATGCCATCGTCGACCCCGTAATAGGCGTAGTAGACGTGGTGCGACGGGTCGTGCAGCCAGGTGTGCAGGTCCGCCATCGCCATTCGGAAGAGCCCCCTGTTCGTGCTCATCCACAACATCCCCTTCCCATCGAGCGCAAAGGCATGCACATGGGTCAGGAAACCCTGCCTGTCCATCGGCAGGCGCTTCGGCCTGCCATCGACCATGACATACGCCCCGCTTCCGTAGGTGCCGATGAGCACGAGACCATCCACCTTGCGGATCACACGGACGCATGAGCCCTCGAACTGCGAGAGGGTGTCAGAGCGCCCATCGGCATGAAAGCGCAACACTCCAGCGCAGGTCGCCGCCCACACCACGTCATCGATCACGGTGAACGCATTGGTTCCTCCCACATGGCCCGTCATCCGACGATAGCGCCCTTCCCTGAGCACTCCGATGCCCAGCATATCGCCCACCACAAGGCTGTCACCGACCCTGCAGATGGCCGTGATCAGCCCATCGGGCAATCGGCCGATGTCCTGTTCGATCCCCGTGCGCGGATCAAGGTCGATCACACGATCATGGCGTGCCACCAACAGGTGTCCGTTCTCCAGGCCCAGCGCGAACTGGTAGTTGATGGCGATGGAGCCCCGTTCGATCACATTGCTGCATCCCGTTCGGGTGAACAGGGTGCGGTACGCGTTGGAGAAGGCCACGATGGAATCGGGGCCCAGCGCATGCAGGGCGTAATAGGCCTGGTTGCCACCCTCGGGCACCGGGTCGCACACCAACGTGCGGATGGCCCTTTCACGGTAGACGAACAGTCCCTTGGTATCGGTCCCCACGAACAGCACACGATGGCGGGGGCTCCACAGCCAGGTATTGATCAGGCAGCGGTCCGGCAGTTCCAACGGCAGCCGCTCCATGATGACGTGCTTCCCATCCACGCCATGGGACACCATGAAGAGGTGCCTGTCCTGAACGATGAGCGTGTGATCACGGTTCCCATGCTGCTTCTGCCTGCCTTTGAGGAAGACGGCGGCCGGGTCGATCCCGGGGTCGTGGGCCACCTCCACGGGCCGTGTGCGCCCCGTGACCGGGTCGATGGCGAACAATGGACCCGACCTGTCCACACCGTACCACACACCATCCAGGTGGAAGAAGCGGCTCAATTCACGGTCATACCGGACCACCGCCAGCAGCGAATCCCGTTCGTAGTGCAGCAGCGCCTGTTCACCTGCAGCCGTCCAATGCCCACCTGTACCCGCCTGGATGCGATAGCCTTTCCGGGGATCCAACAGGTGGCCGCCACGCAGGGTGTCCCTCCTGTCCGTGAGCCGCTCACTGAGCGCGGCGTAGGGCAGCACGCCGTCCACGAAATGCTCGCGTACGTGGAAGTTGTCGGCGGTCCAGGTCTGCAACACCTGCCCGTTGAACAGGCAATAACGATCGCCGATCGTGTTGGAGATCAGCAACGAACCGTCAGCCACCTGGATGATGCCCCGGAACCGGTCCATCGGGTTCTCGTGCAGCCGGGGCAGGGACACGCTCTCGAAGCGGTCGCCATCGTACCGCACCAGGCCTCCCTCGGTGGTGAGCCAGAGGTAACCCTCCGCATCCATGGCCAGGTCGATCACGCTGTTCTGGGGCAGCCCGTTCTGCGAAGTGAACTGCAGCGACAGCCATGGCGGTGGTTCCTGCGCCCGCATGATCCCCGGCACCCAACAGGCGAGCAGGGAAGCCAGCACCTGACCGAGCTGGCGGAGGCGACGTTCAGGACACCTCGTAGCCATGCACCTGCGCAAGCCGTTGGAGCTCCAGCACGTTCGAGACACCCAGCTTGTCGAACAGGCGTGCCTTGTAAGTGGCCACCGTGGTGGGACGCAGGTCGAGCCGTTCCGCGATGTCGCGCACCGCAAGACCACGTAGAAGCTCGTTCATGACCATGAGCTCACGGTCCGAAAGGCCGGTGAAGGGGCTGGCGGACATGGATGCGGTGCGGTCGCCCTGGCGCAGCTCCATCTCCTCGCTCATGTACTCGCGCCCCTGGCATACGGCGCGGATGGCGCGCATCACCTCCTCCTCCGTGGCCTGCTTGCTCAGGAACCCCGATCCACCCATGGCCATCACGCGCGGGGCATAGACCGCCTCGGGGCTCATCGAATACACCAGCACCCGCATGGCGGGGTGGCGCAGCCTGATCGGCTCGAGCACGTCGAGCGCATGCCCATCGCCGAGCTGCAGGTCAAGGATGAGCAGGTCGGGGCTTCCGGCCTCCAACGCCTTCATGAGCTCTGCAAGGCTGCCCACTTCGGTCACCTGACGCACCCCGAACCTGTCCTGCAACAGGTTGCGAAGCCCACGCCGGATGATCACGTGATCATCCGCGACAAGCACGTTCCGTGCGATCATGCCTCAAATCTCGGCAATACGGTAGAAGATCGGTCCCTGTTCCGTGCGTGTAGTTACTGAACTACGATCGGCCTCTACGGGTGTTCCTACGTTTGCGGTGTGTTGGTGTTTGGACGAACGAACAAGCCTTCCCTCTGGTCCAAGAGGGGTCTGAACCGGGGTTGACCCGGGGATGGCCAGGAGAGCCTGGCGGGCCGGAGGCAGGCTTGCTTCGTCCGAAAACTGGAAGCGCCCGCGGAAGCGGGCGCTTCTCTTTTCCCCTCCAGGATCCCGATCTTCAGGCCCAATGGAGGTCCTCCAAGGCATCCGGCGACGGCTCCGACAGGCCGACCGGCAGGCGCTCGCGTTCAGCGGACTGGCCATGGTGCTGGCGGTGCTGGCCATGGCCGCACCCCTCCGCAGCGCGGCTCCCGTGGAGCCCCGCGTGGGCGGCCTGCTCGTATGGGCCGCGGTGCTCGAGCTGGTGCACGGCTTCCGGCGCGCCACACCGGCCGATCGGCGTTCGGCCTGGCTGAGCGGCGCGGTGTCGCTCGTGGTCGGCCTGCTGCTGATCAACGCTGTGCTCTTCCGCAGCTCGGCGCTGGTGGTGCTGCTGGCCGGCACGTTCGCGCTCGATGCTTTGCGCCACGTCGGCCGCGGATTGCAGGCCCACCGGCAGGGACTGCGGTACAGCGCGCCCGCCCTCTCCTTCGTGGGCAACGCTGGCCTCGTGCTCTTCCTCGCCGCGCTCAGCCCCTTCACCATCGGGTGGACGGTGGCCATCGCCGGCGCCGCGCGCATCACCGGCATCGCCTTCACCATCCTGCGCAGCCGCACCGGCGAGCTCGATGAGGCCGGCGACGATGCCGTGCGCGCCATCGGCATGGGCGACGATGCCGAGGTGATGGACGAGGGACAGCGCATGGAGACCGAGGAGGCCGCGCGCGCGCCCATCGACACGCGCTGGATCTTGAGCCTGGTGGCCATCCTCTTCGCCATCCACCTGGGCCGCATGGGCCTCGACCGCACCGCGCTCGGCATCCTCTCGCCGCTGCTCGCCCTGGTGGGCGACTGCGTGATCGCGCTCCTCATCGCCTACGGCGTGCTAGCTCCGTTGCGCGCGCTCTTCCGCGGGGTGAGCGCTCCGCTGGAACGCGCGGGCTGGCGCTGGGTGCAACGCGCACCGAAGGATAAGCGTCGGTGGTGGACCCTGCGCGCCGCCGTGCGTGCCTGGCTGCTGCACCGCCTGCGCACCGGCATCCGCCTGCGCACCGCCGCCTACTCGCTGCGCGCCGCCGTGCGTAACGGCCTGCAGATCGGCCTGCCCTTCAGCGCACTGCTCGCCGCCACCATGCCGGTGTGGGGAATGAGCTGGTACTTCGACACCGAGAACTGGGCCGCGGGCGTGTGGGACAGCTGGGCCGCCAACCACACCGACACGTGGCGAGAGGCCATGGTGAAGGCCGTTACACCCACGCCCACCGCCAATGACTTCCGCCTGGCGCCCCCCGGCGTGGACGACAGCACCGACTTCCGCTTCGTGATCATCGGCGACCCCGGCGAAGGCGACCCCTCGCAATGGGTGCTCAAGGACCGCATCCTCGCCGTGGCCGAACACCCGGAAACGCGCTTCGTGGTGATCAGCAGCGACGTGGTGTACCCCACCGGTGCGCTGCGCGACTACGAACGCAAGTTCTGGTTGCCGTTCAAGGGCGTGACCAAGCCCGTGTACGCGATCCCGGGCAACCACGACTGGTACGATGCGCTGGAGGGGTTCGCCGCGACCTTCTATACCGAGGACGCCGCGCGCACCGCCATGCATGCGCGCATCGAGGCCGACCTGAAGCTCACCACCACCACCGATGCGCGCGTGGAGGAGATGCTCGCCGAGGCCCGGCGCCTTCGCGGCCTGTACGGCGTTCCCACCGGCCACCAGACCGCGCCATTCTTCCAGGTGCGCTGCGGCGACCTGGTCTTCATCGCCATCGATACCGGCGTGCTTCGCCGTGCGGACCCCGTTCAGCTGGCGTGGCTGAAGGCCGTGCTGGAGGCCAACAAGGGACGCCTGGTCTTCGCCCTGCTTGGGCATCCGTTCTACGCCATCGGCGAGTACCAGGGCGATATGACGCCGGAGTTCGCCGCGCTTCATAAGCTGTTGAAGGAACACCACGTGACCATTGCCATGGCGGGCGACACGCACGACCTGGAGTTCTACCTGGAACACGACAGCGCCGGTGGCCCGCCCATGCACCACTTCGTCAACGGCGGTGGCGGCGCTTACCTGAGCCTGGGCGCGGCGCTCGCACCGCCCGAACGCATGCCCACCAGCACCTGGGCGCACTACCCGGCGCGCGCGCCGCTCACCGCCAAGATCGACCGGCTGACCCCATGGTACAAGCGCCCGGCATGGACCTGGACCACGAAGTACCAAGGCTGGCCCTTCAGCGCCGAATGGCTCAGCGCGGCCTTCGACCACAACGAGGCGCCCTTTTTCCAGAGCTTCTTCGAGGTGCGCGTGGAGCGCTCCAGCGGCCTGCTGCGCCTGATCGCGCACGGGGTCGATGGACCGCTGAAATGGAGGGACCTGCAACGTTCACCGGACCTGCCCTTGCACAGCGGCGAACCGGGCGGTGTGGCGGAGTGGACCTTTCCCCTGCCCGCGGTGAAGTGATCAGGCCTCGGTCTTCGCGCGCTCCCAATACGCGTCCATCTGCGCGAGCGTCATCTCGCCCAGCGCATGGCCGTCCTTCGCGGCCTCGCGCTCGAGGAAGCGGAAGCGCTGGATGAACTTGCGGTTGGTGCGCTCCAGCGCTTCGTCCGGGTCGATGCCCAGGAAGCGTGCGTAGTTCACCAGGCTGAAGAGCACATCGCCGAGCTCATCGGCCTGCTTCGCGGAACCCGTGTCCACCTCGTGCTTCAGCTCGCGCAGCTCCTCGTTCACCTTGTCCCACACCTGGTCGCGGTGCTCCCAGTCGAAGCCCACGCCACGCGCCTTGTCCTGCACGCGGATCGCCTTCACCAGCGAGGGCAGCCCGCGCGGCACGCCTTCCAGCACGCTCTTCTCCGTGGCGCCGGCCTTGGCCTTCTCCGCCAGCTTGATCTTCTCCCAGTTCGCCTTCACCTCCTGCTCGTCCTTCACCTGCACATCGCCGTAGATGTGCGGGTGCCGGTGGATGAGCTTCTCGCAGATGCCGTTGAGCACGTCGGTGATGTCGAAGGCGCCCTTCTCCTGGCCGATCTTGGCGTAGAACACCATGTGGAGCAGCAGGTCGCCAAGCTCCTTCTTCACGCCGTCAAGGTCGCCTTCCAGGATCGCGTCGCCGAGCTCGTAGGTCTCTTCGATGGTGAGCGGGCGCAGGGTCTCCAGGGTCTGCTTCCTGTCCCACGGGCACTTGGCGCGCAGGTCGTCCATGATGTTCAGCAGGCGTTCGAAGGCGGCGAGGCGGGGGTCCATGCGGAAGGGATCAGGTGCAAAGGTCGTGTGAAGCATGTGGTGAACGCCGGTCGATACCTTGGTGCCATGAACAGCAGCCACCTGATGCGGCGCCTGGCACGTGCCATGGTGCTCACCTTGATCGCCGCACTGTTCGGTCACACGGCCCGTTCACAAGTGCTCATCTCACTCCTGTTCGGTGACGACCTCAACACAGGGAAGGTCGAGTTCGGTCTGGAGGGCGGTGCCACCTTCTCCACCATCAACGGCCTGAACAGTGCGGGACCCAAGTCCGGCTTCAACCTGGGTTTCTACTTCGACATCAAGCTGAAGCACCAGTGGTCACTGGCCACCGGCGTGATGGTGAAATCGCCGTGGGGCGCCAAGGGGCTCCCTACCTATTCGCTCGGCGATGCTGAACTGGACAGCGTTTTCCACGGCGGGTCGGTGGAGCGCCGCCTCAACTACTTCAACGTACCCATCATGGCCAAGTACAGCTTCGGAAGGTTGTTCGCCATGGCCGGACCGCAGCTCAGCCTGGGCTACAAGTCCTACGATGTCTTCAGCCGCGACATCGAGGAGGAGGAGGACCTCACCTACCGGCTGGAGAACCGATCGCTGTACCGCCCCATCGAGGCCGGACTATGCGCCGCGGCGGGAGTGCGCCTGTACAAGGGGTATGGCATGAACCTGCTGGTGCGCTACTACCATGGGTTGACGGAGATCCGCAAGGACCCGGCAGGCGCCATGTGGACGAACCGGGGCTGGCACCTGCAGGTCGGCATCCCCATCGGTGTTGGCAAGGCGCGCGCGAGGGCGGCCACGAAGGAGCAGGGCGCCACGTCAGCGCCCTAGAGCCCGAAGCGGTACTGCAGCCCGGTGAGGAACTGGGTACGCGCCGCGAGGAAGCCATATTCAGCGCGGATCATCCAGTGCTTGTTCAGCTGGTACTGCCCTCCGATGATGAAGTTCCACATGTCCTTCTGTCGCTTCTGGATCGAATACTGCACGCTGGAGTTGGCGATGTCGTTCGCAGCGCGGTCGGCGGCTTCGAGAAAGCCACTGGCCCGGTCGATCAAGGCATTGGCGGCGTTGTAACGGGCTTCGTTCAAGGGGTTCGCCTGTTCGAGCGGGGAAAGTCCGGCCCACCAGGCATCCACCTGTTGGTCGATCTCCTCCACGCGCTGGTAACCGGCATCGATGTTCGCCCCCCACTCATCCGCGGGGACCACATCGGCCAACGGAACGGATCCCACCGTCTCCGAACTGAGCTTGAGCCGGAAC
The DNA here is from genome assembly GCA_016788485.1 of Flavobacteriales bacterium. GTDB lineage: Bacteria > Bacteroidota > Bacteroidia > Flavobacteriales_F > PHOS-HE28 > PHOS-HE28. Next base: position 23,558 of record JAEUSV010000098.1, read on the forward strand.
CCGCCCACCCAAAAGTTGAGGTTGCTCTCGGGGTCCTTCAACTGGATCCGCTTCCCCAGGCGCGGCCCGAACACGAAGGCGAAAGCCGGGTCCTCGAGCTGCGGTACATCGCTCCATGTGAAGTTCATGTCCAAGGCGAGCCAGGCGCCCGCCACACCGATGGTCGGGGTCAGGCCCAGACCGAACGTGGTGGCATTGAAATCCACCTTGCTGTCCGAGCGGAAGATCAGTTGGTCCACGCCGGAGCTGTCCGGCAACCAGAGGCCCCAACCCACATCGGTGCTGCCCTGGTTCTTGCCCAGGATGCCGTACACGTTAAGGAAGGGGAACAACCACACGTCCGGCCGCACACTCAGGCCTTGGGCCGTGGCCTCGGACCGGTCGAAGCGCACCAGCCCGTCCAGGTTCCGCATCTCGCCGTTATTGAATCCCACCATGAGGTTGTCGATGGTCAAGGGGGCCACGGAGCTGATGTACTGCGTGCCGATCCCGGCGGAATACGGCAGGTCGAAGCCCAAGGCGGCAGCCTTCTCCCCCCAGATGGGCAATGCGTAAGGATACTCGGCCTTCTTCAGGCTGTCCACCAAAGCTTCGTTCTTCCTGCCAACCGGTTTGTTGGAAAAGACCTGGGCGTGCAGACCAAGAGTGATCACGGACAGGATCGATGTGGTGATCAAGTAGCGCATCATGACACAAATGTGGTTCGTTCGTCCGACCGGAGGTTGACCGACATCAGCAGATCCACGCATTGCCCAGCGCGATGCACCAGCACAGGCCGTCCGGTCCAAGTGACATCCACCCCACCATCCGGGGCGAAGCCGATGGCGACGAAGTAGCTAGGCGCGAAGCCGTTGTGTTCAACCAGAAATCGACACAGGCCACACAGGACGGTGAGCAACAGCACGCTGACCAGTCCGATCGGTCAGGCACCGGGATCCGCGGGAGCGTCCTGGCCAAGGCCCTTCTCCACGCCGGCCATCCAGCTCATCATCAATCGGTAGCCGATGCTCAGCACCACGGCGCCGGTGAACAGGCCGATGAAGCCCGAAAGGATGAAGCCGCCGATGGCGCCGAGGAAGATGACCAAGGTAGGCACCGCAGCGCCGCGGCCGAGCAGGAGCGGCTTGAGGATGTTGTCGGAGATCATCACCACCAGCATCCAGATGGTGAGCAGCACGGCGGGCAGGGTGGTCATCGACGCCCAGGCATAGATGATCACGCCAATACCGATGGGGCCCACGCCGATCTGCACGATGCACAGCAGCAGGGCGGCGATGGTGAGAAAACCCGCGGCCGGCACCCCCGCGATGAAGACACCCGCCGCGAACATGGCGGACTGCAGGACGGCCACACCCAGAATGCCCTTGGCCACCTGGCGCACGGTGCCCGCGGCAAGATCCACCATGGCCTTGCCGTTGCGGCCCATCACGCGATCGAGGAAGCGCTCCGCGGCCTGCCCGCCCTCACGCGCGAAGGCCAGCATCACGCCGGCGGCGACGAAGGCGATGATGAGCTTGAGCAGGTCCACGGTGAAGCTGGCGAGCCCCTTCACCAGCCTCAGGGCGATGTCCTTCACCTGATCCGCATGATCGCGCACCATGGCTGCGACGGCACCATCACTGGCCGGCCAGCGATCCGCGATGATCTTCTTCAGCCCGGTTCCTGTGTACCATTCCGGCGGGAGTTGCGGCACGTGCAATTCATCAGCGGTGAGATGCGCCCTCAGCGCCTGCAGTGAGCTCACCAGGCTCTGTCCGGTGAAATAGCCCGGAACGGCGATGCAGGTGAGGCCGACCAGCACCAGCGCCGTGGCGGCGAGCCCCTTGCGACCGCCCATCCAGCGGGTCATTGCGCTGAACAATGGGTACAGCGCTACGGACAGGATCACGGACCACACGAGGATGGTGGTGAAGGGGGCCAGGATGAGCACGCACCATGTGAGCAACCCGCCCAACAGGATCAAGCGGATGAACGTGTCGATCGCGATGGCAGGAGGCCAGCCCCTGTGTGCTCCGTTGTTCATTTATGGTGAGTATTATCAGGCTAAAGTTCAGCAGGATGACGGACATTGGTGCTGTCGATCATCATTATGCTTCCCGAGCCCATCCCCGATACACCCTTGGAGAAGCTTCTCTGGGGAGGTCTTCTTCTGGCGCTCTGCGTGCTGATCCACGCCGCAGGGCTCATCGGTTTGGGCCGTCTGGTGCGCAACCGATGGGAGGACCGTACGCCCGGTTACTTCAGCGATCTCTGGCTTCTTGTGCGCATGGCCTGGGTGATCACGCTTCTCCACCTGCTGCAGATCGGCGCCTGGGCCTGGTTCTTCGTCGCTTCAGGTGGCCTTCCCGACACGCAGACGGCCTTCTATTTCTCCTCTGTGACCTACACCACACTCGGATACGGCGATGTGGTGCTTCCGCATGCCTGGCGTACGATGTCGGGGCTTGAATCGCTTACGGGCATCCTCGCCGCCGGTCTCTCCACGGGTTTCTTCTTCAACCTGCTGAACCGGGTGCTCAAGCACCGCCACTAGCACCTCCATCCATGGGCATCGACCTGAAGTCACTGCTGAAGCCGTCCTCGGACTGGCTCTTCCTCTTCATCCCGATCACGCTGTGGTTGGAGCATGCGGGCGCCTCGGCGCCGATGATCTTCTTCAGCGCGGCGCTGGCCATCGTGCCCATCGCCATGCTCATCGTGCACAGCACCGAGCAGGTGGCCGTGCACACCGGCGATGCCGTGGGCGGCCTGCTGAACGCCACCTTCGGCAACGCGCCGGAGCTCATCATCTCCATGGTGGCGTTGCGGGCGGGCATGCACGAACTGGTGCTGGGCAGCCTGGCCGGTGCGGTGCTCGCCAACGCGCTCTTCGCCACGGGCCTTTCGTTCCTGCTTGGCGGGCTGCGGAAGAAGGAGCAGCAGTTCAATCCCGCCAATGCCCGCCTGCTCACATCGATGATGCTGATCGTGGTGGTGAGCCTGATGGTACCCAGTTCCTTCTACCGCGCCTTCGAGGGCAAAGTGGACGAACGTGTCATCGCCTCGTTGAACGTGTGGGTGGCGGCCTTGCTCCTGCTCGGTTACGCCCTCTACCTCGTCTTCACCTTGGGCACGCACAAGCACCTCTTCCAAGCCGTCGGTGGCAGCGAGGAACATCAGGGACCGAAGCCCTCGCTGCCAAAGGCGCTCGTACTGCTCGTGCTGGCCTCGGTGCTCGCCGCATGGATGAGCGAGATCCTGGTGGGTGCGGCCGAGGGCACGGGTGAAGTGCTCGGGCTCTCCCAGGCCTTCATCGGCATGGTGCTGCTGGCGCTGGTGGGCGGGGCCGCAGAGAGCTTCTCGGCCATCGCCGTGGCACGCAAGGACAAGCTGGACATGAGCCTGGGCATCACCATGGGCAGCTGCGTGCAGATCGTGCTCTTCGTTACGCCCGTGCTCGTGCTGAGCAGCCTGTTCATGGGCGGTGCACCCCTGCTGATCCGCTTCGGCACAGGTACCATCGTGGCCGTCCTCCTCACCGCGCTTCTCGCCGGCTCCATCACTGCCGATGGCCGCTCGCAATGGTTCAAGGGGGTGCAGCTGCTCATGGTGTATGCCGTGATCGCCCTCCTGCTGCTCTTCATGCCCGACCTGAAATGAGCCAAGACAGGGAGAACAAGCGCTGGCTGGATCCCGTGGACCGCTCCATGGAGTCCCTCTTCGGCCTCATCATGGTGCTCACGTTCACCGGGTCGCTCAGCGTGTGGACGGCCGGGCGGCAGGACGTGCGTGATATGCTGGTCGGCGCGCTCGGTTGCAACCTGGCCTGGGGGCTCATCGATGCCTGCTTCTACCTCATGGGCATCCTTGCGCAACGCGGGCGGGGCCGCCAGCTGGTGAAACGGCTCGGTGCCACCAGGGAACGGCAGGAAACCGCCGAGGTGTTCGCGGAAGCGATACCCGAACTGGTCGTGGAGCTGATGACCCCGCGTGAGCGCGAGCACCTGCGCACCCGCATCGCGTCCCTGGGGAAGGACCGCCTGCCCGCACTGATCACCCTTGACGACCTGAAGGGCGCCATCGGCGTGTTCCTGTGGGTGTTCCTGGTGACCTTTCCCGTGGCCTTGCCCTTCCTCTTCATCGGTAACGCCTTCATCGCCCTGCGCGTGAGCAACGCCATCGCCATCGCCCTGCTCGGCCTCATCGGCTGGCGCCTCGCACGCTACGCCGGGTTCATTCCCTGGCTCACGATCCTGGCCATGGTCCTCTTCGGTGTGCTCATGGTGGGCATCACGATCGCGTTGGGCGGATGAGCCCATGGAACGAACCGACATGCAGCGGCCATGGACATTGAACGCTTCGAGGCACGGCGCTGGCTGGATCCGCTGGACCGCGCCACCGAGGCCCTCTTCGGCATCATCGTCACGCTCACCTTCACCGGCACCTTGGGCGTGCTGAACGCCGGGCGGGAGGAGGTGCGCGCGATGTGGCAGGCGGCCCTGGCCTGCAACTTCGCCTGGGGCGTGGTGGATGCCTGTTTCTACCTGATGGGGGCCATCACCGAACGCGGACGACGCTTCAAGCTCGTGCAGCGGCTGCGTTCCTCGAAGGAAGATGACCTGGTGGTGCGCGCGTTCAGCGAGGTGATGCCCGGAAGGCTCGTGGGACTGATGACCCCGGAAGAGCGGGCCTCCCTGCGCGACCGCATCGCATCGTTGCCCGACTCGAGCCGGGAACCCTGGTTGACGGCAGCGGACCTCAAGGGAGCACTGGCCGTGATGCTGTGGGTGTTCACCGTCACCCTGCCGGTCGTGCTGCCCTTCTTCTTCATGGAGAACACCCGTGCCGCGTTGCGCGCGAGCAACGTCATCGCCATCGCCCTGCTCGCGCTCATCGGCTGGCGGCTCGCACGCCACACAGGTTTCCACATGCTGCGCACCATCCTCTACCTGGTGCTCTTCGGCATCCTCATGGTCGCCATCACCATCGCCCTCGGCGGATGAACACACGCATCACCCTTCCCCTGCTGCTCGTCGCCCTGCTGGCGGCGGCGCGCCCGCTGCATGCCCAGGACAGCACCGCTACAGGCCCGGCCGCTGCTGATGGTGAAGGCTGGACGCTCACCCCCTCCCTGCTCACCATCCTTTACACCGATACGATCGCCCTGTGGAACCCGGCCTTCAATGCGGACCACGGCAACCTGCACCTGGAGGCGCGCTACCAGTGGGAGGACTGGCGCACCGCGAGCGTGTGGGCGGGTCGCTGGTTCAGTTTCGGTAACACCCTCCAGGTGGATCTGGCCCCGATGGCCGGGGTGGTCTTCGGGTACACCACCGGCGTGGCGCCAGGGATGCTGGTCGAAGCGGAATGGAAACGGCTGTCCTTCTATTCATCGAGCGAATACCTGATCGATGCGGAGGACCAGGCCAACAACTTCACCTATACCTGGAATGAGCTCGCCGTGGACCTCGACCACCTGCTCGTGGGCGTGGTGACCCAACGCACGCGCACCTTCGACACGGAGCTCGACCTGCAGCGTGGCCTGTTGCTCATGCGCGAACAGGGTGCCCTTACCTTCGGGATGTACCTCTTCAATATCGGATGGACCGACCCCACCGTGGCCTTCACCCTGTCCTATGGGTTCGAGACCAGGCGCCGAACAACCCCTTGACGGAGCCATGCACACGCTGATGCGACCTTTCCTGCCGCTGTTGTTCCCGGTCCTGCTCCTGGTCTCCGGCTGCGCCTCCTCGGGCCTGGGCCGCACTTGGGCCGCCCCCGATGCGCAGGCGCGCCCCTTCACCAAGCTCGCGGTGATCGCCCTGACGAAGCAGGAGGCCTACCGCATCCAGGCGGAGGACGCGCTGGTGGCCGAGCTGGGCGGCCGCGGCGTGGCGAGCCATACACTGCTGCCCGGCCTCCAAGCACTACGGGATACGGCCACCGTGCTGAAGGCGTTGCGTGATGCGGGCTGCGATGGGCTCGTGACCCTGCAGCTCAAGAGCGGGAACGTGAAGCCCGACCCCAATGCCAAGCCCGTGGCCACCACCACCACGGCCGCGCAGGCCATCGACGATTACTGGGTGGACCCCTCCGCTCAGGAGACACAGAGCTTTGCGGCCGGCCAGTACTTCGCCGTTGAAGTGCACGTGTTCGACCTCAAGCAAGGGAAGAAAGTGTGGTACGGACTGGCCGTGGAGCAGGACGCGCGCGATGCGGCCGACTTGGTGCGCATGGTGCGCGATGATGTGATGCGCGACCTGAGGAAGCGCGGGTTGGTGGCGAACTAGTGCATCAGCGCTTCCGCTTGCCCGCCTTCTTCGCGGTGCGCGTTGGGCGGCTCTTCGCAACGGTCTTCTTGGTGGCCTTTCGCACGACGCTCTTCTTCGCCAGTTTCCTGCGCAGCGTTCTCGCCGCCTTCTTCAATGTGCGTTGCTTCGGTGCCTTCGTCCTGCGGGCGCTGCGCTCCGCCTTCACGAAGGCCGCGTGGTCCTTCTCCGTCTGGTCGGCGTAGGCCATGGCGAAGGTGGACAGCGCATCGGGCATGGCATCGCTGCGGCCCAGGTAGCCGGCCAGCACCGACCCATCGCCCGTGCGCACGTGGGCGCGGGCCAGCACACGGCCGCAGAGCCGCGCATACGCCAGCAGCAGCTCCTCATCGAAGCTGGCCACATCGAGGCCCAGCTTCATGTCGCGCAGCTGACGCAGGTAGAAATGCCTGCCGGCGGGACCGGTGCTCCACCCCAGGAACATGTCGCTGGCGGCCTGCACCAACCGCTGCCCCTCCACGATCCGGCGTCCCTGGTGCGCATAGGTCTCTCCTTTCGTGAACGGTGCGAGCACGCTGGTGCGCGCTTCCTTCACCTGCAGGAAAAGCGGCTCGTCGTGCTCGTTCATCAGGAGCACCACGAAGCAGCGCGTGCCCACGCTGCCCACGCCCACCACCTTCAGCGCCACGTCCACCACCCTGTACCGCTCGAAGAGCTGGCGCCGGTCGGCCTGCAGCGTTCGCTTGTACTCATCCAGGAAGTGCAGGATCATGTCCATGTCCTTCTTCAGGTCGAAGGGGTGGTACACCAGCGGCTTCTCCTCGCGGATCTCGAACCGGCCCAGGTTGTTCTCGGTGAGCTTGTAAAAGGTCTTGACATGCGTGTTCTTCTCGGCCTGCTCAATGGCCTCGGCCAGCACCTTGCGTGCCTTGGCGTTCCTCGCCGTGCGTGACAGCACGCGCAGGTCGAACTTCATGTACCACAGGTCCAGCATGCTCATGTCGGCGCATTCGCGGACCCCATCACGATAGGCCGAAGCCAGTTCGAACGCAAGGCCCTGCGTGGACCTGGCATCCAGCCCAGCGGCCCGACCGGCAAGGGCGAAGCTGGCGGCCAGGCGTTTCACGTCCCACTCCCACGGGGCCTCATGCGTTTCATCGAAGTCGTTCGCGTCGAACACCAGCGTGCGTTCGGGCGTGGCGAAGCCGCCGAAGTTCATGAGGTGGCAATCGCCGATGGCCTGCACAAGTAAGCCTGTGTTGGCCCCTGCGAGGTCGGCGGCCATGATGCCCGCGGTGGCGCGGTAGAACACGAAGGGGCTCTCCTTCATGCGCTGGTGCCTCACGGGGACCAGGTCGGGCAGGCGGTCGTGGTCGCTGGCCTTGATCTGCTCAATGATCGGTACGCGCCCCTTCGGTGGTTGCCACTGGCCCAATGCGGTGCGGGGGAACTTGATCCGCAGGGCCTTGCCCTTCGCTTCCAGTTGTTCGCGCTTGTCGGCCATGGCATGAAGGGATTGCTTGGTGGAACAAGTTAGCCTGCCCTCTTCGTGTGGAAGTTGACCATCGTCAATCGGCCATGCATGAACGCCTGCTTCCTTGGTCGGGCTCATTGAAGGCCAGTACCTATGTTTGATGGGCAGAGCCGACCTGTGATTTAGCTGGAAATTCCATGATGCGCGCCATCCCGATCACCCTTGCCGCCTCCCTCGTGCCGCTCCTGTTCACAGGCTGCGGCGAGAAGAAAGCACCACCCGTGCTTCAGCCCGAGGTAAGCGTGGTGGCCGCCGCCCAGCGCAGTGTGCCCGTGTTCAGCGAGTTCGTTGGGCAGACCTACGGGCAGGAGGACATCCAGATCATCCCCCGCGTGGAGGGCTGGATCACCGGCATCCATTTCAAGGAGGGTGATGCGGTGAGGAAGGGGCAGCTGCTTTACACGATCGACGACCTGCCCACACGCAGCAAGGTGGACGCTGCCGCCGGTGAGGTGGCGCGCGCCGAGACCATGGTGGCCAACAAGAAGGCCGACCTCGACCGCGTGGTGCCGCTCGCCGCCATGAACGCCCTGAGCAAGCGGGACCTCGATGCCGCCAATGCTGCTTATGACGCGGCCCTCGCCGAACTGCAGGTGGCGCAGGCGAAGATGCAGACGGCGAGCATCGAATTGGGCTACACGGAGATCACCTCGCCCATCGATGGGGTCATCGGCATCAGCAAGGTGCTGGTGGGTGATTACGTGGGCAAGGGCACACTGGGCGGCGCCATCAACACCGTGAGCTCCCTCGGCGGCATGCGCGTGCGCTTCCCGGTGAGCGAGACCGATCTGTTGCGGTTCCGCAAGCGGGCCGAGGCCGACAGCAGCCTGCGCGCCACCGGCCAGGGCATCCAGCTCGTGCTGGCCGATGGCAGCCTGTACGGGGAGGAGGGCCGCATCGACCTGGCGGACCGGAGCATCGATCCCGGTACAGGTTCCATCCTCATCCAGGCCGTGTTCCCCAACCCGCAGCGCAGCCTGCGCCCGGGCCAGAGCGTGAAGGTGCGCGTGCGCACCGACCAGGCCGACAACGCCGTGATGGTGCCGCAGCGCGCCGTGAACCAGCTGCAGAACCTCTACAGCGTTTACCTGCTCAACGACAGCAACAAGGTGGTGATGACCCCCGTGAAGGTGGGCCAGCGCGTGGGCGAGAACTGGGTGATCACCGAAGGCGTGAAGCCCGGGCAGAAGGTGGCGTTGGTGGGCAACGCCCTCATCGACCCGCGCGTGCCCGTGATCCCCAAGCCCCTGGAGTGGGACTACGCCAAGACCTCCGGCAACTGACCCCCGCGCGCACCGCATGAGCGAGTTCTTCATCCGCAGGCCCATCGTGGCGATGGTGATCAGCATCTTCATGGTGCTGCTCGGCCTGCTCACCCTGCGTGGCATCCCGGTGAGCCAATACCCGGAGATCACGCCGCCCATGATCAAGATCACGGGCAACTACACCGGCGCCAACGCCGTGAACGTGGAGCAGACCGTGGCCACGCCCATCGAGCAGCAGGTGAACGGCGTGGAGGGCATGATCTACATGCAGAGCATCAACGCCAACGACGGGTCGTTGACGCTCAACGTGAGCTTCGAGGTGGGCGTGGACCTGGACAACGCCAACATGCTCACCCAGAACCGCGTGAACCAGGCCAACCCCAGCCTGCCCAACGAGGTGAAGGCGCTCGGCATCAACACCAAGAAGTCGCTGGTGTTCCCACTGATGCTCGTGAGCCTGAGCTCGCCCAACGGCACCTACGACGCGCAATTCCTCAACAACTACGGATACATCAACGTGGTGGACGCGCTGAAGCGGATCCAGGGCGTGGGCGATGTCTACGTGTTCGGCGGCAGCGAGTACGCCATGCGCATGTGGCTGAAGCCCGACCGCATGAACGCACTGGGCGTCACCGTCACCGACATCAAGCAGGCGGTGGGCGCGTACAACGCCATCGTGCCCGGCGGCCAGTTCGGCGCTGAGCCCAGCGCGCCAGGAACGCAGAACACCTACACCGCGCAGCTGCAGGCGCGTCTCGTCAGCCCGGAGCAGTTCGGGGAGATCGTGGTGAAGCGCAGCGATGCGGGCGCCCAGGTGCTGCTGCGCGATGTGGCCCGTATCGAGCTGGGCACCGAGTACTACAGCATGGCCAGCCGGCTCAACGGCAGGCCCGCCAGCACCATCGCCATTTTCCAGACCCCCGGCAGCAACGGACTGGACGTGGTGGCCGCCGTGCGCAAGGTGATGGACGAGCAGGCCGCACGCTTCCCGCCCGACCTGGGGTACTCCGTGAGCCTCGACACCACCGCCGCCATCAGCGAGGGCATCAACGAGATCATCCATACGCTGTTCGAGGCCGTGCTGCTGGTGATCCTGGTGGTCTTCCTCTTCCTGCAGGACTGGCGCGCCACACTGATCCCGCTCCTCACCGTGCCCGTGTCGCTGATCGGCGTGTTCATCTTCTTCCCCCTGCTCGGCTTCAGCGTGAACGTGCTGAGCCTGCTGGGCCTGGTGCTCGCCATCGGCCTTGTGGTGGACGATGCCATCGTGGTGGTGGAGGCCGTGATGCACCACATCGAGCACGGCCTGTCGCCCAAGGAGGCCACACAGAAGGCCATGAAGGAGGTGGCCGGCCCGGTGATGGCCATCGCGATCATCCTCGCAGCGGTGTTCATCCCCGTGGCGCTCACCGGCGGCATCACGGGACGCCTGTACCAGCAGTTCGCCATCACCATCGCCGTGAGCGTGCTGCTCAGCGCCTTCAACGCGCTCACCTTGAGCCCGGCGCTCGCCGCCCTGTTGCTGAAGCCCAGGAAGAAGGACGCGAAGAAGAACCTCCTCCAGCGCTTCTTCGATGCGTTCAACCGCATGTTCGACCGCTTCACCGAGGGCTACATCGGTGTGGCGGGCTTCTTCGCGCGCAAGGTGGTGCGCGGGGTCATCATCCTGGGCGTGATCGTGGGCGCCACCGTGCTCCTGGGCCGGAGCGTGCCCGGCGGTTTCGTGCCCGAGGAGGACGAAGGCTACTTCATGTGCAGCGTGACCCTGCCCGATGCCGCCAGCCTGCAGCGCACCACCGAGGTGACGCACAAGCTGGAGACGATCCTGGCCGGCATCCCCGGCGTGGAGAGCGTGACCATCGTGGACGGCAACAGCATCCTCAACAGCACCATCGCGCCCAACAGCGCCACGGCCTTCGTGCAGCTGAAGGAGTGGAGCCACCGCGAGCACTCCAGCAAGCAGCTGATGCAGATGGCCAATGCGCTGCTGATCACCCACATCAGCGAGGCCACCGCCTTCGCCTTCGGTCCGCCGCCGATCCCCGGCCTGGGGTCCAGCGCCGGATTCAGCCTGCAGCTGCAGGACCGCCAGGGCAACACGCCGCAATACCTTGAGCAGCAGGCGCGGGCCTTCATCAAGGCGGCACAGGAAAGGCCCGAGATCGGCCGTGCCATGACGCTTTACCGGAGCAGCATCCCGCAGAAGAGCATCCAGGTGGACAAGGACCGCGTGGAGAAGCTGGGGCTGCGGCTCGACGATGTGAACCAGACGATGGCGGCCTTCCTCGGCGGCAGCTTCGTGAACAACTTCAACCAGTTCGGCCGCCAGTACCGCACCTACCTGCAGGCCGATGCGGCCTACCGCATGGACCCCGGTGGGCTCAACGACTTCTTCGTGCGCGCGGCCGACGGACGCATGGTGCCGCTGGGTGCCGTGGCGAGCGTGAAGGACACCATCGGTCCGCAGTACACCAACCGCTTCAACCTGTACCGCAGCGCCGAGATCATGGGTGGTCCCGCACCGGGCTACACCAGCTCGCAGGCGCTGGACGCGCTGGAGGAGGTGGCGAAGACCACGCTTCCGCCGGACATCGGCTACACGTGGAGCAACATGAGCTACCAGGAGAAGGTCGCCGGTGGGCAGGGTGCCACGGTGTTCGCCATGGCACTGCTCTTCGTGTTCCTGATCCTCGCCGCGCAGTATGAAAGCTGGAAGCTCCCCTTCAGTGTGCTGCTCGGCACGCCCTGGGCCGTGATGGGCGCCATGCTCGGCCTGTGGCTCATGCGCCAGTTCAGCGAGAGTTACGTGAACAACGTGTTCGCACAGATCGGCCTGGTGATGCTCATCGGCCTCAACGCCAAGAACGCGATCCTGATCGTGGAGTTCGCCAAGATGAAGATGGAGGAGGGCGAGGAGGTGGTGAAGGCCGCCCTCGATGGCGCCAAGCTGCGCTTCCGCCCGATCCTCATGACCAGCTTCGCCTTCATCCTGGGCGTGGTGCCGCTGATCACCGCGGAAGGTGCGGGGGCCGAGGCGCGCAAGGTGATGGGCATGGCCGTGTTCGCAGGCATGATCGTGGCCACCACCATCGGCTGCATCGTCATCCCCAGCCTCTTCGTGCTCATCGAGCGCAAGAAGAAGGCGCAGGGTCAGGACCAGGGGCAAGAACCACCCACTAAACCCGCCACTACATGAGCAAGCTGCCCCTGCGCCTGCTCCTGCCCCTGCTCCTGATCACGGGCTGCATGGTCGGTCCCAAGTACCAGCAGGAAGCCCACGACCCCAAGGTAGCGTACAGCGGAGCGCTCAACGCCGACACCACCGACCTGGTGGATTGGACCGCCTTCTACGACGACCCTGCGCTGGTGAAGCTGATCCGCACCACCCTGGACAGCAACCGGACGATGTGGCTTACCGCCGGGCGCGTGGAGGAGGCGCGTCTGCTGGCCGGTTCGGTGAAGGCCGACCTCTACCCGCAGCTGGGCTTCTCGGCCACGGCGGGCGGTGGTTCCGCGGGCACCGATGCCCGGCGCCAGGGCAGCGGGGTGGACGGCGGTTACTTCGAGGTGCTCGGCCGCCTGAACTGGGAGATCGACATCTGGGGCCGCCTGCGGCACAGCAACCGCGCGGCACAGGCGCTCTACTTCGAACAGCAGTACGTCCGCCATGGCGTGCAGGTGAGCCTGGTGGCCGAGGTGGCCTCGAGCTATTTCCTGCTGCGCGACCTCGACAACCGCCTGGTGATCGCACAGCGCACGTTGGCCAGCCGCCAGGAGAACACGCGCATCATCACCGCGCGCTTCGATGAAGGATGGACGAGCGAGGTGGACAAGCTGCAGGCCATCCAGCAGGAACAGGTGGCGGCCGCCGCCATCCCGAACATCGAGCGGCAGATCCGCCAGGTGGAGAACGCGCTGCGCGTGCTGCAGGGCCTGGGCCCCGGCCCCATCGAGCGCGGCAGGCCCAACACCGAACAGCAGCTCACGCCGGAGCCCATCCCCATGGGCCTGCCCAGCCAGCTCCTCCAGCGTCGACCGGACATCATCGCGGCGGAGTTCAACCTGCAGCGGCTCACCGAGCGTGCTGGCGTGGCCGTGGCCGAGCGATTCCCTACCCTCAGCCTCACCGGCTTTCTGGGCTTCGCGAGCCCCGAGCTCGGCACCCTGCTCACCGGTGATGGCGCCGTGGCCAACGGCTTCGGCGGGCTGGCCGGCCCCATCTTCCAGTGGAACAAGCGGCGCAACCTGGCCGAAGCGGCCAAGCAGCGCATCCTGATCGCCTCCGCCGAAAGGGACCAGACGGTGCTCAGTGCCTTCGCCGATGTGGACAACGCGCTGGAGTTCTACCGGACCTACACGGTGGAGAACCAGGCAAGGCAGGCCCAGGTGGAGGCCGCGCGCAAGGCGCTGGAGCTTTCCATGGCCCGCTATAACTACGGCTACACCAGCTACCTGGAAGTGATCATCGCCGAGAACAACCTCTTCGGCGCCGAGCTCGAGGAGAGCGCCACGCGCGGTCAGCGCCTCAACAGCGTGGTGAGCCTCTTCCGGGCGCTGGGAGGCGGCTGGTAGTGCGGATCCCCGGCCCTTGCGACAGGTCCGGATCCTGGACGAACATGGCGTTCCTGTCCCTGAGCATGGATTCCGTCCGCCATCCCCGTTGCCATGCCGTTGCACACCGGTCGGCGACCCTGTGACGGCTCATCTCCCTCCGCTCCTCTTCCGGTCCTGCTGCTTCAAGAGCTGTTTGTGCAGTACCGGAGGCAGCACCACCTCCATCATGCCCGTGCGCAATGCGATCCAGATGTACTTGAAGACTCCGGCGTCGACAGGCTTCTGTACCGTGAAGTGGGCGATGCGGTATCCCTTGTCCCCGGGCATGTTGGAACCGCGCACCGCCGCATTGGCCACGGTGGTGAGCACCTTGGCGTGCTTGATCTGCGCGCCGAGCTTCATGGACAGGTCCTCATACTGCATGTCGATGGTCCCGGAGGCCCGTTCGTTGTCGCCATGCATCCGCAGGTCCACCATGTGTATGATGCCCTCCGTGGCGGTCACGTGCAGGAGGTCATCCGTCATTCGGTTCATGTCCGTGGCCGGGAACCCTTTCAGGCGCACCTGCACATCCACCGTGGTGTGTTCGTCACCCATCGGCATGCGGATGTCCACCTGGGCCCGTGCGTGGCCCACATGCGCGGAGCCGGCCAGGTGCAGGTCGGGGGCGTTCACGCGTGGCAGGTTGCTGAAGCCGGTGAGCACACCTTCGATGTGCGTGAAGGCAATGGACCCGTAGTCGGCGCCAGGCTTCAGGCGCTCGTGGTAAGTGACGGAACCGCGATGCACATGGATGGAATCCACCTGAACGGGCAGGTGCATGGCGGTGATGCGGTCCGCCAGCAGGGGCTTGGGCTTCACGGGCGGAAGCGGCAGCGTCTTGTCGCGGTGGATGTCCAACGCGACACCGGCCACACGCAGTTCACGCGCGCGGATGCTGCCCTCCTGCAGGCGCGCGGCAAGGTCGAAGCCGGCCAGGAGCAGTGTGTCGACCACGGCCCGATAGAGCTCCACCTGCGTGTCCACCAGCTTGTGGTATTCCTTCGGCGCCACGTCGGGCGTGAAACGCACACCGAAGAGGAGGGCCGTATCCTGAGGGGTGCGAATGCGCACGGAATCGAGCGTGAGGGTATAGAAGGGCTTGATGTGGGTTTCGGCGCGGTGCAGGTCAAGCTGTATGTACTGCGCGTTGAGGGAGGGCCGACCCTTCTCATCGGCCAGCACGTTGATGCCTGCGATCAACAGGTCAAGGTCGCCGATGGTCAAGGCCGGTTCCGTGCTCGACCGGTCCTGCGACCGGCCGGCCGCATCCAAGATCCACAAGGTGTCCACGCGAAAAACGTCCAGAGGCAGGTCGCCCGCCGCCCTGCTCTCCGCCGGTGCCTTCGCTGCTCCGTCCTCCTTCCGACCACGCCCTAGAAAGCTGTGGAACAACGTTGGGCCGTGCAGCTCGATATGGCCCACGTGAAGGACGTTCCGACGAAGCAGCGCCATGATCTCCACGCCTTGCAGTTCAAGGCGGTCAGCATGCAACGTGTAGCGCACCGCGCTGTCCTCCCGCGTGCTGTCCACCATGGGGACCACGTTCACATCATCCACGCGGATGTACGCATCCGTGAACGACACGTCCACGTTCCCGAACATGATCCGATGGCCTCCACGTTCCGCCACGGCCGCCACCCGCTGCAGCGCGCGGGCCGCGAGCTCATCGATGTACAGGACCGCTCCACCCACAACGACCGCACAGGCCGCCAGCAGCATGATCCAGGTCCGTGCTCTTCGGCTGATCGCCATGTGTGTCAGTGATGTTCCGCCTTGGTGGTCCTCTGCCAGGATCGATCCAGGTGATGGGCCGGCCCGCTTGCGCGCAGCCATTGGACCGGGTCCGTGCCGTTCGATACGGCGGAAAAGTAAGCGGCCGCGATCGGTCCACGCATGACGAGCCTTCTGTTCCGCTTACTCCTCACACCGATGAACCGAGGGCCCTGGTCCTTGCTGATGGACCGCATCGGTGCGACCGCATCCCACCGATGACGCGCATGAGCGTTCGTCGGTATCGCATGCATCGCCCCACGACCTTAGGGCCTGCCCGATGAAATTGCGGAACTTCGGCCACGCACGGTCCGATCCGCCTCCACCATCCACCATGTGCCGTTCGGGTCTCCTCCTGCTGCTCCTGGTCCTGCTCCGGCCCGCACAGCTATGCGCCCAGAAAACGGACACGATCCACCTGTTCAATGGCGACAAGATCGTGGGTGAAGTGAAGGACCTGAAGCTGGGTCTTTTACGGGTGAAGACCGACTACATGGCCACGGTCTACATCGAATGGGACCAGGTGCAAACGGTACTGACGGATAAGCGCTGGTACATCCGCATGCGCAGCGGGGCCTATTTCGACGGCCACCTGCATCCGTCATCGCAGCTGGACCACGTGTACATCGTGCGCGACGGGGACAGCGTCCACGTGAACCTGATCGACATCACCACGCTCTACCGGCTCAACCAGGGCATATGGCCACGCACCGATGGCAGCATCAACGCGGGCTACAGCTACCAGAAGAGCAATGGGCTCAGCCAGTTCACGCTCAGCGGCAACGCCATCTACCGCGGGGACCTCAGTGCCGTGAACCTCACCTTCAACTCCATCACCACCGTGCAGCCCGAGGTGCCGGACAACCGCAAGCAGGACATCACGCTGGGCTATGAGCACAACCTGTGGGGACGATGGACGAGCGGTTTCGGGATCGGTGCGGAATCGAACACCGAGCTGGACCTGGACCTTCGCCTGCGCGCCAATGCGACGCTGGGCAACTATGTGCTCCTGAACGTGCACGCCAGCAACATCATCGGCGGCGGTATCCAGGGCAACCTCGAACAGAGCGGTAGCGGCGAGGCGAGCGAGAACTTCGAGGTCTTCCTGGGGGACCGCTTCCGGTTCAAGACCTATCGCTTCCCGAAGGCCGAAGTGACCATCGACCTCGCCGGGTATTATGGCCTCACCATCCGCGACCGCTGGCGTTTCGCGACCACCACCGCGGTGCGGTATGAGGTGCTTCGCGACGTGCAACTGGGGCTCGAGTTCTACGACCAGTTCGACAGCAAGCCGCTCGATGGCGGACCATCCTTGAACGACTACCGCATCGCCACCACCATCGGGTACGTGTTCTAACGCCTGCGCCTCACCTGACGTCCGCCCCTGGCCGCGGCGACCTTGCGCATCGGCTGCAGCGTGGCGCGAACCTCCGGTGAAAGGCTTGCCAGGATGAGCTCCACGGCCTCCTTCGGTGAATCGGTCACATGGGCGAAGCGCACCTCGTCGCGCGCGAACACACCCTCCTCCATCATGTCCTGCATCCACTCGCGCATGCCCTGCCAGAAGGCCGTGCCCATGAGGATCACCGGGAAGGGACCGATCTTGCCGCACTGCACCAGTGTGGCCGCCTCGAAGAGCTCGTCCAGGGTGCCGAGGCCGCCCGGCATCACGATGTAGGCGCAGGAGTACTTCACCAGGCAGGTCTTGCGCGTGAAGAAGTACGCGAACTCCACGGTCTTGTCCACATAGGGGTTCGCCGCCTGCTCGTGGGGCAGGATGATGTTGAGGCCGACGCTACGGCCACCAGCCTCGTGCGCACCACGGTTGGCCGCCTCCATGATCCCCGGCCCTCCACCGGTGAGCGTGGTGAGCCCTGCTTTCGCAAGCTCATTCCCCACAGCGCGGGCGAGCCGGTAATACGGGTGCGACGGCCTGAAGCGCGCGGAACCGAACACGGTGACGGCCGCGCCGGTGTCCATCAATGCCGTCATCGCCCGCGCGAACTCGTCGTTCACGCGCATGAGGCGCTCCTTCTCCCGGGCGGGCGTGCGCACCTGCGTGAGCAGCTCGCGGTCGGGGTGCGCCCCCGGCGGGAGCTCGTAGCGTGCGCGTTGCTTCCGCCAGAGCGCGTTCCATTCGGCCTTGGTCTGTAGCGGAGGCAGGGTACGGTGCTTGGGCATGGGTGCGGGGTCTAGCGGATGTGGTTACCGGAACGCTACGATGGCCGGTGGCCTTGTAAGCGATCACAGCAGCAGGTTGATGAGCAGGATGGTGAGGCTTGCGAGCACCACGTTGGCCACCGCATAGGGTACGGTGAACCCCAGCGCAGGGGTCTGGCTCTTCAAGGCGTTCTGCACCACGGCGAGCGCGGCGGCCTCGGTGCGCGAGCCACAGGTGGCCCCCAGGGTGATCGCCGGGTGGAACTTGAACACATACCGGCCCAGCAGGATGCCCAACAGCGCGGGCAGCAGGCTCACCACCACGCCGGCCAGGAAGAGCTGCATCCCCATCAGCTTGAACCCGATGAAGAAGCCCGCGCTGCTGGTGATCCCCACCACCGCGATGAACAGGTCCAGCCCCAGGCGCTGCAACAACCACAGGGATGCAGGCGGCACCGGCGCCACCCAGGGCAGGCGTGTGCGGACCCAGCCCGCGACCAATCCCAGCAGCAGCACCCCTCCCCCCATGCCGAGTGTGATGGGCACCCCGCCCAGGACCAGCTGGAGGGCGCCGACCGCGAGGCCCAGGAAGATGGCCGTGGCCATGAACGGCACGTTGGTGCTCACGCTGTCCGCAGCAGGGCGACCCACCAGCGACACCACCCTGTCCAGCGTCGCCTCATCGCCCACCAGTTCCACCACATCCTCACGGTGAACGACGTACTCGGGGCCGATGGGCATGGCGATCGGACCGCGCCGGATGTTGCGCACCCCGATGCCGCGCAGCTCCGTCCGTTCGCCGAGCTCGCGCAGCGAACGCCCGACGATCGTCGCCGAGGTCACCACCACGGTCCGAGAACTGATGGGCAGGTCCAGCAGCGCCCGGTCCACCACTTCGGTGCCCACCTGCGCGGCCACCCCGATGACGGCGCGCAAGGGCATGCTCAGCGCCACCTCATCACCGGTCCGAAGCGCGAGGTCCGGCGAAGGCTCCTGCGTGCCCCCCGCGTTGCGCACGCGCATCACCCGCACTGGCAGATCCCTGGCCCGGAGCTCATCCTCCATGGCCTGCACCGTGAGCGACCGTTCGATCCGGTAGCCACGCACCACCCAGTTCTGCAGGGCCGAGGGCCGCCCTTCAGCTGCAGGGTCCGCTCCAAGCGACCGCTCGTACTCACGGCACCGCGCGGTGACATCCTTGTCCAGCATGCGGAATCCGATGCTCGTGAGGAAGTATGCCGTACCCGCCGCACCGAAGAGGTAGGTGACCGCATAGGCCATCGCCACATTGGCGTTGTACTGCGCGGTGAGCTCCGGCGTGAGCCCGGCGTCCTTCAGCGTGTCGCCGGCGATGCCGATGAGCAGCGAACTGGTGCTGCCACCCGCCAGCAAACCCGCCCCGGTACCGGCATCCCATCCCATGTACGCGGTGATGGCATAGGTGCTCACGACGCCCGCCAGGCACAGGATGAACGAGAAGAGCGCCAGCTTGGCCCCATCACGCCTCAGTCCACGAAAGAACTGCGGCCCCACCGAATAACCCGTGGCGAAGAGGAACAGCAGAAGGAAGAAGGCCTTGTGCTCTCCGGTCACCGGAATGTCGGCCATGCCGACCACGACACCCGCCAGCAGCGTGCCGGCCACCGAACCAAGCTGCAGGCCGCCCACCTTGAGGTCGCCGATGAAATTGCCCACCGCCAACGCCAGGAAGACGGCCGCGATCGGCTGCGCACGGAGGAAGTCGGGGATCAGTTCGGTCATGGATGGTATGGGGGCTCATCGCCCGTTCAGGAAAATAACGGAATGAACGCGAAGTGGCACGGGGATATCCGTCCTTTCTTTTCCTGACCTTCATCAAGGCCCGGTCCGGTCAATGGAGTGAAATTTCCCCACGCATCGGATCATCACTCAGCCTCATCATGCACCCGAAAAGCCATCGCTCATGACCACCCTACGAACAACCATCAGCGCGGTGCTCTGCGCCGGCGCACTGGCCGCATCGGCCCAGGAGGCCGCCCCGGAGAAGGCCATGGACATCTACGGCTTCGCCATGATGGACATGGGATACAATGCCGGAGCGATCGACCCCAACTGGTTCGATGTGATGCGACCCACGAAGCTCCCCGCCTTCAAGGACCAATGGGGGGCCGAGGGCAACATGTACTTCAGTGTGCGCCAGACGCGCCTCGGTTTCAAGGGATACACCCCCACGGCCTTGGGCGAGCTGTTCACCCAGTTCGAGTTCGAGATGTTCGGCACGGGTGTCGATGCCGGGCAGACCACGATCCGCCTACGCCATGCCTACGGCCAGCTGGGCAAGTGGGGCGCCGGTCAGTACTGGAGCCCCTTCATGGACATCGACGTGTTCCCCAACAGCGTGGAATACTGGGGGCCGAGCGGTATGGCGTTCTTCCGCAACATCCAGTTGCGTTACATGCCCATCCAGGGCGACACCAAGCTCACGATCGCGCTGGAACGGCCAGGCGCCAGCAGTGACCAGGGCAGCTACGGCCAGTTCATCGACGACCAGAACGTGAGGGGCCGCCTTGCACTGCCCGACCTCAGCGCGGAATACCGGAAGGCCACGGGCTTCGGTTACGTAGAGGCGGCGGGCATCCTGCGCAGCGCCCAGTGGGAGGACCAGAACCCGGACTCCATCAATCTGGACGGCAGCGCCCTTTGCTACGGCATCAACCTCACCAGCAACATCAAGTACGGACCCGAGAAACGCAATACGGTGCGCGTGGGCCTCGTGTACGGCGCCGGCATCCAGAACTACATGAACGACGCCACCACCGACATCGGCGTGCGCGCCAACCCCGGAAACGCCAGCAAGCCCATCGAGGGCTATGCCCTGCCGCTCACCGCAGGCTCCCTCTTCGTGGACCACTTCTGGAACGAGAAGATGAGCTCCACCGTTGGCGGGTCCATCACCACCATCACCCTCGACGACTCCAGTGACAGCAGCTCCTTCAAGACCGGCACTTATGCCCTGGCCAACGTGATGTTCTACCCTGCCACCAATGTGATGTGGGGCGTGGAGGTGCAGTACGGCGGGCGCGAGAACTTCAAGGACGACTGGAGCTACAACGCCGTGAAAGTGCAAGCCTCGTTCAAATACAACTTCGGGACCGCCCTCTATCGCAAGAAGAACGGTTGATCTATAAACACCGATGAACATGAACCCCATGAACCACCTTACGAAGCGAACGACCCTGGGCCTGTTCGCCATCGCACTTGGCAGCGGTCTTTGCGCACAGAAGACCATGAAGACCGCCACGGTGGCGGCCGACGCCGGCAAGGACTACCAGACCGTGGTGGACGCGGCGTACACGAAGTACAAGGACCTGAAGGAAGGGAAGAACGCGGACTACATCCCTGCGCTCGCCCAGGTGCCCAGCGACCTGTTCGGCGTTTCCCTGGTGACCGTCGATGGCAAGCAGTACCACAAGGGCGACGTGGACTCACCGGTGAGCATCCAGTCCATCAGCAAGGTCTTCGCGCTCGCCCGCGTGATCGAGGACGAGGGGCCCAAGGCCGTGCAGGACAAGGTGGGCGTGGACGCCACCGGCGAGGTGTTCAACAGCATCACCGCCGTGGAGCGCATGCGTGGCAAGGAGATCAACCCCTGCGTGAACCCCGGCGCCATCGCCACCACCAGCCTGGTTCGCGGCAAGACCTATGAGGAGAAGTGGAACGCCATCATCGGCATCCACAGCGACATGGCCGGACGCCCGCTACAGGTGAACCAGCCCGTGTACGAGAGCGAGGCCGCCACCAACCAGCGCAACCAGGCCATCGCGCACCTGCTCCTCGCCTACGAGCGCATGTACTGGGATCCCGTGAAGAGCACGGACCTGTACACGAAGCAATGCGCCATCAACGTGGGGTCGCGCGACCTCGGCATCATGGCGGCCACGCTGGCCAACGGCGGGGTGAACCCGGTGACGGGCAAGCGCGTGGTGAGCCCGGAGACCGTGGAGCACGTGCTCGCCGTGATGGCGACCGCAGGCCTGTATGACGACAGCGGCATCTGGCTTTACAACACCGGCCTGCCCGGCAAGAGCGGGGTGGGCGGCGGCCTCATCGCGGTGTGCCCCGGCAAGTTCGGCATCGCGGTGGTGAGCCCTCCCCTGGATGCCGCGGGCAACAGCGTGAAAGGCCAGCGTGTGATCTACGATGTGGTGAACGAACTGAAGGCGAACCCTTACCTGGTGCAGCCCAAGGTGCCCGCCGTGAAGAAGTAAGCGGATAGGTAACCTCGCGGTGCGGGGGGTGCAGCCATTGGGACCTGACCGTCCACACCATTGAAAGCAGCCCTGACCATCCACGCCATGGCGAACCTCCACCGCGCCCTCGCGCTCCTTACCGGCCTGCTGGCCTGGGGACTGGCCTCGTTCGCCCAGGAGGGCGACACGGTCAGGGTCATGCGCATGTTCAACGCCACGGACACCGTGTACGTGTTCACCAAGGCCCAGCGCGACAGCATCCGCTCGATCGTGCAGGAGGCCAAGACCTTCGGTGACTTCACGCCGGGCAAGGGCTTCGAGCTGGCCCACGGCAAGCACGGCTCGGTGAACTTCAGCACCTACGTGCTGCTAAGGTGGGTGGACCAGGTGCCCGACAACGCGGAGGTTGAGGACCACCTGGGACGCGTACGCACACTGGACCCGCGCAACGATATCCAGTGGCACCGGAGCTACCTCTACTTCAACGGCTGGGCGTTCACCCCGAAGTTCATCTGGCAGGTGAACACCTGGAGCGTGCTCAGCACCGGACAGATCCTGCTCATCGGCTCCATCACCTACCGCTTCCACAAGGCCTTCAACCTCAGCGGCGGCATCAACGGTCTTCCCACCACGCGCTCCATGCTGGGCTCGCACCCCCTCTGGCAGGCGAACGACCGCGCCATGGCCGATGAGTACTTCCGAGCCGGCTTCAGCAGCGGCATCTGGGCGACCGGTGAGCTGACGCCACGGCTTCGCTATACCGCCACCGTGATGAACAACCTGAGCCAGCTGGGGGTGAACGCCACCCAGCTGACACGTGACCTGGGCACGGGCTTCAACCTGGAATGGACCCCCACCACGGGCGAGTTCGGACCGCGCGGCGCCTACGGCGATTGGGAACACCACGATAAGCTCGCTACGCGCTTCGGCGGCGGTTACGGCCACTGCCGTGAGGACCGGTTCAACCAGGACCTCTCCAGCAAGACATTGAACACGCAGGTCAAGATCAGCGATTCGCAGAACCTCTTCGAGGTGGGCGCGCTGGCCGATTCGGTCACCGTGATGAACGCCTTGTGGCAGCAGTTCGCCTTGGATGCGGGGTTCAAGTACAAGGGCTGGTTCCTGCACCTGGAGTACTTCCAACGCTTATTGAACCAGTTCGAGGCCGACGGTCCGCTCCCGTTGAACGAGATCAACGAGAACGGCTACATGGTGCAGCTCAGCGCCTTTCCGATCAAGCAGAAGCTCGAGGTGTACGGCTTCCATTCGGCCGTGAACGGCAAGTGGAACAAGCCCTCGGAATTTGGCGGTGGCCTCAACCTGTATCCCTTCGACAGCCGCTACTTCCGTGTCAATGGCCATGTGATGCACGTGAAGGAGAGCCCGGCGAACAGCGTGTTCGGCTTCTACCTGGGCGGCATGACCGGCATGACCTACAGCATCGGCGTATCCTTCATCCTCTGATCACCATGCGAACATCCCTCCTGATCCCGTGCCTGCTCTGTTGCGCGATCCCCGCATTGGCGCAGGTGAAGAAGGTCGCGAAGGCGACCATGCCCACAGCGGACAACAGCCTGTTCCACGACGGTCACTTCCACCTCACCAACTACGTGCAGGAGGGGATCACCGCCAGGTACTACCTGGACAGCATCATGGGGGACAAGGTGGGGCGCAGCACCCTCTTCGGCATCCCGCTCCAACAGCAATGGAGCCACCGCGTGACCGGCGACAATGCCCCGAGCTACTACCTCGACACCGATGCGCCGCTTTACTATTACAGTTTCACCGATGCGTACATCGCGATGCAGTACCGCTCCCTTACACCGGAGCAGCAGAAGCGCATCGATCCCATGATCACCGGGTTCAACCCCACCGACATGTACGCGGCCGATCACATCCGCCGCGTGCTGCTGACCTTCCCGGGCGTGTTCACCGGCATCGGCGAGTTCAGCATCCACAAGGAGTTCGTGAGCAGCAAGGTGAGCGGCGATGTGGCCAGCCTGCAGGACCCGGCACTGGACCGCATCCTCGACCTCTGCAAGGAGACCGGCCTGCTGGTGATCCTGCACAACGACATCGACAACCCCTTCCCGAAACCCGGTTCGCCCAACTACCTGGAGGACATGCGGGCCCTGGTGAAGCGGCATCCCGACACGCCCATCATCTGGGCCCACGTGGGCCTGGGGCGTGTGGTGCACCCCATCGACCACCAGGCGGCCATGATCGATCAGCTGCTCCAGGACCCCGCGATGCGGAACCTGTACTTCGACATCAGCTGGGACGAGGTGGCCAAGTACATCGTGAGCAGTGATTCCGCGCTGGCGCGCAGCGTGCGCCTGGTGGAGAAGTACCCCGATCGCTTCCTGTTCGGCACGGACAACGTGGCACCGGCGACGCAGGCGAAGCACATGAAGGTGTACGAGCTGTACGCGCCCTTCTGGGCGAAACTGAAGCCCTCCACCAGCCTGGCCATCCGCAAGGGCAACTACGAGCGGCTCTTCGACCAGGCGCGTACGCGGGTGCGGGCCTGGGAGGCGGTCAATGTGCCGAAGGAACGTCCGATCCCCGCACCGACACCCGCATCGGGAACCGGCGGTCACTGATCGGTACCTTGCGGCATGCGCTCCTTCCTGTCCCTCCGGAAACTGTTGCTCCTTGCCTTGCTCGCATGGAACGCATCCATGCATGCGCAGGACACCACGGGCCTTTCCATGCAGGCCATTGGAGAGGAGGAGTCGGTGATGCTGCGGTCCTTCAAGCCGTCGGTGCCGGCCGACCTCGTCATCGCCAACCGCCACATCATCACCCTGCGGTCCGAAGTGTTCTCCAACTCGCCGGAGCAGCGGGTCGGCAACATCCACAAGCGCCTCGAGGAGGCCCTGGCGAAAGGCGGACCCGGTGTGCTGAGCGACTCCGTGCTCTTTGGCGGCTGCGGCATCCTCATCGACGGCCACCCGCTGATGTTCATCGGCCCGCTCGACCTGGACCCGTCGATGGGCGAGGATATCGCAACGGTGAAGGAGCGCACCAAGGAACGGCTGCGCACCGCCATCGCCGACCAGCGGGAAATGCGCGACTCCCGCGCGATGGTGCGCAATGTGGGCCTGGTGGCGCTCTACTCCGCTGCGCTCGCGGCCGTGCTCTTTCTGCTGGGACGGCTGCGCCGCCTGATCCACCGCAAGGCCGAGGCCTTCATCCAGCGCAGCATGGAGCGCTCGGGCATCAAGGGCGGACTGTCGCGCAGCCATACGCTCTTCCTCATCGCGCAGCGGCTGGCCATGCTGGTGATCGGTGTGCTCATGCTGGTGGTGCTCTACTTCTGGGCCACTGCGGTGCTCGGGCGCATCCCGCTGACGAGGGCTTGGAGCGAGAGCATGTTCGGGGTGATCTCCGACGCCGCCCTCTGGGCCTTTGACGGTGTGGTGGAGGCCCTGCCCGGCCTGGCGATGGTCACGTTCATCTTCCTCATCACCCGCGCGGTGGCGAAGATCATCGGTGGGCTCTTCACCCGGATCCAGAACGGGGAGCTCGAGGTCACCTGGATCGATGCCTCCATCGCGGCGCCCACGAGGCGTGTCATCGTCCTGCTCATCTGGGTCTTCGGTCTGGTCATTGCCTACCCCTACATCCCGGGAAGCAGCAGCAAGGCCTTCCAAGGGGTGAGCGTACTGGCCGGCGTGATGCTCTCCCTTGGCAGCAGCGGGGTGATCTCACAGGCCGTATCGGGCCTTGCCCTCATGTTCAACCGGCTGGCACGCGTGGGGGAATGCATCGCCGTGGGCGATGTGGTCACTGGCGTGGTGAAGCAGATCGGTTATTTCAACACCACCATCGTCACCAGTTATGGTGAAGAGGTCACGGTGCCCAACAGCATCGTGATGAGCAGCAAGCTCACCAACCTCTCGCGCCACCCGGGCGCCAAGGGCATCCTGTGGACCACGGGCGTCACCATCGGCTACGACGCGCCCTGGCGCCAGGTGCACGCCATGCTGCTGGAGGCCGCGCGAATGACCAATGGCCTGGCATCGGACCCTGCACCGAAGGTGGTGCAGCACGCGCTGAACGATTTCTACGTGGACTATCGCCTGACGGTGGTCGTGCAGGGACCCTTCCGGCAGACCCTCTCCGACCTGCATGCCAACATACAGGACGTGTTCAATGCGAACGGCGTGCAGATCATGAGCCCGCATTACATGGGCGATACGGACCCCGCCAAGGTGGTGCCACCGGAGAAGCAAGACCCTGGGATCAAGCCGATCTGACCCTCACAACCCACCCCCCCAGCGGTACTGCCAGGTCAGCGAGACCATATCGAAGTTGTTGCCGGTGCGCGCATAGACCCCGGCGCTCCAGTTGAACCGCAGCCCATGGTGCTTGGACAGAGGCGTGGAGAAGGTGGCCCCGGTGCGCCAGTTCTGCTGCAGGTCGTTGCGGAACACCCCGTTGATGGTGGTTGATCCGCCGGCGTAGTAGGTCACATCCACGGAGGCCCACATGCCCTTGGCGAAATTGCGGATCACATGACCCTTGCCTGCATAGACGGGGTCCTGCTTGCGGGTGCGGCCGATGTAGAAATCCGCGTTGTCCGTGAAGACCTCGGCGGTGGCGGAGAGTTCCATGATCCAACGGCCCAAGGCCTGTGAGGCGCCCAGCTCCCCCTTGAAGCTCCACCGGTTGGCACCGAGGTTCACCAACCGTTCCGGATCGTACTGGCCGGTCGGGCAGGTGGTGGTCAGGCTCACCCCGATGACCAGGTCCTGCTTGTAGTCTTGGAACTCCTTCAGGTCCAAGGCAGGCGCGCCCATCAGGTTGGCCGCAAGGCGCACCTTCATGTCCGTCAGGCCGCTCACGTGCCGCGAGACCGGTGCTCCTTCGTACAGGGCCTTGCCATCGAGCCACATGTACGGGGCGACCACACTGAGCTTGGCGGACTGGCCACCAATGTTCAGTACGCGAGCATACCCGAACACCGCACCGGCCGTGTTCAGGTCGGGTTCCGTGAGCGGCACCGCCGGGTCCAGCGGAAAGCCCAGCCGCGTGGCCGTGGGGCCCACGGCGAGGAAGTTGACCCCGATGGGCGCATTGGCGTACTGACGCGGCTCGAAGTCCTGTGCCTGACCGGACATGGTCGCACAGCAGCTCGCCAAGAACATGGCTGCACGCCACCGGCACCAGGTACGCCGTGCGCGGATCTTCCGGGGGGACCGCGCGGACTTCATGCTGAAATGTAAGGAAGGCCGACGTCAGGGATGGTGAGTTTCCATGGTACCGCCCATTCGCCTGCGTACCTGCACCTTCCATGAAGGGAACATCCCCGCCCCTCCGGAGAGGAACGGGGATGCCGCGCACACGTGCGATCAATGCGGAGGTTGCGATCACTTGCCCACATACTTCGACTTGTCCAGGCCCGTGAGGCTGGCGGGGTCGAGCAGCTGCTTGATCTGCTCCTCGGTGAGCACCTTCTTCTCGCGGATGATCTCCAGGATGCCCTTGTTGGTGGCGAGTGCCTCCTTGGCCAGCTCCGTGGCCTTGTCATAGCCGATGACCGGGTTCAATGCGGTGACGATGCCAACGGTGCGCTCGATGTGCTCCTTCAGCACCGCCTCGTTCACCGTGATGCCATCGATGCAAAGGGTCCGCATCGTCCGCATGCCGGTGATGAAGAGCTCCTGCGACTCGAAGATGGCGATGGCCACGACGGGCTCGAAGGCATTGAGCTCCAGGTCGCCGTTCTCAGAGGCCAGGCTGACGGTGACATCGTTGCCGATCACGCGGAAGCAGATCTCGCTCATGAGCTCGGGGATCACCGGGTTCACCTTGCCGGGCATGATGCTGGAGCCGGGCTGCAGGGCGGGCAGGTTGATCTCGAAAAGGCCCGTGCGCGGACCGCTGGCCATCAGGCGCAGGTCGCTGCTGATCTTGTTCAGCTTGATCGCAAGGCTCTTCAACTGGGAGCTGTAGGCCACGTACTCCTGCATGTCCCAAGTGCCTGCGATCAGGTCGCTGCTCAGGTGGATGGGCTTGCCGGTCAGTTCGGCCAGGTGCTTCACACAGCGCTCCGAATAGCCCTTGGGCGCGGTGATGCCCGTGCCGATGGCGGTGGCGCCCATGTTCACCCCATAGAGCTTGCTCTCGGCGTACTTCAGCTCATCCAGCTCCCATTGCAGCGCTTCGGCGTAAGCATGGAACTGCTGGCCCACGGTCATCGGCACGGCGTCCTGCAGCTCGGTGCGGCCCATCTTCACCACGTCGATGTACTTGTTGCCGATGGCCCGGAACGACTTGATGAGCAGCGTGAGCTCATCGATCACCTCCTTGTTGTTCAGGATCATCGCGATCTTGAGGGCGGTGGGGTAACTGTCGTTGGTGCTTTGCGATGCGTTCAGGTGATCATGCGGCTCCACGGTCTTGTAGTCACCGATCCTGCCACCGGTCTCGATCAGGGCGATGTTGGCCATCACCTCGTTCACGTTCATGTTGGCGCTGGTGCCCGCACCGCCCTGGTACATGTCCACCTGGAACCACTCGTGGTACTTGCCGGCCATGATGGCGTCGTAGGCCTTCTGGATCTTCGCCAGCACCTCGGGCTTCATCTTGCCCACGTCGGTGTTCGCGCGGGCGGCGGCCAGCTTCACGATGGCGTAGGCCTTGATCAGGTTGGTGTGGTCGCTGAACTTGTCGTCGCTGATCCGGAAGTTCTCCAGGGCACGGGCGGTCTGCACCCCGTAGAGGGCATCCGCCGGGATCTGCTTCTCGCCGAGGAGGTCCTTCTCCGTGCGTGTCTGTTGGGCGGTGAGGCTCGTGGCCAGCAGCGTGGCAGTGGCGAGCAGGGCGGAAATGCGTTTCATGGTGCGTACAGGGTTCAAAGGAGAAGGTAACTGAAGCCGAAGGCCAGCAGCACGGCGCTGATCGTCACGACCAGGCCGGGCAGCATGAAGCTGTGGTTGACGACGACCTTGCCGATGCGCGTGGTGCCGGTGCGGTCGAAGCTCACCGCCGCGAGCATGGTGCCGTAGGTGGGCAGGAAGAAGATGCCGTTCACCGCGGGGTACAGGGCGATGAGCAGCGCCGTGGGCATGTCCAGTGCGAGCGCCACCGGCATCAGGGTGACGATGGTGGCCGCCTGGCTGAAGAGCAGCATGCTCAGCGCGAAGAGGCCCACACCGAACAACCACTCCTGCCCCGCGATCACACCGGAGAAGCCCTCCACGATGGCCTCCTGGTTGCCTGCGAAGAACGAGGAGCCCAGCCAGGAGATGCCCAGGATGGAGATCACCGCCACGATGCCGCTCTTCATGGTGGGACCCGCCACGGCCTTCGCCGCGCTGGCCTTGAACAGCAGCATGGTGAGGCCGGCGATGGCGAGCATGATGATCATGATGGCCTGCGCCATATCCACTTCCTTGTCGATGGCCACGCCGTCCACGCTCATGGTGTAGTGCGGGCGGATGGCGGGGAAGAGGCCCAGCAGCACCACCAGCACCACCGAACCGAAGAAGAGCAGCGTGGCGCCGCGTGCGTTCCGCAACGCCTGACCTTCGAGCACCACAGTGGGTGCGGCGGCCGGCGTGTCGCCCTCCGCCTCCTGCGGCACAGGCGGCTCGTCCTTCAACTCCTTGCCGCGCCGGGAGACGACCAGGGCACCGAGGAACACGGCGATCAACGTGGCGGGGATCGTCACCATCATGATCTGCGGCAGCGACACCGACCGACCGCTCAACTGCGCGAGCATGGCCACGGTGACGGCGCTGATCGGCGAGGCGATGAGGCCGTGCATCGATGCGATGACCGTGATGGACAGCGGCCGTTCCGGCCGGATGCCGGACTTGCGGGCGATCTCCGCGATCACGGGCAGCAGCGCATAGATCACATGCTGCGTGCCGCTGAGGAAGATGAGCGCATAGGTGACGAAGGGTGCGATGAAGGTGATGCTCTTCGGGTTCCTCCGCAGGATCTTCTCCGCCACCGACACGAGGAAGGTGAGGCCGCCGGCCGCCTCCATGGCCGAGAGCGCCGTGATCACCGCGATGATCATGCCGAGCACCACGCCCGGTGGGCCACCCGGGGGCAGGCCGAAGGCGAACACCAGCACCACCAGCCCGATGCCGCCCATGGTGCCCATGCCGATGCCACCGAGCCGCGATCCGATGAGGATGCAGCCGAGCAGAACGGCGAGCTCGAGCCAGATCATGGGCGGTGGTGATGCGAAGGCCCCGCAACGCACACCGCCACGGGACCCTCGCGTTCGTCCAGTTCAGTAGGTGAGAAAATACTCCTGCAGCTTGGCGGTGTCCTTGGTCTGGGTGAGGCCCAGCATGAGCAGGATGCGCGCCTTCTGCGGGTTGTGGTCGTCGCTGGCGATGGTGCCCAGCGCCTTGTCGTCCACCTCGTCCTCCAGCACCACGCGGCCGGCCGGGATGCGCGTGCTGCGCACCACCTTGATGCCTGCGGCCACGGCGCGCTTCACCGCCTCCATGGTCGCCGCGTTCATGTTGCCGTTGCCCACGCCGGCGAGCACCAGCCCGTCCACCTTCTTTCCGATCCAGAAGTCGATCACATCGGCGGGGGAATCGGCGTAGAGGTAGACGATCTCCACGCGCGGCATCGTCGTCACCTTGCTGAGGTCGAAGGGCGTCCTCAGGTCGCTGCGGTCGTTGTGCAGGTAGTACACCACCTTGGCGTCATACACCTGGCCTACGGGGCCCGTGTTCAGCGCCGCGAAGGCGCCCACCTTCGTGGTGTTCACCTTGATCATGTCACGGCCGTCGAGGATGTTCTCATCGAAGAGCGCCAGCACGCCGCGCCCGCGGCTCTTGGGGTCGGCGGCGACCAGGATCGCGTCGAACAGGTTCTTGGGGCCGTCGGCGCTGATGGCCGTGGCCGGACGCATGGAACCGGTGAGCACCACCGGGATCTCGCTGCTGCGCACCGTGAGGTTCAGGAAGAAGGCCGTCTCCTCCTGGGTGTCCGTGCCGTGCGTGATCACGATGCCATCGGCCTCCTTGCTGGCGATGATCTCGTTGATCCGCTTGTCCAGCTTCTGCCAGATGGCGATGGTCATGTCCTGGCTGCCCACCGAGCTGATCTGCTCGCCGCTCACGCTGGCGTATTCCTTGATCGCCGGGATACCCCCGATGAGGTCCTCCACGGGGATCTTACCCGCGGTGTAGCCTGCCCGGCTGCTGCTGGTACCGCTGCCAGCGATGGTGCCGCCGGTGCCAAGGATGATCACCCGAGGCAGGTTCGGGTTCTGCGCGCTCAGCGTCAAACTGATAAGCAGAAATAGGGGGAGCGTCCTGTATCGCATTGTCGTGAGGGTCGGTTAATGGTGCTGTTCACACTGAAATGTGTTCGCCAATGTTCTTGTCTTCATAAAGGTACGGCGCGTCCTACCACGTGAACTGATCGTCATCATGTGAGCCGCTCAAGTGCCGGCCCGATCGAACAAATGGCTGTGGAGCAATGGACGTTGCTCGTCCGATCGGACGAGGAAGGGCGCCTGAATTTTGGGCCCAGTGATCCTATACATCCATGAAGAAGCTCCTGTCGATCGTATCACTCGTGTCCCTCGTCCATGCTGCATCCGCCCAGGAGCTCGGCATCCGCGTTGGTGACGTGGTCGGCAACACCGTGGCCATCGATGGCATGATGTCCTTGGGCGAGTTCAGCCGCGTGCACGCCGATGTCTCCTTCGGCGATGGCCTGGGCGTGGAGGCGCTGTACGACTTCCTGTACAAGCCGCTCGGTGCCGAAGCGTTCAACTGGTACGTGGGCGTCGGCCCTTCCATGCTGATCGACGACCCGTTCTACCTGGGCATCAGCGGGGAGGTCGGACTGGACTACCATTTCAATGGAGTTCCCCTTTCGCTGAGCCTCGATTGGCGCCCCACCTTCTGGCTCATCGAGGAGACCGACCTGAGCGGCCGCGGTTTCGGCCTCAACGTACGGTACGTGTTCGGTCAGTGACCGACATGCACTGAAAAAGAGAAGGGGCGGACCGATGGTCCGCCCCTTGCACTTTCACGAAGCACCAACGGTCACTTCTTCGCCGGCATCAGCGGGATCTCCTCCGCGATCTGCAGGTCGATGAGCTTGCCCAGGCGGTTCTCGATCTGGGCCCAGCGCGCCACCGTGGTGGCGGGCAGCACCTTCATCATCTTCTTCTCGTAGGTGTTGCGCAGGCTCAGCGTCTCCTTCTCCAGCGCGTTCGAACGGCTCAAGAGGCTCTTGGCCGTCTCATCGGTCATGTTGCTGTAGGCGCCCGCATAGTCCTTGATCAGCTGGATCTTCTTGTCCCACAGCGCCTTCATGGCGGTGCTGTACTGGTCGTAGATGGGCGTGAAGGCCGCGCTCTGCTGCTCGGTGAGGCCAAGGTTGGAAAGCACGATGGCCTGCTTCTCGGTGCGCAGGTCGGAGCGCATCACCTCCACGAGGTCGTTGTAATTCTGGGCCGAAACGGCCAGGCCAAGGCCAAGGGCCAGGGTGGTCATGAGCTTTTTCATGTGTTCTGGGTCATATGGGGCGCCGAAGGTAATCCTACGGGACCGGACATCCGTGACGATGCTCAACTACGGTCCGCGGCCTTTGTCCATCTTCGTGCTCATGATCCCGATCGGCAAGCCAAGCTTCCGGACCTGCATGGGCGTCGCGGTCCTTCTGTTCACACTTCCGTCCACGCCGGGAAAGGCACAAGCGGACAGCATCGGCCATGTCCCGCGCCTCGATCTGGTGAAGGTGGGTCTCACTTCGACCTTCGCGAACGTGATCTCGCTCAACTACGAGCGCGTGCTGGACGAGGACATTTCCGTGGCGATGACGGTGAGCTACATGCTCCCGGTGCGCCCAGGGACCATCCTCGATCTTTCGGCCACCGACATCACCTTCGGAGCGGACCGGAAGCTCTCAGGCTACTACCTCACCCCGGAAGTGAAGTGGTTCCTGGAGACGAGCGACAAGCGGCCCGCGCCACGCGGCCTGTACGTGGGCGCCTACCTGCGTTACAGCGACACGCGGTACACCTCCTCCATCACGGCGAACGGGTCCGGCACCGATGCGGGCGGTTCCTTCGAAAGCCATCTTCGGATCGACCTGTACGAGCTCGGCGTGGGTCCTTCGCTGGGCTATCAGTTCCTCGCCTGGAAGGACCGTCTGGTGTTCGACTGCATCTTCTTCGCGCCGCGCTATTCCTATTACAAGCTGAAGCTTGATGCGGACCTGCGCGGCGACGGGGAGCTGTATTCGGAGCTGGAGCAGGCCATCGAGGACAAGCTGGGCCGCGATATCGCCCCGCTGGACCTGGAGATCTCCACCACGGGCAGCACCACGGTGGGGCGGAACAGTCTCGGGTACCGCTACGGCATCAAGATCGGGTACGCGTTCTGAGGAGAAGACCACAGAGGCACGAAGGGCCCAGCGCGGCGGTACGTAAAGGCCTACCGCGGGACCTGTCCTCGGGACCGCTCCACATGGAGCTGTTCCGGCCCATGCCTGTCGATCAGAACGCCTCGTAGAACGTGACGTAGAACGCGCTGCTCTTGGCGCCGATGCCGTAGTCGATGCGCACGTTGCTGCGCTTCTCCGTCTCGAACCGCAGGCCCACACCGGCATTGGGCAACGCCGAAGGGATCGAGGCCAGGTCGGGCGCCACGGCGCCCATGCCCAACCAGGTGGCGAAGCCCCACTTGCTCTCCAGGCTGCCGCGCTTGTTCGGCGTACGGCGGTTGAACATGTGCCTGTACTCGGCCATGCTGTAGACCATGAGCTCATCACGGTACTGGCCCCACACGTAACCGCGCAGGTCCCACGGCGTGCCGATCTGCGACAGGTCCGTCCACGGCACATCGCCACGGCAGTTGCGGCTGCGCACCTCCCAGGCCACGGTGTGGCGGTGTCCCACGGCCGCGTACTGCCGGTAGTCCAGGTCCACCACCCAGAAATCGAAATCGCCGCCGAAGTGGGTGCCGTAATTGGTGACGCTCGCATCCAACAGCACGCCGGAGTAAGCGTTCACCGGCACATCGCGGCTGTCGTACTGCATCACCACGCCGAGCCCCTTGTTGCGCACGTTCGCGCCATCGGCCACCACGTAGGCGTCCGTGGCCATCACGGGGTTCAGCTCACTGGCCTCTGTCCGGTTCACATCATAGATGCCGCCGATGAAGTACTTCGGCTTGAACTGGTGCACCACCTTGGCGTACACACGGCGCCAGTCGCGATGGTACAAGGTGGTGCTGTCGCTTTTCGGTGTGGTGTGCGCACTTCCATAACCCACCCCATAGTAATTGTCGGGCATCTCCTTGCGCCAGATCTCGCCCGTGATGCGCCACTTGTCCTGCCGCAGGTACAGGTTGCACTTCACGCTCACCTGCAGGGAGCCGTTGGTGCTCTTGCCAATGGAGAACGGTATCGAAGAGCGCAGCAGCTCCCGGTCCTTGCGGTCGAAACTGAAGGTGATGAGACCGCCCGCGGTGAGCAGGAACTGCATCTCGGGCGTGTAGCTGGGCGCCACGAAGGGCACGAACTTCATGGGGCCTGCCTCGAAGCTCAATACCCTCAGGGAGTCGGCGTTGTGGAGCGCGTGGCCGACGACGGTGTGCGGGATGGTGTCCTGCGGGGCGTTCTGCGCGACGACCAACAAGGGCGCCACAAGTCCGACAAGCAGTTGAAGTAGGCGCGAACGCATGCGCGGTGAATGTATGCAGCTTGAACAGGATGCTGCTGACCCTTGTTCGGCGGGCCGAGCACCACAAGACGTACTTTTTCCGTGTGATTCCCACGTATTGAACCAACTTCGCACAATGATGAATTCTCCCTTCCGCACCTTGTTGCTGACCGCGGTCGTGGTCTGCGCCACCGCGACAAACGCCCAACGCACCATCCGGCTCAACGCCTTCGGCGGGTGGACCTTCCAGGACAAGTTCGACATCTCCGGCACCTATGGCGGCTACGCCTACAACAACGCGGGCATCGGCGACGGCGCGCACTACGGTGGTGGTCTGGAGTTCGAGGTACGCGAGAACAAGTGCGTGGAGCTCTTCTACCAGAACCAGTCCGCGCAAGGCTTCATCGACTATGGTCTTGGTCAATTCACCACGGATGTGAGCGTGAACTACGCCATGCTGGGCGGATTGGGCTATGCGCCGTTCAGTGATGCGGTGCACGGCTACGGCGGTTTCAACATCGGTGCCGCCTGGTTCAACACCGACTACGGCAACAGCACCAAGTTCGCCTGGGGCGGCAAGCTGGGCTTGAAGATCAACGCCTCCGAGAAGGTGGGCATCAAGCTGGGCGCCCAGCTGCTGAGCCCGGTGCAGGGCGCGGGCGGCGGGATCTATTTCGGCACGGGCGGGGCCGGCGCCGGCGTGAGCACCTACAGCACGATGTACCAGTTCGGCTTCACGGGGGGATTGTGTTTCACCCTGGGCCAGTAAGTACAGGCCCACCATACGTTCCTTCGAGGGGTGAGCCGCCGACCATCCATTCCCGCCCGCATGCGCTCGTGGCCGCTGATGATCCCCTTCCTGGTCGCGTGCCACACGGCCCCGACACCGGCGGAGCCACAAGGCACGCCAACGGATGACAGGCCGTCCGTACCGGTGCCCGGGATGGTGTGGATCCCCGGTGGCGAGTTCACCATGGGCAGCGACGACACCCTCGCCTGGCCTGAGGAACGCCCGGCGCACCGCGTGAAGGTCCATGGCTTCTGGATGGACACCACGGAGGTGACCAACGCGGAGTTCGAGCGGTTCGTGAAGGCCACAGGATACATGACCGACGCGGAGAAGCCGCCCGTGCTCGAGGAGATCATGAAACAGGTTCCGCCGGGCACGCCGCCACCGAAGCCGGAGGACATGGTGCCCGGCTCGCTGGTGTTCAACCCGGTAGGCAAGGACCTGCACGATTGCAGCTGGCTGGAATGGTGGAGCTGGACGCACGGCGCGGATTGGCGACATCCCGAAGGACCGGGCAGCAGCATCGCCGACCGCATGGACCATCCCGTGGTGCAGGTGAGCTGGAACGATGCCGTTGCCTATTGTGCATGGGCGGGCAAGCGGCTGCCCACCGAGGCCGAATGGGAGCGCGCCGCGCGCGGCGGCGTGGAACAACAGCCCTACATCTGGGGCACCGAGCACCCCACGGACAGCGTGGTGAAATGCAACAGCTGGCAGGGCCCCTTCCCGCAGATGAACACGGCGAAGGACGGCTACGTGCGCACCGCCCCCGTGGGCCGGTTCGCGCCCAACGGCTTCGGCCTTTACGACATGGCCGGCAACGTGTGGGAGTGGTGCAGCGACTGGCTCGACATGGCGCTGTATGAACAGCGCTCGGGGAAGGCCGTGGCGGACCCGCAAGGTCCGGCCAGGAGCTTCGATCCCGATAGACCCTATGAACCCCTGCGCGCGCAACGCGGCGGCAGCTTCCTGTGCCACGACACGTATTGCTGGCGCTACCGACCGAGCGCCCGCCAGGGCAGCACGCCCGACAGCGGCATGAGCCACGTGGGCTTCCGTTGTGTGAAGGATGCCGCCACACCCTGAACGCATGCCCCTGTCGGTCCGCCCACCGCTCCAATGGAGAGCGGGCCTCTGCATCATCGCCGCGATCCAGTTGGCGCTTACCGCAGCTGCCCAGGGGACCAACTCACAGCTCTGGATGGATGGCATCATCGGCCGCTCGTTCGCGAGCTACTACATGGCCGAGTGCGAACTGAGCTACCAGACGCTGCTCTCCGACCAGGACCACTGGGAGAGCCTGAACGTGAGCCCCAGCCTGGAGGTGAGCCCCACGGCGCATTGGAGCTTCATGGTCGGCCTGCCCTATTCCTACACGATCCAGCGCACCGGCCTGAACAC
>JAEUSV010000120.1 GCA_016788485.1 Flavobacteriales bacterium
CCATCGCCCACGCTGAGCGCCGGCACCAGCGTCACGCCGTCGCCCTGGCGCACCAGTTGTTTCAGCGTCTCGATGCTGCCGCTCTCGTAAAGCACGTTGCCATGCCCCGCCGAGCGCGGGCGGTCGCACAGGCTCAGCATCTGCTCGCGGAAGCAATGGCCCTCGCCCAGCACCCACAGCGGCTGCCGTGCCAGGTCCTTGCGTGGCAACCGGCGCCGGGCCGCGAGCGGATGGCCCTTCGGGAGGTAGGCCAGGAAGGGCTCCTGGAAGAGCGGTATCTCCTCGATGTCCGGGTGGTGCAACGGTGACACCAGCACCCCCAGGTCCAGCTTGCCCTGCACCAGGTCGTTCACGATGTCGCCCGTGCGCAGTTCGCTCACCTTCATCGTCACCTCGGGATGCTCGCGCGCGAAGCGGGTGAGGAAGAGGGGCAGCAGGTAGGGCGCGAGCGTGGGGATCACCCCCATGCGGTAGGTGCCCGCAAGGCCTCCACGCAGCTCGCGCGTGAGCTGGTTGAGCTGGGCGGCCTCCCGCAGCACCACACGGGCCTGGGCGATGATGGGCTCGCCGTCGGCGGTGGGGCGCAGCGGCTGTTGGCGGCGGTCGAAGAGCACCACGCCCAGTTCGTCCTCCAGCTGCTTCACCTGCATGCTCAACGTGGGCTGCGTCACATGGCAGGCCTTCGCCGCTTTCACGAACCGCCCATGGTCGGCCAGGGCCACCACATAGTGCAACTGTTGCAGGGTCATATCGTTCCGGTCGATCGGAGCGGTGAAGGTATCGACCGGGTCGATGGGGTCACCCCAGGCGCTTCACTATCCAGGCCGCGCCGAGGGCCTCCACCACGCTCCAGGGCGCCGCGATGCCGAGGATGCCGAAGGGCAGCACGCCGAGGTTGCCGATCACCGTCCACATCTGCAGGAAGCCCATCGACCAGCCCAGACCGGCCGTCCAGCCGAGGCTGAACCTGCGTGCGATGACCAGCATGGCCATGGCCTGCAGCAGGGCCCACAGCCCCCAGATGGCCCCGTTCACCGGGCTGGCCGGGAATGTGAGGCCGAGCCCGTGGTAGTGGGCCTCCCACGCGTGCGCGAGCACCACCTGGTTGCGCACGAACTCATGCACGCTGATCCAGGCGGTGGCGGCGAGGATGGCCAGGGCGGGGCGTTGCATCGGCAGATCCCGTCCAAGATAGCCGGGAGCGTGCGTTGCACGAACTTCGCCGCCCCAACGGTACGCGCATGCTGGGACTCCGACTTCCGACCGACCCGCGCTGGGCCGAACTGGCCCGGAAGGACCTGCGGGAGGCCCTTGTGGACCATGCCTGGTGCGAGCAGAAGGCCGCCACCAATGCCATCACCATCACCGTGCAGCACCCGGAGATCACGGAGCTCGTGCAGGAGCTCACCCGCATCGCGCGGGAGGAACTGGAGCACTTCAGCATGGTGGTGGAGCGGATCGAGGCGCGGGGATGGGTGCTGGGGCCTGAACGCAAGGACAGCTACGTGAACGAGCTGCTCGCGTTCGTGCGGAAAGGCGGTACGCGCGAAGAGCGCCTGGTGGACCGGCTGCTTTTCTCCGCCATGATCGAGGCCCGCAGCTGCGAGCGCTTCAAGCTGCTCGCCGCCACCGTGGACGACGCGGAGCTCCGCGCCTTCTACCGCGAGCTCATGGTGAGCGAGGCCGGGCATTACACCACCTTCCTCGGTCTGGCCCGCAAGTATGGCGGCCGGGAGGATGTGGACGGGCGTTGGGCGGCTTTCCTGGCCCATGAGGCCGAGGTGGTGGGCCGTTACGGAAGATCGCCCGCCATGCACGGCTGAGCCTCCACTGGCCGATCTTCGCGCCCCGAACGCCGAAGCTACCATGCCAAGGCGGGTCCCATGGCGAAGGAGATCACGGCCGAGGTCATCAGCATCGGCGACGAACTGCTCATCGGGCAGACCATCAACACCAACGCGGGTTGGATGGGGGAGCGGCTCGGCCTCATCGGCATCCGTCCCAAGCTCGTACGCACCATCGGCGACGACCGTTCCGAGATCATCGAAGCCCTCTCCACGGCCTCCTGCGATGTGGTGCTCATCACCGGGGGGCTCGGTCCCACCAAGGACGACATCACGAAGCACACGCTGTGCGAGCATTTCGGTACGCGGCTGGTGCGCCACCCGGCGATCGAGGCCCGCATCGAGGCCTTCTTCCGCAGCATCGGGCGTGAGCCGCTGGAGGTGAACCGTGCACAGGCCGACCTGCCGGAAGCATGCACCGTGATCGCCAATGACCGGGGCACGGCGAGCGGCATGTGGTTCGAACGTGATGGGCGCGTGTTCGTGAGCATGCCCGGGGTGCCTTACGAGATGAAGGCCATGATGGAGCGCGAGGTGCTGCCGCGGCTGGAGGAGCGGTTCCGACCGCCCGCCATCGTGCACCGCACCATCCTGACCACGGGGCTGGGCGAGAGCCACCTGGCCCAGCGGATCGAGCCTTGGGAGGACAGCCTGGCCGGGGAGCACATCAAGCTGG
The DNA here is from genome assembly GCA_016788485.1 of Flavobacteriales bacterium. Classification (GTDB taxonomy): domain Bacteria; phylum Bacteroidota; class Bacteroidia; order Flavobacteriales_F; family PHOS-HE28; genus PHOS-HE28. The sequence goes on from JAEUSV010000120.1 coordinate 2,521, forward strand.
CCTACCTGCCCAGTCCGGGCGTGGTGAAGCTGCGCCTGAGCGCCTACGCTGGCAACGACCCGGCCGAGGTGAAGGCCCGGGTGGACCGCAAGGCGGCCGAACTGCTGGCGCTGATCCCCGACCTGGTGTTCGGGGAGGGGGAGGACCGGCTGGAACGGGCGATCGGGCGGTTGCTGAAGGAGCGCGGGCAGACGGTGGGGTTGGCCGAAAGCTGCACGGGGGGGTATGTGAGCCACCTGATCACCTCGGTGCCAGGGAGTTCGGCCTATTACACCGGCGGCGTGGTGAGCTATGCCAACGCGGTGAAGATGGAGGAGCTGGGCATCCCGGCCGGCATGCTGGAGCTCAACGGCGCGGTGAGCAGGCCGGTGGTGGAGCAGATGGCCACGGGCGTGCGCGAGGCCCTGCGCACCGACTGGAGCATCGCCCTGAGCGGGGTGGCCGGTCCGGACGGTGGCACCGAGGAGAAACCCGTGGGTACGGTGTGGATGGCGGTGGCGGGGCCGGACGGGGTGCGGTCGGTGAAGGGCTTCTTCCCTGGCACCCGTGACCTGGTGATCCAGCGGAGCGCCCTTTCGGCCCTGAACATGCTGCGCAAGCGCCTGATCGGCCAGGTGGACCCGGCCTGATGGGGGCGGGAAGGCGGACCTTCGCGCCTATCCCTTGACCATCAGCTTTTTCCATCGTTGTACCACCGTGTGTGGGAAATGCATACATTTGCGCCCCCGTACGTAATCGTATCGCCATGAGCAAGGTCTGCCAGATCACCGGCAAGAAGGTCATCACCGGCCACAGTGTGAGCCACTCGAACATCAAGACCAAACGCACGTTCGCGCCGAACCTGCAGGACCGCCGCTACTACATCCCCGAGGAGAAGAAGTGGGTGACCCTGCGTGTGAGCGCCGCCGGCATGCGTACCATCAACAAGATCGGCATCGCCGAGGCGCTGAAGCGCGCCAAGGCGAAGGGTTACCTGGCCTGATCCAACACGAACCGACACATCCCCCTGACCAATGGCCAAGAAAGGGAACCGCGTACAGGTGATCCTCGAGTGCACCGAGCATAAGGCCTCGGGCCAGCCCGGCACCAGCCGCTACATCACCACGAAGAACCGGAAGAACACGACCGAGCGCATGGAGTTGAAGAAATACAACCCCATCCTCCGGAAGATGACGGTCCACAAAGAGATCAAGTAACACGCGCCTTCGCGAAACATCAAATCCAGCGCTCCGGCGCGTGAATCATGGCAAAGAAGGTAGTTGCTACCCTGAAGAAGGCGGACGCCAAGGTGTTCACCAAGGTCATCCGCATGGTGAAGAACCCCAAGACCGGCGGGTTCCAGTTCCAGGAGCAGGTGATGGCCCAGGACGAGGTGGACAAGTTCCTCGCCGCCAAGAAAGGCTGATCACCGCATCGACCATTACTCCCATGGAAAGGCCTTCGCCCCGGCGGAGGCCTTTCTTGCATAAGTACCCGCATGGCTTTCTTCGGTCTGTTCGGTAAGGACAAGAGCCCCGCCCAGAAGGAGGCGGAGCAGCAGGACCTCGACAAGGGGCTGGAGCGCTCGCGCAGCGGCTTCTTCGCCAAGCTCGCCCGCGTGGTGGCCGGCAAGAGCAAGGTGGACGACGAGGTGCTCGATGCCCTGGAGGAGACCCTCGTGACGGGCGACGTGGGTGTTGACACCACCCTCAAGATAATCGAGCGCATCCAGCAGCGCGTGGCCCGCGACAAGTACGTGGGCACCGACGAGCTCAACGGGATCCTGCGCGAGGAGGTGGCCTCGCTCATGCGCGACCACGACCACGCGAACACGCCCTTCCAGGTGAGCGGCACCAAGCCCCACGTGATCATGGTGGTGGGCGTGAACGGTGTGGGCAAGACCACCACCATCGGCAAGCTTGCCAACGCTTACAAGCGGGCCGGCCACAGCGTGATGCTCGGCGCGGCCGACACCTTCCGCGCGGCCGCAGTGGACCAGCTGCGCATCTGGAGCGAGCGCGTGGGCGTGCCGCTCGTGAGCCAGGGCATGGGTGCCGACCCGGCCGCCGTGGCCTACGACAGCGTGGAGAGCGCGAAGGCAAAGGGCGCCGACGTGGTGATCATCGACACGGCCGGACGCCTGCACACGAAGGTCAACCTCATGGCCGAGCTCACCAAGGTGCGCAACGTGATGCAGAAGGTGGTGCCCGACGCCCCGCACGAGGTGCTGCTGGTGCTCGACGCGAGCACGGGTCAGAACGCGATCGAGCAGGCCCGGCACTTCACCAACGCCACACAGGTGACCGCGCTGGCACTCACGAAGATCGATGGAACGGCCAAGGGCGGCGTGGCCATCGGCATCAGCGACCAGTTCCAGGTGCCCATCAAGTACCTGGGCATCGGGGAAGGCATCAACGATCTGCAGCTCTTCGACCGCAAGGCGTTCGTCGACGCGCTGTTCAAGGCGGTCTAGGCCGGTCTAGGAGGCCTTGCGCTCACGGTGGTCGCGCACGGGCACATGCTTCACCTGCATGTCGATGCCCAGGAGGTCGCAGAAGTACTGACTGGCCTCGAGCATGAACTCGTCCTCTTCCTCGACCACCCACTCGATGGAGAGCGTGGCGCCCATGATGCGGGCCTCCTTGAGGCGCTGCAGGACCATGTACAGGGCCTTCAGCGAGGAGGAGTTGAAGTAGCTGAGGTCGAAATGGGCGTTGAAGTGCGCCGGTGCCATGTTCAGCACCTGCTCGAGCACTTGGATCACGGGCGCATAGAACTCGGCCGCGTTCTCCGGGATCGACATGCCCTTCACGCTGAGCGAAGCGCTCTGCGCATCGATGGCGATCTCCGGGGTTCCTTTCGTTGCGGGGATGAAGAGCGGTTCCATGGTCAGCGGGTGCGGAGCGTGGTGGTGACCTGACTGGTGCAGATGTAGTCGCCGTTGGCGTCGGCGGAGATGCGTGCGTTGATGGCCTGTCCCACGCGGCGGGCGATCTGGAGCATGCCGAGGCCGGCGCCGCCCTTCTCACCGAAGGAGGGGTCCTGCAATTGCTGGCGGAAGGCATCCGCGAGCTGCTCGGGGCTCATCGCCTGGATGGCGGCCACCCGGTCGATCAGCCGTTCCGCATCGGCCTTGGACGCCTTGTTGGTGATGGCGATCACCAGCTCGGTGCCCTCGATGTGCCACTCAAAGGAGACACTGCCCGAACTGCAATAGCGCTGGGCGTTGTCCAGGAGCTCGACCGCAACGCCGAAGAGCTTCTTCAGGTCACTGCGGCTGCCGAGGTTCGAGACCGCGATGGCCAGCAGAAGGTCGGTGAGCTGCACGCGCACTTCGCTGGTCAGGAGGCCTTCGTAACGTATCAGGTTGCTGTTCGGGTCCATGATCGTGAGGCTTTAACGCGGGAACATGGTCGGGGGTTACGCCGATCGGGAGATGCCGATCAGGAGCACGTCATCGGTCTGTGACACACCGTTCCGCCATTCGTCGAACAGCCTGGTCAGGTGGTCTCGCGCTTCGTCGGGGCTCATGCGCTGCGTCCCTTCGAGGGCATGGGCAAGGCGTTGAAGGCTGAACTTGCGTAGGCCATGCTCACCGCCGAACTGGTGGATGTAGCCGTCGCTGAGGATGTACAGGCGCGCCGAGCCGTCCAGGTGGCGGTGGTGGGTGTGCAGGGTAGCAGCTCCGTTGAATGCCCTGTCCCCAAGCGAAACGCGGTCCCCCCTTACCACCTCCACGCCTTGTTCACTGGTGATGATGACCGGAAGCTGGGCTCCGGCGAACTGGATCGATCCGGTGGCACGGTCGATGCGGCACAGACTGAGGTCCATGCCATCGTTGAAGGGCAATCCCGGATTCTGGGTGCGCAGGGTGTCACGCACGCTGGCATGGAGGGCTGCCAGGATCTCGCCGCAGGGCGCTCCGTGCATGGTGTCGATGAGGTGCGTGAGGGAGTAGTGGGCGATGAAGCTGAGCATCGCCGCCGGGACACCATGACCGGTGCAATCGATGGCACCCACGTAGATGGAGTCTCCCACCCGATGCAGGTAGGGCAGGTCGCCGCTCACCACATCCAACGGACGGTACACAAGGAAGCTGCCCGGTAGAAGTTCGCGGAACACATCCTCGCCGGGCGTGATGGCGGATTGGATGTGCCGGGCGTAGTCGATGCTGCCCAGGATCTTCTCGTTCACATCGCTCACTTCCCGGTTCATGCGTTCGATCGCCTGGCCACGCGCGTGGATCTCGCGGTTCTTGCGCCGGTAGACGACCATGCCATGCGCGAGCGCACCACCGGCGGTCGCCGCCAGGGCGAGCAGGAGAAAGGCGAGCTGTTTCGCCGCGCGTTGCTCCTGGGCTTCGGCATCGCCAAGCCTGGCCTCGGAGAGGAGGAGCTTGTTGGCGCGTTCAAGGAGTTCAAGTGAATCGCGGCGTTCCCGCTGCGCGGCATCCCAGAGCGCCAGCTCCTTGTCGCGGCTGAGGATGGCGATGGTGCGTTCCCGCTTTTCGGCCTGCAGGGCTGCGGCGGTGAGCGAGAGCTCCTTTTGCGCACGTTCGCGTTCCAAGGCCACCTCGCGCAAGTGTGCGCTCTCCAGCTCCTGTCGTGCGCGTAGAAGCGCCAGCTCGGCCTCCCGTCCTTCCGCCTCGGCGTTGAGCCTGGTGAGGTTGGTCCGCTCGCGTGCACGACGGGCCTCTTCCTCCATGGCCTTGCTTTCGGTCGCCTGCAGCTCCCGGAGGATGGTCCCGCGCTGTCGAAGCTCCTGTTCCGCCTTGCTGGCCTGCTCCTGCCGAAGGGCCGCGATCCGCGCCTCTATCGACGCGACCTGCGCGCTTTGTCCCCGCAGGCGCGCGATCGACGCCAGCAGGTCAAGGGCATCGAAGCGGAGCTCCTGCAGACCACCCGCGTCGGCCAGGTCCAGTGCCTGGGTGGCATCATCGGCCGCCGCGGTGAGCAGGCCGTTCTTGTAGTTGATGCCCCCGCGAAGGACAAGGGCCCTGGCGCGTTGCTCGTTGCGGCCGCTCCGCGCGCATTCGCGGGCGACCACGTCCAGTTCCCGCACGGCCTCCTCGCGACGCCCCAACGCGCTCCAAAGCACGGCCCTGTTCATGGTCGCCTCGTAACGGATACCCAGCGTGCGCGGGGCCGCGACCTGTGCGAGCGCAAGTTCGTACCGTTCCCCTGCTTCCGCCAGGCGCCCCGCACGCATGAGCGAACGCCCGCAGTTGTTGGCGTGCGACATGATGGCGGCCAGGTCGTTGCGCTGCCTGGCCTCGGACAGCAGCCGTTCTTCGATGCTTAGGGCCTGCAACGGGTCCGCAGGGCGGGAACCGGCCAGGGTGCGCTGAAGGTCCGGCGACATCGCACCGGAAGGCATCGCGTTCAACATGGTGATGAGCGCGTTCCATTGTTCCCTGGCCTCCGCATCCCTGCCGGCCTCGGTCAACAGGCCCGCATATCGTGCCGCGCAGCCCGCACGGGTGGTGGCGTCGAGCGCGGGCCCGTCGAGCAGCTGCTTCAACCGTTCCTCGGCCTGTTCAAGGAGACCGAGCGACCGCTCCACATCGATGAGGTCGAGCAGGTACCCGGGCCGGTGCAGCGCAGGATGTTCCGGGTCGCGGGCCCTGGCATCGATGGCGTGGGCGATCGCGAGGCGCGGCTCACCGAGCGCATGGTACAGTTCCACGAGAAGCACATCGCTCTCGATCACCAGGTCGGTGGCGTTGCGCGCATTCGCCTCTTCATGCACGCGCACGGCGATCGCGACCGCCTCTTTGGTCAGGCCGGCCTCGTTGGCCGTCATGGCATCGTTAAGACCGGGTCCCTGGGGACGGGCGGATCCGCAGACCGCCAGCAGCAGGAGGAGTGCGGGCGTTCTCATGGATGGAACCGATAACTCACCTGGAAGGTCCACTCCCTTCCGGTCAGGGGAAGGGGAGAGGACCCGTTCGAGTAGGTGCTGAGCACGTGGCGTTCCACATCACCCATGTTGTTGCACCCGACCCTCAAGGAAAGGTCCTGGTGGCGCCGCGGTGTCCACCGGAGCGCGGAGTTGAACAAGGTGTTCGGTGCCTCCCGGAAGGGGACCAAGGCTCCTGAGGGATCCATGCAGTAGGCCTGGGCCGTGCCCATCACGTTCGCGCCGGCCTGGATCGCCAATCCGGCGCCAAGTTGATATTGCAGGGTGGCCCCGCCGGCGTGCTGTGCGAGTCCTTGATAGGCATCGGGGTCGCCGTCCAGTTCCGCCTCGGGCAGGTCCGAACGCCGTGCGTTCACGCGGTAGAACGACCAATGGGCCCGTACATCGAAACGTTCGCGGTCCCAGTTCAGCTTCAGGTCCACCCCGTCCGTGCCCGACCATGGCCGATTGATGTAGTTGTCGGTGCCGTTGGCCTCATCGTACACGTACACGATGGGGTCCTTGATGTCCACCGAGAACAGGTTCATGGCCAGGTCCACGCCTTGGTCGATCAGGTAGCCGAGCTCAAGCTCGTTGGTGAGCACGGTCTCGTGCGTCAACGAGCCGTCGTCAGGACCGAGGTTCATGTTCTGGAGGGTGGGCAGCTTGAACGCCCGGCTCGCGAGCAGTTTGGTATGGAACCGTCCGATGACCTTGGTGTATGCGAAGCGCGGTGCGAAGGCATCGCCGGCCATCGAGTTCTTCTCGTAGCGTCCGCCGGCGGTAAGGTTGCCGAAGCGATGCCTGATGGAGAGCTCGGCGAAGGCCGCCAGGTCGTTGGCCACCAACCGCGGAGCGCCGTTGTACGCGAACACATTCCCTTCCTTCGGCGACACAAAACGGCTGTTCTCCGAGTAGCCCTGGATACCGGCGCTCACGCTGATGCCGGACCCCATGGTGCGCGTCAGGTGCGTGGACAAGGAGATCCGCTGGTCGATGGTGTTGGAGTTGATGAGGGCGATGGAGGTGTCGTTCACGTTGCTCCATGGGAGCTGCACGCGACCGCCGAGCTTGATGTCCAAGGTGGTCAAGCGGTCGAGGTTGAAGAGGTGGCCGACGTCAAGGATGAGGTCGCGGCGCAGGACCTCCGAGCCCTTGTCGCTGATCCGGTGGTTGTACTCGCTGACGAACAGCTGCGCTTCGGAACCTCCGTTGCGCAGGCCGATGGTGAACTGGCCGCTCTGTATCTGCGTGCTGTCGGCATAGTCGATCGGGACACCTCCACACAGGGTGTCCTCCCACGCGGTCCGCACCCCGCGGTCCAGGAAGGCGCTGTAGGTGATCGATGTCTTGCCCATGCGCTGGCCGCCGAAGACCTCCAGGACGTGGCGTGAAGTGCGCCCATGCGATGTGCCGCTCTGTGCGACCACCGAGACGCCTTCGGTCTCCACGGCGTCCTTGGTCACGATGTTGATCACGCCCAGGGCGGCGACCCCGCCGTAATTGACGGATCCAGGGCCGCTGATCATCTCGATGCGGCCGATGTTGGCGAGCCCGATGCGCTGGCCGAGGGCGAAGGTGCCGTACGAGTTCTCGTTCAGGTAGGACCCGTTGAGCATGATCAGGCACTTGCCCTCGTGCGCCCAGTTGCCGCGGATGCCGATACCGATGGCGTCGTCCACATCGCGGCCCAGCGTCACGCCCGGAAGTAGCATCAGGGCTTCCTGGAGGTCGCGGGCCCCAGCGGCCGCTATCTCGTCGGCGAGCAGCACGGTGACGATGCCCGGGGCTTCGCGCAGTTGACGCGCCTGGCGGTCGGTGATGTTGGTGGACAGGGTGGACGTCGGCGCCGCGCCATCGGACCCCAGCACGTCGTGCAGGCCGCTCACGAGCAGCAGGCGTGTGGAGTCAGGCTGTGCCTGGACCCGCATCGCGCCGGTGGTTCCGATCAGATACAGGACCGCCAGCCGGAGCACGGCATGGGAGTTCCCGTACGACCGCGTTAACAGGGAGATTGTCATCGCGTGTACCGGCCGCTTGAACGTGGGGTGGGCCGAATGGTTTCACACCCACGGGATCGCCGTTCCTTTGCGGTCCCATGAAGGCCAAGACCCTCAAGACCACCAAGGTCAACGTCGTCACCCTCGGCTGCTCCAAGAACACCTTCGACAGCGAGGTGATGATGGCGCAGCTCAAGGCCAATGGCATCGCCGTTGACCACGAGGCCCCCGGCGGCGACCACAACGTGGTGGTGATCAATACCTGTGGCTTCATCGAGAACGCCAAGCAGGAGAGCATCGACACCATCCTCGCCTACGCCAAGGCCAAGGACGAGGGCCTGGTGGAGAAGGTCTACGTTACGGGCTGCCTCAGCCAGCGATACGGATCGGAGCTCAAGGAGGGCATTCCCCAGGTCGATGCCTGGTTCGGCACGCGCGACCTGCCCCGCCTGCTCAAGACCTTGAAGGCCGATTACAAGCACGAACTGGTGGGGGAGCGGTTGCTCACCACACCCGCCCACTTCGCCTACTTCAAGATCAGCGAGGGCTGCGACCGCAAGTGCAGTTTCTGCGCCATCCCGCTGATGCGCGGGAAGCACGTTTCGACCCCCGCCGACCAGCTCGTGGCCAATGCGAGGGCCCTGGCCGCTCAGGGCGTCAGGGAGCTCATCCTCATCGCCCAGGACCTCACCTACTACGGGCTCGACCTTTACGGCAAGCGGACCTTGGACGAGCTGCTGCGGAAGCTCAGTGATGTGGAGGGCATCGATTGGATCCGCCTGCATTACGCCTTCCCGAGCGGCTTCCCCATGGAGGTGCTGGACGTGATGAAGGAGCGGTCCAACATCTGCAAGTACCTCGACATGCCGCTCCAGCATGGCAGCACCGAGGTGCTCAAGCGCATGCGGCGTGGCATCACCCAGGAGAAGACCGAGCGGCTGGTGAACGAGATCCGCGACCGTGTGCCGGGCATCGCCATCCGCACCACCCTGATCGCCGGGTTCCCTGGCGAGACCCAGGCCGACCACGAGGACGGCCTGCGGTGGATCGAGCGCATGCGCTTCGACCGGCTGGGCTGTTTCACCTACAGCCACGAGGAGGATACGCACGCCTTCACCATGGAGGACGATGTGCCCTTCGAGGTGAAGCAGGAGCGGGCCACGGAGGTGATGGAGCTCCAGGGCGGCATCAGCTACGAGCTGAACCAGCGCAAGGTGGGCGGCACTTACCGGGTGCTGGTGGACAAGGCGGAGGGAGGCTTCTACCACGCCCGCACGGAGCACGATTCACCGGAGGTGGACAACGACGTGCTCATCCCCACGTCGGCGGGCCACCTGCGCATCGGCGACTTCGCGGAGGTGCGGGTCACCGCCGCGCGGGAACATGAGCTGGAGGCCGTGCCTCAGGCGGACTGAACGGTGAGCGAGCCTTCAGCGGGCAGCCGGATCGTGACGGTGGTGCCCTTCCCGGGCTTGCTGTCGAGCTCGAAGCTGCCGCCGATGAGGCGGAGCAGGTCGGTGATGATCACATAGCCAAGTCCGCCGTCGGCCTGGTCAAGTGGCAGGGGCTGTCCCTCGTGGCGTGTGTCGCGCAATGCGCGGATGCGCTCCACCTCCTCGGCCCCCATGCCGCTGCCGGTATCGGAGACGATGATGCGGAGCTCCTGGTGGCGGCTCTCGCTGCTCGCCTGCACCGAGCCGTTCTGCGTGTGCTTCAACGCGTTCAGTACCACGTTGCGCATCACCACACAGACCATGTCGCGATCGGTGATCGTCGTGGTGCCTCCCGCGATGTGGTTGACCAGCGTGATGCCCTGCTCGCGCGCCTGGTCCTGGAACAGGCTGAACACCTCGTCCGTGCACCGGCGCAGGTCCACCGTGGCCGGATTGGTGGCGAGCACGCCTTCCTGGTGCTTCATCCAGTGGAGCAGGTTGGTCACCAGGGCATGGAGCTTCTCCGAGGTGCTGCTCATGTCGCGCAGCGATTCACCGACCGATCGGGTCTCGCCCTTGTCCAGGGCCCGCTGGCTCAGGCGGGCCACACGTGTCATGAACCGCAACGGCGATACGATGTCATGGGTGATCACGCTCATCATCCGGGCCTTGAGCTTCAACCCGGCCTCCAGCTCGGCATTGGCCTGCCGGAGCTCACTGGTGCGCCGTTCCACCGCCTTCGCGAGCTCCCTGTTGCGGGCCTGCACGCGCCAGGTGTACAGGCGGATGCTGCCCCAGATCGCCAGCACAAGGGTGGCGAGCAGCATGCCGATGCCTTTGGGCGTGCGCCACCAGGGAGGATCCACCTTGAACCAGAGTTCCGTATCGCCATTGATCGACACGGGACCGCCCCCAGCGCGCCGGATGCGCAGCAGGTGCTCGCCGGGCCGCAGGTTCTGGAGCGTGAGGGATCCGGCCTTCACATCGAGCGGGCGCCAGTCCTTGCCATGGCCTTCCACCATGTACTCCAGGTCGAGGTCGCCCACATCGTTCCAGCAGGGGATGGAGAATTGCAGCCGCAGTTCGTGCACATCGGTGGGGAGCACCAGGTGTTCGTTCATGGGCCAGTCGCGCCCGTCCACCACGATGTCCTCGAACAGCACCTGGTCCAGCCGGGCGGAAGCGGGCATGCGTGCGGCTTCGAGCTGCACGATGCCCTCGATGCTGGGCATGGAGAGCACGTTGCCGGGGAGCATCACCATGGCCGGGTCGCATCCACCGTTGAACTCCACGCTCTCGAGCCCCACGCGGTCGCGGAACAACGTGTGGTCGATGCCCGGCACCTCACCCTTGAGGAAGGCCAGCAGGCGGGCGCGCTCCATGCGCACGAGGCCCTTGTTCGTGGTCATCCAGACATGGCCTTTCCCATCGTCCAGGAACCCGTGGGTGTGCGACAGGATGCCCGGCCTGTCGAGGGGCAGCGCGGTGATGCGTCCGTCGGGATGCAGCACGTGGATGCCGCTGCCGTAGGTGCCGAGCAGCAGGTACGGGCCAAGGTCCAGGTGGCTGCGCACGCACAGCATGCTCGTGCCGGGCACAAGCTCCACCAGGCCGGAGCTGTCGAAGCGGTACAGGCCGGCGCAGGTGCCGAAGTACCGTGCGCCATCGGCGCGCCGCAGCAGGAACAGGGGCATGGTGGGCCCGGGGCCGTCGGGGAGCGAGGCGATCTTGCGGTAGGCACCTGCCGTGTACAGGCCGATGGCGAATTCCTCGCCCACCCAGATGGAGTCGCCTTCCTGCTTGATGGTCCAGATGAGACGTTCGCCTTCCGCGAGCAGCTCGTGCACGCCGGTGCGCAGGTCATAGCGCATCAGGCTGTCCCCGCTGGTATGGATGAGCCTCCCGGAGCGGTCCAGAAAGGCGGCGCGGTGCGCTTTCCCGGTGCGGATGGGCAGTTGCCGCGATGAACCGGCGCTGTCCAGCTGATGGACCGCACCATCGCTGGTGAAGGCGATCAGCTCGCCATGGGGCAGCGGCACCTGCGCGAGCACGGAGGAGGAAGCGCCGGGTCCCATCGTCGGGCCGCGCCGCAGGCGGGCCATCCGACGCCAGAGCACATGGAGGCCGCGCACATCGGTGCCCACCAGCAGCTTGCCATAGGGCGGGCACCACATGGCGGTGTTGATCAGGCTATGGCCGAGCGACGGCACCTCCATGTCGGTGAAGGTGAGCGTGTGCGGCCCATCCCCCGGGGCGATGAGCCCGATCGACGTGCCGTGCACGAGGAGCGCGTGCGCATCGCCCAGGCGCCAGATCAGCCGTCCTCCCTCCGGTGGTGCCGCACCGGTCCAGCGCACCGGGCGTGGTGGGAACGGAGCGGTGCGCGCACGACCATCGGCGGGCCCGAGGTCGAGCACCTCCTGGTCGGTGCGGCCGTACAGTCGACCAGCGATGGCGAACAGGTGACGCACCGGCAGGGGAGGCGAGACCGTGTCCACGATGGCGATGTCGTGGAGCAGCACCACCCCCGATGGTCCCACGGCGTACCACCGGTGATCGTCCACCGGCACCGCCCGCATCACGTTGTCCGGCACGAGACCGCGTCGCAAGGCATCGCCCTTGGGCAGTCCGATCAGGCGCAGCAGCACGTCGAGGCTGGGGGCGCCGCCTTCGAACATGAGGTTGGAGCTGTACTGGTCGCTCAGGCGCACCACGGCGCTGTGGCCGTGCACCTGGTAGAGCGTGCCGTACAGGTCGTCGAAGACCACCTCGCCCCTTGTGGTGGCTATCAACTGGCGCAGGCGCTCGGAGTTGGGCGTGCTGCCCTCCGGTACGTCGAACTTGCGGAAGTTGACGCCGTCGTACCGCACGAGCCCAGCCTGGGTGGTGAACCAGAGGTGGTCGAGGCTGTCCAGCAGCATGTCCCGCACGCTGTTCTGCGGAAGTCCGTCGCGGACCATGAAATGCTCATGCACCCAGCCGTTTCCGGGCAGGCCCTGGGCGCGCGCGGTAATGCCGGGGTGCAGGACCGCCAACAGGAGGGGCAGCGCCGCGGTCAGGAACGACGGCCGTGCCGCGAAGCGATGCTCACGCATGTTCGTTCACCATGCGCTGCAGGTCGAGGATGCTGGTGGCGCCGAGCTTCTCGAACAGCCGGCGCTTGTAGGTGGCCACGGTGGTCACCTCGATGTCGAGCCGCGAGGCGATCTCCTTGGCCGAACGGCCGGTGAGCAGCTCGTGCATCACGTTGATCTCGCGCATGCTCAGCGCGTGCAGCGGCGTCTCGGGCATTTCCACGGGCGTGGCCGCGGGGTCATGCGTTTCGGAGAGGATGCGTTTCACCGTCCCGATGATGTCCTCGTCGGTGCATTGCTTGTTGAGGAAGCCGTTCACACCGGCGCGCATGATGGTGTCGGCGAAGATGCGTGCGTTGGTCATGGTGAAGACCAGGATGCGCATCGACGGGTGCGCGGAGCGCAGCCGGCCGATCGCACCGAACGTGTTGCGGTCGGTGAGCTGCAGGTCGAGGATGAGCAGGTCCGGCTCCCGCTCCTTCAAGCGCTCGAGCAGTTCGCTGTAGCTCTCCACCTCGCGGATGGAAGCCTGGGGCAGGTGCTCATCGAGCAGGAAGCGAAGACCGCGACGCACGATGGTGTGGTCGTCCGCGATCAGCAGGTCCAAGGGTCGTGGGTGGGTCATCGCATGGTCGGCTTTTCGTCCTTTCCGGTGTACAGGGCCTGCGGGATCGCGGCTTCCTGCCGGGGCTTCCCGGTGCTCGTTGTCATACAAATTCTACACTACCGGCAGGTGGTGCTGCCCATACTTTCGTTCCGCTACGGTCGCGCACATCCGCTGGATGATGGACCGTCCGCACAGGTGATCCGGATAAAGGGCCTTCCCTTCGTCACCGGGATGGCAGCTGGTGGTCGACACTGGTCTGTCGGGAGAGTCCTGGTGCCGTTGGGAGGCCCTCCTTCCGGAGGAAGCGGGGATCCCCTGCGCCGGCCTGGCTGACCTGGGCGGCCATCCGTTGCGCACCGCTTCGTGAGCTCCCCTCATCGCTTGTCCACCTCGATCACGAAGGCCACGGCATTGCGTTCCACCGCGCACGAGGCACCGAAGGCCCCTTGGGTTGCGGTGTAGGACACGTTGGCCGGGTCGATGAGCTCGTTGCCGAGCACGGCGGTAAGCTTGGCGTCGAGGCCCTGCGCCGCATCGGACTTCATGGCCTCGTCCACCTTGGGGAAGTCGATGGGCTGGTTGTACACCAGGATCGCCATCACATCGCGTGTGCCCACCTCGTCCACCGTCATGCTCTGGTCCTTGGGGAAGATGCGCGTGCCGGTGATGCCGCAGTAGGGGGAGTGCTTCGGCGTATTGGGGAACAGCACATAGCTGCTGCCGTCCGTCTCCTGCCCGAAGCAATACGTGTAGCACTCGGCGTTGTTGGTCACCTGCACCTTGAAGCGTGTGCCCTTGGCCACGGGCTCTTCCGTCCGGAACACCCGGCCGCCCATGTGCTTCAGCGGGATCATGGCGCCGGTGGCCTTGCCGTTCGCGTCCACTGCCACCAGCCCGAAGCGCACGTCGAAACGCTGCGGCTTCACATCGACACCTTCGCCTTGCGGATACACCGCGTACGCCTCCTTGCCGAAATGGTCGAAGTCGCCGTACCGCACCCAAGCGATGCCGTTCTTCCCCCATTCCGGTCCCCAGCTGTTCATGATCTGGAAGCCGCCCTCGTTGCCGAACTTGTAGTCGTCGTACCCGATCACGCACATGGCGTGGCCGCCGAAGCCGGGCATGCGGTAGTCGCTCTGCGTGGGTTCCCACAGCTCGCGCCCCTCCATCTCCTGCATGAAGCTGCCCCCCACCATCATGCCGATCACCACGGGGCTGCCCTGGCTCAGGTGCTGCTTCATGGCCACCATGTCCGTGCGTTGCTCATCGGCCCCCAAGGTGAGCCGTTGGAAGCCCTTGATGCGGTAGGGCATGGCCTGGCGGCGTTCGTCCTCGGTGGGGAGCTTCGCGCAGCTCTGGTCGGTGTAGGCGAACCTGCTGTACGGCAATACACCGCCTTTCAGCATGTTCTCCATGGCGCGGTAGATGTAGCTGCCCTGGCAGTCGCTGCCGTCGATCTTGATCTGGTTGTAGAGGTAGCTGGGGCTGAAGGCGGTGCTGTTGGGATCGGCCTTGGTGGCCTGCGCCTGCACGATGGTGCGTGCCGCATAGGCGCTGGCCCAGGCCACACAACTGCCCTGCACGCCCTGGTTCAGGCGCTTGGGGGCGAACTGCTCCAGCGACACGCGCTCGGGCAGCGGCGCGTTCACGTTGTCCGCGAGGGGCTCGTACACCTCGGCCTGGTCGTAGAGCTTGGGGTCGAAGGTGGCCCCGGTGGTGGTCTGCAGCAGCTGTCCGATCATGCCGCCGCCCGCATCGCCCATGGAGCAGCCCCGTCCTCCGCCCAGCAGGTAGAAGAGCCCCAACACCACCAGCAGCACCAGCAGGAGCTTGGGCTTGCGCAGGAGCAGGCCCAGGATCATCGGCAGCAGCCCGCCCAGGCCGGCGGAGGAGCGGCCGCCTCCACCACCGGGTGAAGGCCGTGAGCGTTGCGGACCGTCCTGCCCTTGGTCGGGCGTCATTCGGATGGGCATGGTGGTGACTTCGTGATGCGTTGATCAAGGCTCAGGTACCGCTGCGCGGAGCGCAACGGCGATGCACGACCATGGGAGAGCTGGCGCAGGTCGAAAATAACCGCTTCCCGCGATCGGCCTTCAGCCGTGGGCCGTTGCGCTCCGCTGCTGCTCCAAGGCCTCGGTCACTGCCGCACCACGCGCAGGGTGGCCGTGGCCCCCTCGCACTGCACACGGATGTGGTGCAGGCCGCTCGCCGCGCCCGACAGGTCGAGGTCGATGTCGTTCGCTCCGGTGAGCTCCACCGGACGGGTGAGCTCCACGCGGCCCAGCGCATCGAGCACCTCCACCAGCCCCGGCCCCTCCAGGCCCTCCACATGCAGCCGCACCAGGCCGGTGGTGGGGTTGGGGAAGGCCGTCACACGGTGCTCCGCCTTCGCCTCCTGCACGCCCACGAACCCGTTCACGGTGAACGGCCAGTGGATGGTGCGGCCGAACTCGGCCTGGAAGTTCTTCAGCGTGCTGCCGTTCATCCGCTTCAGGCGGAAGGTGCCGTTGCCCTGCGCGGCATCGGCCCAGTAGGAGAGGCCGTCATTGCCGGTGTCCATCACCTCAAGCGTGTAGCAACCGTCCCACAGGTCCACGGTGTCCTCGTAGATCGTGTTGGCCGACATGTTGCTGCGGCTGTAGACCACGTTGCCGGTGATGTCGCGCAGCGTCACGGTGTTCTCCCAGGGCCGGTTGTTGGTCTGGATCCGCACGATGAAGCCATCGGTGTACATCACCGGCAGTTCGAAGTACGTGGTGTAGCTGTCGTTCGCGGCGTACATGTCGCTGCCGCCGTTGGGTGCGCTCACCGAAACAGTGAACCGGTGGTCGTTGTCGCCGATCCAGAAGCTGCCGTCCGGCACGGGCAGCGTCACCTCCACCTGTTCCATGTGCTTCAGCAGCCCGGTCCAGGTATGCGTCACCGCGTTCCCGCCCGATACGCCGTAGGTGAAGGTGGCGCTGGTGAGGTCCTGTGCGCCGGCGTTGCGCAGCACCACCACGGGGTCGATGCAGATAGGGTTCTCGCGGCGGTGATACGCCACATCGGTGGGGCGCTTCACGTGGTACACCTCGGCATCGAGCGCGTGCGCGGCGGCACCATAGCCGAAGAGGTCCATGTTCACCACGTAGTTGCCGCCGGCCATGCCCTGGTTGTTGGTGGGCACGGGCGTGATGCTGTAGTCGAGCACGAGGCTGTCACCGGTCACCGAGGGCGTCAGCTCGGTCACATGGTCCTTCACCACGTCGCCGGGGCACCAGCCCTCCCGGCTGCCTGGCCAGGTGCCGCCCTGCGGGTACACGGGGTTCAGCGCGCAGTCGTTCTCCTGCCACACATGCCATTGGTCCACCTGCGTGCCGTTCACATGCAGGTAGTGGGTGTTGTCCTTCCATTCGCAGCAGTGCGGGTACTCGCCGTTGTTGCTGTTGTGGCCGTGGCCGGTGAGGCGCGAGCGCAGCGCCCATTGCGTGGCGCTTGGCGACAGGTCCACGGTGACCGGGGTGAGCGCGGTGTTGTCGCTCAACGCGCCGTAAGAGCGGCTGGACATCGGTCCCCACGGGCGCTGGTGCTCGACCACGGTGCGCGGAGCGGTGCCCTCGATGAGCTCGAAGCGCAGGTCGATCAGCTCCTGGTTGTTGCCGGCCGAGAGCTCCACGCTGTCGCGCAGCAGGTGCTGGTAATCCGTGACGTCGAAGGTCCAGCGGAAACCGCTCGTGCCCAGGTTGAGCCCGATGCCATAGGGCGTGATGAAGCGCCCGATCTCCCAGTTGCGCACCACCTCGAAGGGCGCGCTGAAGTAGTTGAGCGTGTCGTTCACATGCACGGGGCCCGAGAGCAAGGTGCTGTCGATGAGCGCACCGTCGGGCGCATGCGTATAGCTCCAACCGTCAGCATGGGTGAACAGGGTATCGAAGGGCTGCGCGGCGTTGCCGACCACCTGGAAGTGCTCGATGGCCAGACCGGGCATGGGCGCGGGCCATGGCATCAGCAGCGTGTCGACCTGATCGGTGTAGCTGCCCTGGGTGAAGGTGAGGTCGGGGCGGACCGGTGCGGCCGCCTCGGCGCGAGCGAGCTGCTGGGGCCGCACGTAGGCACGTTGCGTGGTGCCCAGCAGCCAGGCGTTGTGCGCGGGACCGGCCAGGTTGTCGGCACGGTGCGGGGCATCCGTGGTCTCGTCGAAGCTGAAGGCGTACAGCACATCGGCCCATGCCGGGTGGGTGGCATCGATCTCGCGCCCCGCCCATGCGGCGATGGTGGCCGCGTCGAGCTCCGTGCCCAGGACCACCACGTCGTCGAGCGATCCGGGCCAGGGGTTGTTGCGGTCGGCGTCGCAGCCGAGGTTGGCGCGCACGATGCCGTTCAACGGCCGGGTGAGGCCCGTGCCGCTGTGCCACAGCACGCCGTTGCGGTAGATCTTCATGGAACCCGTGGCCGTGTTCTTGGTGAAGGCCCAGTGGCACCAGCTTCCCTGGTACTCCGCAGCGGTGGCGGCCTTGTTGATGCGGTCATAGGAACCACCGGTGTTGCCGGCGTCCCAGTACACGCTCCCGTTGCTCCAGGGCAGGTGGATGTTGAGCACGCGGGTGTTCTGGGCGTTGCGCGCCTCGAACACGGTGGTGTTCAGCGGCAGCTGGTCGCCGCCCTTCGCGCGGAACATCACCGTCACTTCCGTGGTGAGCGTGGCGAGCGGAGCAGGGTCCAACGCGATCACATCCTCGTCCACCACCACATGGCCATTCCGACCGGCCTGTTGCACCGCGAGCCCTGGTGCGGCCGTGGAGCCCTGCAGCACCGGTGCCGTCGCGCCCGTCCATTGGTCGGCGGCGATGTCCACGAGCAGGTTGCTCGTACCGTCCCACGTGAAGAGCGGAAGCAGCTCCAGCGTCACGGTGCCGGCCGCGGAGAAGGGCGCGCCGCCGGTGTGGCACACCTCGGTGAGGTCGGCCTCATCGAAGGTGGTGAGCGCCGTGGCCGCCGTGTTCTTCAGGCGCACGATCACGCGGTCGATGCCGCCGCCGGTGAGCACCTGCAGGCGCAGACGGTCCAGCGGCTGTCCGGCGACGACCCCGCTGGCGGCCAGCTCCGCGGCGGTGTAGAGGTATTGCGAGCGCACGGTGCCGCGCACGGCGTTCAGGGTGCCGGGGTCCGGCGCATCGGCCAGGCCCACCGCATGGTCGGCCTCACCCTGCACGGCGGTGATGGTGCGCGTGGGCGCCGCCTCGAGCCAGGTATCGAAGCCCGGGGCCACGGTGGAGCCCAAGCTCGCCGGGGTAAGCCGACCCACCTTGAACCAAGGGGCGGTGAGCGCGGTGCTGTCGTACGCTCCGGTGTGCTCGTGGATGAAGTTGTAGGTGAGGTAGTCCCACTCCCCGCACGGGTACTGGTCCGCAGTGGTCGCCGGATCGCACTTCAGCGTGTGGTGCATCAGCACCTTCCGGTACTGGTGCGTGCTGTCGGGGAACATGTACCAGCCGCGCCGCTTGGTGATGTCGCTGAAGGTGAGCGTCTGCACCTGGATGGTGTCCTGTGAGAGGAGGGCGGAGGACAGGAGCAAGGTGGTGCTGAGCAGGAGGGACCGCATGGGGTTCGGGTTGGGGAGCGCAAGCTAGCCGACGGTGGCCGAGCTTCGGTGTGGCGCTCGCGCCACAGCTACCTTCGCCACCCATGCAGCGCATCCCCCTGCCGTACCGCGCCACCCGGCGGTTCACCCCGCTGGTGTGCGACCTGCTGGACGATGCGCCGGCGCTCCGCGAGCACCAGGTGCACCGCCCCACGCTCGCCGGGCTGCGCGCCGCCGCCGATGCCCGCCGCTTCGACCCCGCCGTACGCGCCGTCCTGGTCGACGCCCTTCGCCGCCAGTACGCGGGCCATGCGCCGCACGCCGCCGTGCAGGAGAACATCGCGGCGCTGGCCCGCCCCGATGCGCTCACGGTGACCACGGGCCACCAGCTCTGCCTCTTCACCGGCCCGCTCTACGTGCCGTTCAAGCTGCTCAACGCCGTGCGCCTCGCGCGCACCCTCGCCAACGAGCTCAAGCGCCCCGTGGTGCCGGTGTTCTGGATGGCCACGGAGGACCACGACCGCGCCGAGATCGACCACGCCTGGATGAGCGGGCACCGCGTGCACTGGCCGGGCCAGGCGGGCGGCCCGGTGGGACGCCTCTCCCTCGATGGCATCGAGGCCGTGCTCCGGGAGGCGGAGCTTCACTTGGGGCCCGGCGCCGACAGTGCCGCGCTGATGCAGCTGCTGCGCGACAGCCACCGGCCCGGCCGCACCCTGGCCGAGGCCACGCGCCACCTCGTGGACGCCCTTTTCGGCCGCTTCGGGCTGGTGGTGCTCGATGGCGACGACCCCGCGCTGAAGCAGCTGTTCGTGCCGGTGATGCGCGAGGAGCTGCTGAACCAGGTGGCCGCAAGGGCGGTGCGCTACGCCAACGAACGGCTGGAGTCGGCCTACGGCGTGCAGGCCCACGCGCGCGACATCAACCTCTTCCACCTGCGGCCAGGCCACCGCGCGCGCATCGTGGAGGAGGACGGGCGTTTCCGCGCGCTCGAAGGCGGCCCTGTGTGGACCGCCGATGAGCTGCTCGCCGAGGTGGAGCGCGCACCGGAGCGCTTCAGCCCCAACGTGTTGCTTCGCCCCGTGTACCAGGAGCTGGTGCTGCCCAACATCGCCTACATCGGTGGGGGCGGCGAGCTGGCCTACTGGATGCAGCTGCGCTGGCTCTTCCAGGCCGTGCAGGTGCTCATGCCCCCCGTGGTGCTGCGCACCAGCGCCGCCTTCCTCCGCGCGAAGGACCTTGACCGCTGGGCGAAGTGCGGGCTCAGGGTGGAGGAGCTGTTCGCGCCCATCGCCGAGGTGCGCAACAAGGCCGCGCTCGCGGCCTCCGGCATCCAGGCCGACACCACCGCGGAACGCGAACGCCTCATGGCGCTGTACGACGCGCTCACGGCGCGTGCGATCGCCGCCGACCCCACGCTGAAGGGCGCGGTGGAGGCCGAACGGCAGCGCGCGCTGCACGGCCTCGGCCGCATCGAGGGCAAGCTGCTGCGCGCGGCGCGCCGCCGGGAGGCCACGACGCTCGACCGCATCGCGCAGGTGCACGAGGCGCTCTTCCCGGGCGGAGGGCTGCAGGAGCGGCGCGACAACATCCTGCCGATGCTCGCGGCGCAGGGTACGGGTCTGCTGGATACGCTGCTCGAGGCGCTGGACCCGCTGGACCCGCACTTCAGCCTGCTCGTGGAGGCGTGATCAGCGCACGAAGGTGGTGGTGCGCGTGTGCGCGCCGTCGCTGAGGCGCAGCACGTAGGTGCCGGCCGCCAGCCCCTGCACGGGCACATCGAACCGGCCGGCCTGTGCGGTGACACCGCGCGCCAGCAGGCGTCCCGTAAGGTCGAGCACCTCGAAGGTGGCCTCCGTGCCCAGGTCGTGCAGGGCCACCAGCCCTTCCGGTCCGTACAGCACCACCAGTTCCTGCGTGCCGCCCTCGAAGGTCACTGTGCGCACATCGCTCAGGGTGGAGGCGCCGTCCACATCGGTCTGGCGCAGGCGGTAGTAGCTGAGGCCGGGCAGGGGGAAGGCGTCGTGGTCGGTGTAATGGATGGTGGTGCTGCTGTTGCCCGCACCGGCGCGCTCGAGCACCGGCTCCCAAGAGAGGCCGTCGGCGCTGCGTTCCACCGTGAAGTGCGCGTTGTCGCGTTCGCTGGCCGTGGCCCAGTCCAGCTTCACGCGCGAGCCGTCGGCGGCCGCCAGGAAGTACATGAGCTCGATGGGCAGCGGGTTCTGCGCGCTCACCGAGGCCAGCGTCCATGGGCTGAACTGCGTTTGCACCGCACTGGTGGCCACGGTGCCGGCCAGCAGGTTGCCGGTGGTGCCGCCGTTGCCACGGTCGCGCCATACCGCACCGTCGTAGCGCGCCACGCGCAGGTCGCTGAGCAGCGTCACCCCGCAGCTGGTGGCGAAGTCCCACGACAGGGTCACGGTGGCATCGGCGGCGCCCACGGCGCGGTCGATCTGCCAGTACTCGCAATCGCTGATGTGGTCGAGGGTGGGGTCGAGGGCGCCGGGGAAGGTGGTGAGCACCCAGGGCGTGGCGGGCGCGGGCGTCAGGAAGTACTCGGCGGTGAAGGCATCGGCGGCCACGCCGGCGATGTTGGTGAGCGATGCGGGGCGGTGGTAGGTGGACTTGCCCACCGGGAAGGTGAAGTCGGCCGTGCCGAACTTGCGCAGGGGGCCGCTCACGAAGCTGGCGTTGCTGGCGTTGGTGGCCGTGGCGGCCGCGGCCAGGCTCAGCAGGTTGGTGGCGTCGGTGAGCACGCGGCCCTGCACCAGGTCGAGGTTCACGTTCACCAGCGCCGGCGCGGAGAGCGAGAGGTCGCCGCCGGACTTGCTCACGCGCAGGGTGCTGAAGATCTCCTGGAAGCCGTTGGTCTGGATGGCCTGCGGACCCGCCCCGTTGAAGAGCACCAGGCTGTTGCCTTCCAGGAAGGCCGAGGTGCCCGAGGTGGCGTCCATGCTCCGGAAGTTGCCCGTGAGGTTGAGGCCGCCGTTGGTGAGGTCGAGGCGCCCACCGTTGCTGATGAGCACATCGCCGTTCACCTGCACGGTGTTGGCCGCCACCTGGTTGCGGAAGAGCGCGTTGGCCGCGCCGGCCGCACTGCCCGTGAGCGTAAGGCTGCCCGCGGTGAAGGAGCCGCTGTTCACCGTGATGCCCATGTTGAGGCCGGCCGCCGTGCGGGTCACGTTCGCCGCCGCCGTCACCACCAGCTGCCGTCCGTTGTTGATGGCGAGCTGCGGCGAAACCGCGCTGTTGCTGCTCACCGTGAGCGTGGCGCATTGGGCCGTGAGCGGCGTGAGCGTGTTGATGCCCACCTGGCAGTCCTGGATGCGTGTCTGGTTGATCACCACGTTGCTCGAAACCGTGGGCACCTCCGCATCGTCCCAGTTGCGGCAGTCGAACCAGTCCTGGCTCTTGGCGCCGGTCCACAGGCCGTTGGTGAAGGTGGCCGCGGTGATGGGGAAGGTGTAGCCCGCAGCGTAGTTGGGTGCACCGGCGTTGTAAGCCGTGCAATTCGCGTAGGTGGTCCAGTTCGCGCTGTTGTCGATGTCGATGATCCAGGTGCGCTGCGAGCGGGTGAGGAAGGTGCCGCCGGCCACCAGGTCGGTGAACTTCACGAAGTCCGTGGCGGCCGTGGGGTTCATGCTGAAGCACACGCTGCCCGGCGGCAGGCCCGACTCCTGGGTGGAGTTCACGAAGGCGTTCCAGGCCGGCTTGGTGTTGAAGGCGTACAGCAGCGTGCAGTTCGTGAAGAAGCCGTCGTTCGTGGCCGCCGTACCAGGCGAATAGTTCGCCCCCACTCCGGGGTATAGGAAGAAGATCTGGTCACCGCCGGAGTTCATATTGAGGGCTGCGGCCCCATTCAGCGAGAGAACATTCCACGTCTGTCCCTGTGCGGTTCCGGGATATGTAACTGTCGGGAGTCCGGTGCCTGGACAACGGATCGTTATGACGGTACCTTTCAGGATGGAGGCCCCAGCTGTCTTTTGAATTCGAATGACCCCTTCGTTATCGCCCCATAGACCTGCATTCTGCTTTTCGTAGCCATTGTCCGTGATGAACAAGGTGGCGCCGTTGGGCAGGTCCTTGAAGCAGATGAAGCTGATCTCGTCCTCCGCTGACACTCCCGAACAGCCGCCGTTGTTGGCGTTGATGCCCACGATGGCCAGGTCGCCCGGCGTTAGGGGCAGTTGCGCCACGCTTCGCGCCGCGAACAGCCCTGCCCCGAGCAGGGTCAGCAAGGCGGTGCGCCGGGGGATGCCAAGGAGGGTGGTCATCACGGGGCCATTCAGCGGTGCAAAGATCGTAAGATCAGGCGGTTACCTGTTGATCCAACGTTAATTTCCCACGGACTTTTCAGCACCTGTGGATAAGCCCTGCGCGGCACCCGGGGCGATCCGGGGGGGCGGCTACCTTTGCCGCCCTGCCGCACAAGGGAGCGTGGTGCCCCCCGTCGGCCCCCCTTCCCCGTGAGCGACCGCATCCTCATCCTCGACCATGGCAGCCAGTACACCCAGCTCATCGCCCGCCGTGTGCGCGAGCTGAACGTGTACTGCGAGATCCATCCCTTCAGCAAGGCCCAGCAGTTCCGCGACGACCCCGCCATCAAGGGCGTGATCCTCAGCGGCAGCCCCTTCAGCGTGCACGAGCCCAACGCGCCGGACACCGACATTACCGGGTTCCAGGGGCGGGTGCCCGTGCTCGCCGTGTGCTACGGTGCCCAGCTGCTGGCCAAGCGCGCCGGGGCCACCGTGGAGCGCAGCAAGGTGCGCGAGTACGGCCGCGCCTTCCTCGACAACATCCACATCCGCGAGCCCCTCTTCACCGGCATCCACCCCGGCACCCAGGTGTGGATGAGCCACGGGGACAGCATCACCACGCACGCCGGCGACATGGAGGTGGTGGCGAGCACGCACGCCGTGCCCGTGGCCGCCTATCAGCTCAAGGGCCAGCCCACCTACGCCGTGCAGTTCCACCCCGAGGTGTACCACACCACCGAGGGCCTGCAGCTGCTGCGCAACTTCGTGATCGGCATCTGCGGCTGCGCCGGCGACTGGACCCCCCACAGCTTCGTGGAGGCCAGCGTGGACAGCCTGAAGCGCCAGCTCGGCAACGACCAGGTGGTGATGGCCCTCAGCGGCGGCGTGGACAGCTCCGTGGCCGCCCTGCTGCTGCAGCGCGCCATCGGCGACCGCCTCCACTGCATCTTCGTCGACAACGGCCTGCTGCGCAAGGACGAGTACGCCAGCGTGCTCGAGAGCTACCGCCACATGGGGCTCAACATCACCGGCGTCGACGCCAAGGACCGCTTCTACGGGGCCCTCGCGGGCCTCACCGACCCCGAGGCCAAGCGCAAGGCCATCGGCCGCACCTTCATCGAGGTGTTCGACGTGGAGGCGCACCGCATCCAGGACGTGAAGTGGCTGGGCCAGGGCACCATCTATCCCGACGTGATCGAGAGCGTGAGCGTGAACGGTCCCAGCGTCACCATCAAGAGCCACCACAACGTGGGCGGCCTGCCCGAGCGCATGAAGATGCAGGTGGTGGAGCCGCTGCGCCTGCTGTTCAAGGACGAGGTGCGCCGCGTGGGCAGGGAGCTCGGGCTCGACCCCAAGATCCTGGGCCGCCATCCCTTCCCCGGTCCGGGGCTGGGCATCCGCATCCTCGGCGACATCACCCCGCAGAAGGTCGCCCTGCTGCAGGAGGTGGACCACATCTGGATCAACGGCCTGCGCGAGGCCGGCCTCTACGACCAGGTGTGGCAGGCCGGCGCCATCCTGCTGCCCGTGCAGAGCGTGGGCGTGATGGGGGATGAGCGCACCTACGAGAACGCCGTGGCCCTGCGCGCCGTCACCAGCACCGACGGCATGACGGCCGACTGGTGCCACCTTCCCTACGAGTTCCTGGCACGCGTTTCGAACGACATCATCAACCGGGTGAAGGGCGTGAACCGCGTGGTGTACGACATCAGCAGCAAGCCGCCCGCCACCATCGAATGGGAATGATGCGCCGATCGCTGCTCCTGCCTCTGCTCCTGGTCCTGGCGCTATCGGCGCTGGGGCAGGAGACGCGCGTGGTGGACGGCCGCAAGTACATCGTGCACAACGTGCAGCAGGGGCAGACCCTGTACGGCATCAGCCGGCACTACGCCGTGCCCATCGACGCCATCACCAAGGCCAACCCGGCGGCCACGCAGGGCCTGAGCCTGGGGCAGGTGCTGTTGATCCCGCAGGACGCGGTGCAGAAGAAGGAATTGAGGACCGCGCCGCAGCTCGGCGGTTCCGGTGAGCTGGTGCACACCGTGGCCAAGAAGGAGACCCTCTTCGGCATCGCGAAGAAGTACGGGGTGGAGCAGACGGCGCTGCTGGCCCGCAACCCCGATGCGGCCAATGGGCTGAAGGAAGGCATGCGCCTGGTGATCCCACCGGCCACCGCCCCTGATGTGCCGCGTGTGGCCGCCGAGCCCGCCTTCGACGACAAGAGCACCTCGCACCTGGTGATGCCCGGTGAAACGCTCTTCGGGCTGGCGCAGAAGTACGGGGTGGAGGTGCCCGCGATCGAGGCCGCCAACGGAGGCCTGGCCCAGGGGCTCAAGGTGGGCACCTACATCCGCATCCCCGCCAAGGTGGTGATCGCCACGCCCGAGCCTGCCGCCGCCCCCTCGGTGAAGAAGGCGCAGTACCGCGTGGCCCTGCTGCTGCCCTTCGCCATCGACGCCAACGACAGCCTCATGGCCAAGGACCCCGAGCGCAAGGGCTACCACGAGACCACCGATGCGGCCGTGCAGTTCTACGGCGGTGCGCTGCTCGCCTTCGACTCGCTCGCCGGGCAGGGCCTCAACGCCGAGGTGCTGGTGCGCGACGTGGGCACCGATGCCCGCACCTGGGGACCCGTGCTGAAGGACCCCGGGCTCCGCGACATGGACCTGTACATCGGTCCGTTCCACCGCGGGGCCATCGAGCAGCTCGTGAAGGTGAGCGGCGACGCCCACATCGTGTGCCCCGTGCCCCAGAGCAACAAGGTGCTGCTCGGCAATCCCACCGTGAGCAAGGTGGTGGGCGGCCGCCCGGACCAGGTGCAGGCGCTGGCCCGCCACGCCGTGCTGCGCCACGCGAAGGACAACCTGATCCTCGTTCGCGCCGACATCCCTTCCGAGAAGGAGCTGCAGGAGCAGATGCTCCGCGCCGCGCAGGAGGCGCTGGCCCAACGTACCGACCGCCTGCGCGACAGCGTGCTGGTGGCCCGCACCGGCAAGCGCGAGGTGAACGCCCTGGTGAACCTCCTGAAGGCCGGCGCCACCAACGTGGTGCTCGTGCCCAGCGAGGACGTGGAACTGGTGACCGCGCTCGTCTCCAAGCTCGCGGGCCTGGCGAAGGACAAGGACATCATCGTGTACGGGCTGGCGGCCTGGGAGGACATGGAGAACGTGCCCGCGGCCGACATGGACAAGCTGCACCTGCACATACCGGCCAGCACGTGGATCGACCGCAGCGACCCGCGGGTGCAGGCCTTCGTGCGCGCCTACCGCGAGCGCTTCAACGATGAGCCGCGCGAGTACGCGTTCCTCGGCTTCGACGTGGCCTTCCATTACCTCACCGCGCTGCGCACCGAAGGCCGGGGCTTCGCCGCGCACTTCGGCACGGTACACACACAGCCGCTGCACATGGGCTTCCGCATGGTGCGCACCGGTCCGGAGAACGGCTACCGCAACGAGAGCGTGCTCATCCTCGAGCACAAGGACCTGAGCCTGCAGCGCGTGCCATGAGCGCGACCATCGACCGCGCGGCCATCGCGACCGCCTTCAAGGACATCCAGGACGGCATCTGCTCATCGCTGGAGCGGTTGGACGGCGGCGCGCGTTTCCGCGAGGACGCCTGGCAGCGCGACGGGGGTGGGGGCGGCCGCACGCGCGTGATCGCCGATGGCGCCCTGATCGAGAAGGGCGGCGTGAACTTCAGCGAGGTGCACGGCGAACTGTCGCAGCAGGCCGCGCGCGCGCTGCAGATCGAGGGCACCGCCTTCTACGCCACCGGCGTGAGCATCGTGCTGCACGGTTCGAACCCGTGGGTGCCCACGATCCACATGAACATCCGCTACTTCGAGGTCGACGGCGGCGTGCGTTGGTTGGGTGGCGGCATCGACCTCACGCCCATGTACGTGGACGAGGCGGTGGCGCGGCATTTCCACCAGCGCCTCAAGGGCGTGTGCGATGCGTGGGACCCGGGGTACTACACCGCCTACAAGCGCTGGGCCGACGACTACTTCTTCCTCCCGCACCGCAACGAGACGCGCGGCATCGGCGGCATCTTCTACGACCGCGTGCAGCCCTCGGAGCGCGAGCCGCTGGACAAGCTCTTCGGCTTCACCTGCGCCGTGGGCCGCTTGTTCGCCCCGCTGTACGCGGAGGTCGCGGACCCGCCGCGCGACCGTGCCTTCACCGAAAGGGAGCGCGACTGGCAGCTGCTGCGCCGTGGCCGTTATGTGGAGTTCAACCTGGTGCACGACCGTGGCACCCGTTTCGGGCTCGAGACCGGCGGGCGCACCGAGAGCATCCTCATGAGCCTGCCGGCCGATGCGCGCTGGCGGTACGACGCCCAGGTGGAACCCGGCTCGCCCGAGGCCGCCACGCAGGCGCTCCTGCGCAAGGGGATCGATTGGGCCGGTTGATTCAGGCCTGCTCCGCGCGCCTGGCCTCGCGCTCCTCCTTGCGTTTCCGGAAGTAGTCGCGCACGCGGTCGAAGCTGTTGCCCACCTCGTGGGCCATGTTCCGCAGGTTCTCCGGGTCGGTGCGTTTCAGCAGGAAGGGGAGGGCGAAGCTGAGGCCGAGCCAGAACAGGCGACCGCCGCCGCTGCGGCTGCCGCGCGCGAAGCCGCTCGCCGCCATGGAGCCGCCGGTGGTGAAGAGGTCCTTCCAGGTGCCGAGGTCGCGCGGGAAGAGGCTCTTCACCGACGACCACAGCATCTTCCGGCGGCGGGCCGGGTCGCGGAACGCGCCGTAATGCTGCTGGAGCCGCTGGCCGTGGTGGCGCCGCCGCGCATCGAGGCGCTCACGCTCCCTGGCGATGTCGGCGAGGCTGCGGAAGGGCTCACGCATGGCCGTGCACGGTGTTCACGAAGGTGACGATGAAGCGCTCGCGCAGGCTGCCGCGCCAGGCGATCCAGATGAGCACGGCGGTGAGCGCGTACACGCCCGCCATCACCAGGAAGCCGTAGACCGCGCTGCCGAGCAGGGTTCCGATGGCCAGCGCGCCCGCGATGGTGAGCAGGAGCACCACCATGGCGATGAACAGCAGCATGAGGCCGCGGATGAGCACCCCGCCCGCGATGCGGGCCGTGCGTTCGCTGGCCACCAGCAGGTAGTAGTCCTTCTGGCTGTCGGCGTAGGCCTTCGCCTCGATGGTGATGTCCTCCAGCCAGGAGCCGATGTCGTCGGTATGCTCCATGGTTCAGCTGGTGTGCTTGCGGGCCTCGTCGGCCACATCGTGCGCTGCCTTCTTCACGTCGCCGCTCATGCGGTCGGCCAGGTCCCTGCCTTCCTCGAACAGGAAGCGCACGAAATCCTCGACCTCTTCCTGCGTCATGCTGGCGGCATCGTGGGCCTTGCCCTTCATGTCGCTCCATTCGCGGCGCGCCTCATCCATGGTGTCGCTGAAGGTGTCCTTCGCCTTGCGCCCCATGCCGGCGATGGCCTCGCGCGTTTCACGTCCGCTGCGCGGTGCGAAGAGGATGCCGAGCGCCGCTCCGGCGGCCATGCCGGCCAGAAAGGCGAGCAGCCCGCTGCCACGTTGGTTCTCCATGGTGTTCGGTTGTTGCCATGAAGGTACGGCATGGCCGGGGCGGTCGCACCTGACGCCGGTCAGCTCAACGCAGCCACTTGCGCTCCATGACGAAGGTGCCGAAGGGCAGCACCGAGGCCAGGCCCAGGCCGGCCACGCGTTCCACGTCCCAGTTGAGCTTGGTGAACAGGGGCACCGCGGCCACCCAGTACCATACGAAGAGCACTCCGTGCGCCCAGCCCACCACCTTCACGGCCATGGGCAGGCCCATCATGTACTTGAGCGGCATGGCCACGAAGAGCAGGATCAGGAAGCTGATGCCCTCGGCGACGGCGACGTTGCGGAAACGCTTGATGATGGGGTCCATGGGCGGCAAAGATGGACATGGAGCGCCGCGACCCCGTCACGCCCGGATCACTTCGCCTTCGCCATCGCCTTGTAGCTGGCCGAGACCAGCTGTTCCAGCACGGCGAGGTCCACGTCGGCCAGACGCTTCACGTACAGGCAGCTCTTGGACACGGTGTGCTTCCCAAGCCGGCCCAGCAGCGCCTTGTGCTGGTCGAAGCCCGCCATGAGATAGAGGGTGAGGTTGGCCTTGCGCGGGCTGAAGCCCACGGCGAACCACTCGCCGCTGCGGCCGCTGTCGTAAGTGTAGCTGTAGCGCCCGAAGCCCACCATCGCGGGGCCCCACATCACCGGTTCCTGCGCGGTGGCCTTGCGCATGAGCCTCAGCAGGGCCTCGCAGTCGGCACGCAGGCCCGCATCGGCGATGGCGCCCACGAAGGCGGCGGCGCTGGCCGTGGTGGCCTGGGTCTTGTTGGTGGCGGCCTTCTTCGCAGCAGGCTTCTTCGCGGGAGCCTTCTTCGCAGGGGCCTTGGGGGATGCCGCTTTCTTCGCGGTCGTCTTGCGCGGTGTGGTGGCCATGGGGCAGGGTGGGCCACCAATGTAGCTAGCTGCGCGAGGCGGCGAAGGCCGAGCGGGCCAGGTCCACGGCCGCAGGCGGGGCCTCGATCACCACCTGCTCTTCGCGATGATCGCCGTTGATGAGGTGCACCGTGATCCGCCCTTCACCACCTTCGAGCGAACGGACCTTCGAGAAAGGGATCCGGTAGGTGGGGGCGAGGTCATGGCGGAAGCGCTGCAGCGTGAACAGGAGACCGGCACCCGCCAGGCCAAGCCCGAACATCACCTTGTTCGCCGTCGCAGGACCCAGGTGCGAGAGCTCGAACAGGGCGCGGATGCCGATGAGCACGGCCCCGAACAGCAGGTACAGCCCGCGCGAGGCCTTCCGGCGGACCGTGCGTTCCGGGGCGGAAAGGGCCTCCTGCCAGTTGCCGCTGCGCGTGAGGTAAAGCCCGTCCGCGTCGATGTTCAGGTAGCCACGCTCCAGTTCGAAGTGGCGACGCTCCATCCGCGAAATGCTGGCCCGTTGGTCAATGGACCACGATCATCTTCGGGCCGCGCACCACGCCCTGCCCGGTGATCAACTGGTGGAAATAGGTACCGGCGCCCACCACGGAGGTATCGACGTGCACCAGCTTCGTGGAACGGTCCACGGGGATGCGCACCACCTCCTTGCCCTGCACATCGTAGATCACGAGTTCGCCGGCATCAATGCCATCGGGCAGGTCGATGGACACCGCGGTGCGCTCGCTGGCGGGGTTCGGGAACACGGTGATCCGGCCTGCCGGAGGTGCGAGCTCGGTCACTGCGGCGGAGAACTCGCCCTGGGAGGTGTGGCCCTCGCAATCCACGCAGGGCAGATGCCCGGGCAGGAGGTAGAAGGTGGACGTGACCACGGACCCCGAGATCGTCATCACCTTCATGTAGGTGCCGCTGGGCGTGTTGAAGATGAACGGGTCGGATCCGTCCCGCTGGTCCTCCCCGTTGCTGAAGCCGAAGTCCCCGGTGAACGCTTGGAACAGCAGGGTGCCGTTGGTGCGGTAGATGGCGAAGCCGTGCAGGGATCCGGTGTCCGGCACGAACTCGAGGAGGTACTCGATGGTGCTCGGGTCGGTGTCGAACAGGTCCTCGGTCACGAAACGGGGCCGCGTCTGGATGGAATAGCCCGCAGGGGCCGCGGGCAGCGTGAAGGACAGGTACGGGGTGAGGTCCAGGTTGAGGATGTCCACCGTGGTCGCGCTCTCCAGGATCAGCTTCGGGCCGGCGTTGCCGAGCAGGTATGTGGCGCGCGGCCAGCCTGTGACGGAACCGACCAGGGTCTGGGCCGATACCGGTGTAAGGCTAGCGGAGAGCGTCAGCCCGAGGAGGAAGGCCTTCAAGTTCGGTCCCATGGTGCGTGGTGGTTCGTTACGAACGTACGACGAGGGACGTGGACGCCGGTTGCCTGCGCGTGATGGCGCTCCGGCCCAGGCTCAGGCCTTCTGCGGCACCTTCACCGCGGTGAACTGGCGGCGCTTCACCGAGTAGCTGTGGCCCTTGCTGATGATGTGGACCTTCATGCCCTCGATGCTGAAGGGGTGGCCCTCCTCCACATCGGCGAAGTCGCTGTAGGTGATGTCGTGGCCGTCGAAGATCATCACCTGGCCGCTGCCGATGGTCTCGAGCATGTCGCCGTTGGTGATCACGATGCCGGTGTCCTCGCCGAGCCCGATGCCGATGGCGCTGGGGTTGGCCGCCACGGCCTGTGTCAGGCGACTGAAGCGACCGCGCTCCACGAAGTGGCTGTCGATGATCACGTCGTGGATGAGGGCGGCGCCGGTGGTCATCTTCACGCCGCCCTTGATCAGGCCGCTGCTGCTGTGGCCCTGGTAGATCATGGTGCTGCTCATGCACATGGCGCCCGCGCTGGTGCCGGCGATCACGAAGCCGGCCTCCTCCTCGTAGCGGCGCTTCATCAGCTGCAGGAAGGCCGTGCCGCCGAAGATGGTGGTGAGGCGCAGCTGGTTGCCGCCGCTCATCATCACCGCATCGGCGCGCGAGAGGCGCTTGATCATGTCGGGCTTCACATCGCCGCGGTCGCGGATGTCGAGGATGTCGATGTTGGTGGCGCCGAGCTTGCCGAAGGCTTCGAGGTAGTTGGCGCCCACCTCATCGGGGATGCTGCTGGCGCTGGTGATCACCGCGATGCGCTTGTCCGGGCCACCGGCCTCGTCCACCACCCGCTTCAGGATGCCGTCCTCGATGAAGTTGTGGTGGAAGACCTTGCTGTGGTGGCCCCCCTCGGGCGTGTTGCCCTTGTCCTCGTTCCCGCCGATGGCGATGAGCTTCCCTTTCGGTGTCATGTGCACGTGTTGAACCCCCGCCCCGACGCCCTTCCGCAGGGAAAGGCCCAGCGAAAGTAGCGGGTGGTCCCGCGCCGGTCCAGCCGCCGCGGGCCGATCATCAACAGGGTTTTCCATGCCTTGCCGTTCCACCGGCCCTGCTATCTTACCCCTCCGAACCCTTCACCCATACACCTGGCCCGCTTTCGGGCAGGCCAGGAACCAGCCGATACCATGCGGATCCTCGAACTCAAAGCCATGCGCGGGCCCAACTCCTGGTCCGTGCGCCGCCACCACCTGATCGTGATGCGCCTCGACATCGAGGACCTCGAGCAGAAGCCCACCGACAAGATCCCGGGCTTCTACGAGCGCATCACCGCCCTGCTGCCCACCACCTACAGCCACCGCTGCAGCGAGGAGCACGAGGGCGGCTTCTGGGAGCGCATCAAGCGCGGCACCTGGATGGGGCACGTGATCGAGCACATCGCCCTCGAGATCCAGACGCTCGCCGGCATGGAAACGGGCTTCGGGCGCACCCGCAGCACCCGCGAGCACGGCGTGTACAACGTGGTGTTCAGCTACATCGAGGAGCCCGTAGGCCTCTATGCCGCCAAGGCCGCCGTGCGCATCGCCGAGGCCCTCATCAGCGGCGAGCCCTACGACCTGGAGGCCGACATCCAGAAGATGCGCGAGCTCCGCGAGGAGAGCCGCCTGGGCCCCAGCACCGGCAGCATCGTGCAGGAGGCCGTGAGCCGCGGCATCCCGTACCTGCGCCTCAACGGCCAGAGCCTCGTGCAGCTCGGTCACGGCATCCACCAGAAGCGCATCCGCGCCACCATCACCAGCCGCACCAGCAACATCGGGGTGGAGATCGCCTGCGACAAGGAAGAGACCAAGCAGCTGCTCGAGAGCTACGAGATCCCGGTGCCCAAGGGCAGGGTGGTGCGTTCGGAAGAAGGTTTGATCGATGCGTTGGAAGTCGTTGGTTATCCGTGTGTTATTAAGCCTATCGGCGGTAACCACGGCCGCGGCGCCACCATCGGCATCAAGAACGTGGACGAGGCCAAGGCGGCGCTCGCCAAGGCCAAGGAGATCAGCCGTAGCGTGATCGTGGAGCGCTTCATCACCGGCCTCGACCACCGGCTGCTGGTGATCAACAACCGCTTCGTGGCCGCCGCGAAGCGCACTCCCGCCTGCGTGGTGGGCGATGGCCAGCGCACTATCACCCAACTGGTCGAAGAGGTGAACAAGGACCCGCGCCGCGGCTACGGGCACGAGAAGGTGCTCACGCGCATCGACATCGACGACCACACCCTGAAGCTGCTCGCCCGCAAGGGCCTCACGCCCGACAGCGTGCCCCCGAAGGACGAGGTGGTGTACCTGAAGGCCACGGCCAACCTCAGCACCGGCGGCACGGCCGACGATGTCACGGAGATCGTGCACCCCTACAACGTGTTCATGGCCGAGCGCATCTCGCGCATCATCGACCTGGACATCTGCGGCATCGACATCATGACGGACGACATCACCCAGCCGCTCACCGAGACCGGTGGCGCGGTGCTCGAGGTGAACGCGGCGCCCGGCTTCCGCATGCACCTGGACCCCACCGGCGGCCTGGGCCGCAACGTGGCCGAGCCCGTGGTGGACATGCTCTTCCCGCCCGGCACGCCCAGCCGCATCCCCATCCTGGCCGTCACCGGCACCAACGGCAAGACCACCACCACGCGCCTCACCGCGCACCTCATGCGCAGCGTGGGCCACAAGGTGGGCATGACGTGCAGCGACGGCGTGTACATCCAGAACCGCATGCTGATGAAGGGCGACTGCACGGGCCCCGCCAGCGCGCAGTTCGTGCTGAAGGACCCCACGGTGGACCTGGCCGTGCTGGAGACCGCGCGCGGCGGCATCGTGCGCAACGGCCTCGGCTTCGAGCACTGCGACGTGGCCATCGTCACCAACGTGGCCGCCGACCACCTCGGGCTCAAGGACATCCACACGCTGGAGGAGCTGGCCCTGGTGAAGAGCACCGTGCCGCGCAGCGTGCGCCGCGACGGCTACGCCATCCTCAACGCCGACGATGAGCTGGTGATGGCCATGCGCAAGCAGTGCGACTGCAAGATCGCCCTGTTCAGCCTCGACGAGAACAACCGCCTGATCCGCCAGCACTGCAAGCTCGGGGGCCTGGCCGCCATATACGAGAACGGCTACATCACCATCAGCAAGGGCGAGTGGAAGCTGCGCATCGAGAAGGCCGTGAACGTGCCGCTCACCTACGGTGGCAAGGCCGTCTTCAACATCCAGAACGTGCTGCCCGCCGTGCTCGCGGCCTACGTGCGCGGGGTGAAGGTGGAGGAGCTGCGCGAGGCCCTGTTGACCTTCGTTCCCAGCGCCGCGCAGACCCCAGGCCGCCTGAACCTGTTCCAGTTCAAGAACTTCCAGGTGGTGGTGGACTACGCCCACAACCCGCACGGCTTCGAGGCCCTCGGCAAGTTCCTGAGCAAGATCCCCGACAGCCCCAAGATCGGCGTCATCGCCGGTGTGGGCGACCGCCGCGACGAGGACACCGTGAACCTCGGCCGCCTCAGCGCGCAGATGTTCGACGAGATCATCATCCGCCAGGACCGCAACCTGCGTGGCAAGACCGACGATGAGATCATCGCGCTCATGGTGAAGGGCATCACCGAGGTGGACCCGAAGAAGAAGTACACCATCATCAAGAAGGAGGAGGAGGCCATCCGCCACGCCATCGGGCACGCGCCCAAGGGCAGCTTTGTCACCCTCTGCAGCGATGTGGTGCCCGATGCCCTCGCCCTGGTGCTGAAGCTGAAGGAGGAGGATGAGCGCGTGCCCTTCAGCAAGGAGGACATCCCGAACCGGAACAAGGAGCTGGTGGGATAGTTGCAGCGTTATTGCACATTCCTCATGAGCCCCTCATCCTGGCTCGTCCCGTTCGCTGTGATGGTGATCACGCCGTTGGTCATGAAGGCCATCGATCGCAAGAACGCAAAGGCGCCCGTGCCGGTCGACGGATCGGTGGCGCTTCGGCTTCCGAAGGTCTTCGGCGTCCTGGGCTGGGTGAGCGTTGCGCTTGCAGCGGGAATGGCCTATGGTTCCATAAGCATTTTGATCAACGGGGAGCTTGGTGTGGGGGTGTTCGTCGGGATGATCGCTGGAATGTTCGGGTGGATGGCGTTCATCCTTTTGAGGGATGGGCGGAACCACCGATTGACCTACGGCGAAGGTCAGATCAGCGTCACGGATGGAAGCGGGGTCACCCGCTCGTGCGCATGGACCGATGTAGTGGCAGGTAGGGTGCACCCGTTGAGCAAGATGATCCATCTGTCCACCCGCGATGGTGGTGTGCTGAAGATCAACGCCTACTTGATCGGGAGCGATGCGTTCTTCGCGGAACTTGCACGCCGCACCAACTTGCCGGTCGCTGAGCTGGTGAAACAAGCACGGTATCCCGGATAACGTATGCTCGACAAGCGCAACGAACGCCTGTTTCTCTGGGCCGTCTTCGCGGGCTACGTCCTGCTCCTGCTGATGGCCTTGGCGAACCATGAGCTCTGGGGCGACGAGATCCACAGCTGGAACATCGCGCGTTCGAGCACCGGCCTGCTCGACCTGCTCAACAACAGTCGCTACGAGGGGCATCCGCCGCTTTGGTACGTGGTGCTCTACACCATCACGCGGTCCACGCACGAGCCGGAGTCCATGAAGGGGGCCCAAGCCCTCTTCGCCATCGGCGCGGTGTTCGTGCTGCTCTTCCATTCGCCCTTCCCGCTCGCCATCCGCGGGCTGATCCCCTTCGGTTACTACTTCGCCTTCGAGT
Organism: Flavobacteriales bacterium; assembly: GCA_016788485.1. Classification (GTDB taxonomy): domain Bacteria; phylum Bacteroidota; class Bacteroidia; order Flavobacteriales_F; family PHOS-HE28; genus PHOS-HE28. The sequence goes on from JAEUSV010000120.1 coordinate 37,904, forward strand.
ACGGCGCGCTCAGTCGCAACTACGCCATCGCGCTGCTGCTGGCCTTCCTGCTGGCCTGGCTGCTGGTGAACCGTCCCGGCCGGCACAAGGGCTGGTTCTACGTGATGGTCCTGCTGCTGTCCTGCACGCACCTGCTGGGGCTGCTGCTGGCGGCCTCGTTCTGCACCTACCGCGCCTGGGAGGAGCGCGCGGGTCCCGCTGGCTGGCGCGGCGCCGCGAAGCACCTGGTGCTCGGCGGCCTGCTCTGCCTGCCGGCCGCGCTGCAGATCGCCCCGCCCGGCGACAGCCAGCTCAACCTGCGCTTCTGGCTCGACATCTGGACCGACAAGCAGTGGGACATCATCGCGCAGGCACCGTTGAAGGCCTTCGTGCCCGTTCCCGAGACGAACGAGCTCCACTTCTGGAACACGAACACGCTGCTGCGGCGCATCCTGGAGGGGGCGCACGGGGTGGGGGTGGTGCGCGCCTGCGCCGTGCTGCTCCTCACGCTCTGGGTCTTCCTGCTGCGCAAGGTCGGCGGAAGCGTGGTGTTCCTGCTGACCAATGTGGTGCTCACCGCCGCCGTGGCCTTCCTGTTCCCGCTGACCAGCGCGCGCTACGTCGGCTTCCTCTGGGTCGGCTTCCTCCTCGCCAGCTGGTTGCACCTCCGGCACCGACCGCTGGGCCTTGGGCACCGGTTGTTCCTGGGGGGCGTGCTCCTCATCCACCTGGCGGCGGGCGCCATCGCCATCGACCGCGACCGCACGCAGCCCTTCTCCAACGCCGCCAAGGTGCGCGAGCTCCACGCCAAGGTCCCTGCCGGGGCCATGGTGGTCACCGACTACTGGTGCCTCAACAACCTCTCGGCCTTCCTGGACCGTCCCTTCCATTGCCTGGAGCACCGCAAGGAGCTCAGCTTCCTGCGGTGGGACCAGGAACTGGCGCGTGCCACGAAGCAGCCCGATTTCTACACCAGCGGCCTGCGGGCCCTCTGGGACGGCGGAGCCGTGAAGGAGGTGTACATGATCTCGGTGAACGACCCCGATCGCCTGCGCGATCGCGACAAGGCGCTGCACGATGCGTTCGAGCTCACCCTGCTGGACCGCCATGAGGGCGCGATCGAGGCGCACAGCAACGTGTACCTGTACCGGGTGGTGCAGCGTGCGGCAGGGCATTGAACCGGCCGGCGATCCCGTAGCATTGTGCGGCCCCCGCCACAACGCTCAAGCGTCCCGCCCATGAAGAAGCTGCTCGGCATCCTGATCCCCGCCCTCATGTCCACCCACCTCATCGCCCAGGACCTGCGACCGGTCGCCTACTCGGACGGCCCTCAGAAGCTCAATGGCCTCGTCACCGACAACGGTGGCACGAAGCGGCCCGGTGTGCTGATCCTGCCGGCCTGGATGGGCATCGATGATGAAGCGCGCACCGCCGCGAAAGAGCTCGCCAGCCAGGGATATATCGCCTTCATCGCCGACATCTACGGCGAAGGGAACATCCCTACGGACTTCGCCAGCGCACGCGAGGCGGCCACACGCTACAAGACCGATTTCAAGGCTTACCAGCATCGGATCGCCCTCGCCCTGGAGGAGCTGAAGAAGGCTGGCGCCGACACCGGGCGCATCGCGGTGATCGGCTATTGTTTCGGTGGCACGGGGGCGTTGGAAGCCGCGCGGGCCCAGCTGCCTGTGAAAGGCGTGGTGAGCATCCACGGTGGGCTGGGCAAGGGCGAGCGGCCCAACGGTCCCATCACCACCAGCGTGCTCATCCAGCACCCCGAGGCCGACCCCACGGTGAGCGCAACCGACATGGCCGGCATCACCGCCGAGCTGAACGCCGCGAAGGCCGACTGGCAGCTGATCTCCTACGCCCACTGCGGCCACACCTTCACCAATCCGGCAAGCAAGGAGTACAACAAGCGCATGGCCGACCGCGCGTGGCAGCACCTGCTGGTCTTCCTGAAGGAGGTGTTGGGGTAAGTGGGCGCGGCAGGAGAGAGGTCGCGTGCGGCTTGCCGGTCGACGGTCCTGCCTACTTCCTGATGGCGCGCACCAGCGCGATGAGGAGCACGGCGCCCACCGTGGCGGCGATCAACTGGCCCAGCATGTTGGTGGGACCGAGGCCCAAGGCCGAGAAGACCCAGCCGCCCACCAGTCCGCCCACCAGGCCCAACACCACGTTCATGACCACGCCGTAGCCACGGCCTTTCATGAAACGCCCGGCCAGCCAGCCGGCCACGCCGCCAAGGATCAAGCTCCAGAGAATGCCCATGTGTGTTGGTGTTGTCTGACCAAGGTAGCGCGGACCTGATAGCGCAGGTCGATCGGAAATACCCCGCCACCCTGTTGGTCAGAAACCGGGTGTCCCGGTCACGCGCAGCATGTTGTCATGTGTATGGAGCGCATACCGCCCCATGATGCGTGGCCGGCGAAAATGGATGAAGGGGAAGCGCTTCGATACGTACATCCGGCGGAAGCGATGGGGCTTGGCCTTGGCCACCGGTGGTGGATCGGGGCGGGGGCACACCTCCTGGTAACCGGGTTCGCTCACCGGACGCAAGGCATGATCCCCGGTGCGTTCGGGCTTCGTGATGCGCGTGCCGTCCGGGGCGCGTTGTTCGGTGGGAGCGGGGTCGGCGGGGGCCTGCGCGGTCACGGTGATGGCACCCAGGGCCAGCCCCGCGGCCAGCAGCCCGCGCCGGGGGCGCAGCAGGTCCACGAGGGGCACCAGGTCCGGTTCGATATGCTCCGCTCGGTACAGGCCACAGGCTTCGGGATGGGCGCGCTTGTAGGCGAGCACGGCGGCCCGGTCCCAACCCGTGAAGTCCATCACGGCGTGCTGGCATTTCCCACAGAAACGGCCGCCCGCTGCGGGGGGCATGGCGTTCCAGTCCTCTCGGCAGTCCCCGGTGCCCATGGTCGGTGGTTTCCTATGAGACGCAAGTGCGATGAGAACGCTGCCTGTCCTCAGCGCATTCCATACTGATAGAGAGGGTCCTGTTGGCGTATGTGTTCGAGGACATCCGCACCAACATCGTGGCCGCCGCTCAGGTTGGTCAAGAGGCACTGAATGGTCCGGATGGGGCCGGTCGGAAGGAACCACCAACCGGCCAGGACGGAAAGCAGGGAGTAGGGGATGCCTCGTAGGATGGCCTGGGTCCTGCCATTCACGAAGTGAACGCCGCTCGGGTGATCCATCCGGTAGATAACGACTGCCACCGTGTAGCGGTAGGTGACGAACCGCCCACCGGCGCTCACGAAGGCGTTGTAGCGTTCTTCGGTCCAGTTGCTGAATGCATGGAGGTTCAACTCCACCGGTTCTGACGTGTGGAACATGGTCCTCGCAATGTCGGAACATCCAACGAAAAAGGCCCCGATGCCGGGGCCTTTTCGGAGTTCACTACGGGAGGTCTTACTTGGCCTCGGTCACCAGCTGGCGCTTCTCGGTGATGCGAGCGCTCTTGCCGCGCAGGCCGCGGAGGTAGAAGATGCGCGCACGACGCACGTCGCCGCGCTTGTTCACCTCGATCTGGTCGATGAACGGGGAGGCCACCGGGAAGATGCGCTCCACGCCCACGTTGTTGCTGATCTTCCGCACGGTGAAGGTGGCCGTGCTGCCCGAGCCTTTGCGCTGGATCACCACGCCCTGGAACTGCTGGATGCGCTCCTTGTTCCCTTCGCTGATGCGGTAGTGGACCGTGATGGTGTCACCGGCCTTGAAGTCCGGGTGCTGCTTCACCGGGGCCCATTCCTTCTCGAGTTGCTTGATCTTGTCCATGACGCTCAGCGCTTTACGTGTGGAATCCCGTTCGAACGGGGGCGCAATATTAAGGCTTTTTCCGGTTCCACGCACCGCTACCCCTCCCCAAAGGTCTCAGATGCAGCTCCGGGCAGGTCGGGGCGGCGCTCACGGGTGCGCACCAGGGCCTGCTCATGCCGCCAGGCCTCGATCCGGGCCTCGTGCCCGCTCAGGAGCACATCGGGCACCTTCCATCCCTTATACTCCGCCGGGCGGGTGTAGACCGGGGGGGCCACCAGGCCATCCTGGAAGCTGTCGCTCAGGGCGCTGGTCTCGTCGTTGAGCACGCCCGGCAGCAGGCGGATCAGGCTGTCGCTGAGCACCGCCGCGGCCAGTTCGCCGCCGCTGAGCACGTAGTCGCCGATGCTGACCTCGCGGGTCACCAGGTGCTCGCGCACGCGCTCGTCCACGCCCTTGTAGTGCCCGCAGAGGATGATGAGGTTGTTCACCGTGCTCAGGCGGTTGGCCAGGGGCTGGTCGAGCCGCTCGCCGTCGGGGCTCATGTAGATCACCTCGTCGTAGGCGCGCTCGGCCTTCAGCGCGCTGATGCACCGGTCGATGGGCTCGATCTGCATCACCATGCCGGCGCCACCACCGAAGGCGTAGTCGTCGACCCGCTTGTGCTTGTCGGTGCTGTAGGCCCGCAGGTCGTGCACCACCACCTCGGCCAGGCCCTTCTGCTGGGCGCGTTGCAGGATGCTCTCGCCGAACCAGCTGTCGAGCAGGCGGGGCACCACGGAAAGGATGTCGATGCGCATGGCGTTCGGCCGCGAAGATCGGGGCGGTTTTCCGGCCAACGCTAACTTTCGGCATCCGGTTTGCGAAAAAGCCGGTAGAACACCCTCCCATGAAGAACCTGTTGACGCTCGGTCTGGCCGCTGCCCTCACCCTGCCCGCCATGGCCCAGAAGCACGTGTATGAGGACCTCCTCGTGAAGTTCGTGGACGAGAAGTACGAGGACGTGCTGGCCAAGGCCCAGTCGTACGTGGACAACGACGAGACCAAGAAGGACCCGCTGCCCTACCTCTACATCTCGATGAGCCTGTACGAGATGAGCAAGATCGAGAAGTACCGGGCCATGGAGGAGTACAAGAAGGCCGACAAGGACGCGGTGAAGTGGGCCGAGAAGTACCGCAAGAAGGACAAGGACAAGCAGTTCTTCGACAACTACGCCGATTACTGGGCCGACCTGAACACCATGGCGGGCGAGAGCGGCCTCAACTTCTACGACGAAGGGACCAAGGGCTTCAGCAAGGCCAAGCAGATGTTCGACGGCATGACGGGCTACTACCCCGAGAACCCCGGGCCGTGGCTGATGCTGGCGCTGTGCCAGTACCAGACGAACCTGGTGAAGGAGGCGGAGATCAGCATGAAGAACTTCCAGAAGGCGATGACCGATGCCGGTGGTGCGGGCGAACTGCCCGAGGACCAGCAGAAGCTGCTGCGCCAGGCCATGATGAACTACGCCGTTTACAAGGAGAGCAAGGGCGACAAGGCGGCGGGCAAGGCCATGCTCGAGCAGGGCAAGGACGCGTTCATGAAGGACCCCGACTTCAAGACCTTCTACGAGGGCTACTGAGCCCTCCGTTCATCGATGTCGAGGCGGCCCTGCGGGGCCGCTTCGCGTTGGCTCTCGCCACGAAGGACCTTTTGCAACAGGCGGACAAGCGCGAGCATCGACGCCGTGGCGTTCAGTGCCAACAGGAAGTACAGGCTTCCCTTGGAAATGCGGATGATCAGGACATCGGCCACGGCGGCGAGCATGGCCGCGGCGCAGGCGACCAGCGCGATACCCCAGGTCGACCGCAGCTTGAACGGGTCGAGCAGAAAGGCCCACATGAACGCAGCGAACATGCCGAGCAGCAGCGTGAGCAATGCCAGCTGTACCAAGCTCCCGAGGGCGTCACCCACGCCGATCATGGCTTCAGTTTCCGTGTGGGCCGCATCACCGTCAGCACCAGGGCCGGTAACAGCAGCATTTCGGCCACGAAGGCGAAGGCCAGCGTGAGCGTGATCAGCAGGCCCATGTAGTACACGCTGGCGAAGTCGCTGAGCACGAGGGTGAGGAAACCGCTCACGAGCATGAGGCTGGTGACGCTCACGGCCTTGCCGGTGCTGAGGTAGGTGCGCTTCAGCGCGTAGGCCACGGTGCGCCCCTCCAGCAGCTGCAGCCGCAGCTTGCCGAGCATGTGGATGGTGTCGTCCTCGGCGATGCCGAAGGCGATGCTGAAGATGATGGCGGTGCTCACCTTGAGGTCGATGCCGGTGAAGCCCATGACGCCCGCGATGAAGAGCAGGGGCACCACGTTGGGCAGCAGGGCCACCACCACCATGCGCGCGTCGCGGAAGAACCACATCATGATGGCCGCGGTGAGCAGCACGGCGAGCCCCATGCCGCCCACGAGCTGCCCGCTGAGGTGCTCGTTGTTGCGGTCGATCAGGTAGGCCATGCCGGTCTGCCGGAAGCGCACCACGCCGGGCTCGGTATGGTCCGCGATGAAGCGCTCCAGGTCGGCGTTGCGGCCCTTGTGCACGAAGCCGCCCTCGTCCACCTTGCGGCCGGTGAGGCGTGCGGTGCGCCCATCGCTCGAAACGAGCAGCCGCAGCTGGTCGCGCCCACCGAAGGCCTCGGCCTGCCGGGCCAGCCTGCGCGCCTCCGCCGCATCGTCCGGCAGCCGCAGCTGGTCCGCGCCACCCCCGTTGGCGGCCTTGTTCAGCGTGCGCATCACGGTCACCGGGCTCAGGATGCTGCGCACGCCCTGCTGGTCGTGCACGAAGTCCTGCACGCGTTCGATCTGCCGCAGCACCTCCAGGTCCCACACGGTGCGTGCGCTGTCGGCCACCGCGATCTCCAGCTCGAAGGGGCGCACCCCGCCGAAGGTCTCCTCGAACCACAGGAAGTCCATCTTCTGCGGGTCGTCGTTGGGCCAGTCCTCGAGCAGGTAGTTGTTCACCTTGATGCGCGAGAGGCCCACGAGCGACACGGCGGTCACGAGGCCGAAGCCGACAAGGATGCGCGTTCGGTTGCGGAGCGTCCAGCGGAAGAGGCGCGGCAGCCAGCGGTCCCACGGGGTGGCCTCCTGGGCGCGGGGCAGGATCCGCCGCGGGTCGATGTACAGTAGCAGGGCGGGCAGCAGGGTGAAGCTGATGAGGAAGGCGATGAGCACGCCGGCCGCGGTGTACAGGCCGAACTCCTGCAAGGGACGGATGCTGGCCGAGCCGAGCGTGGCGAAGCCGATGGCGCTGGTGACGGCTGTGAGGAAGGTGGGCAGCCCCGCCTCCTTGTAGGTGAGCGCCAGGGCGCGGCGTCGCTCCACGCCCTCGCGCACATGCTCCAGGAAGCTCTCCAGCAGGTGCACCGCATCGCTCATGCCCACCACGAAGAGGATCGTGGGCAGCAGCATGGTGAGGATGCTGAGGGGCTCGTTGAAGAGCGTCATGGCGCCCACCTGCCACAGGATGGCCAGGCCCACCACGCCGATGGGCACCACCACGCCCAGCACCGAGCGGAAGCCGATGAACAGGAACACGGCGAGCAGCGCGATGGAGCTGGTGAGGAAGAGCACGAGCTCGCGCTCCATCTTCTGGATGTAGTAGTACTGCCCGTGGATGCGGCCGGCGACGTGCAGGTCGCCCAGCCCGCTCTCGCGCATCACGCGCTCGGTGCCCTCGAGCAGGTCGTCGCTGCGTTCCTTGTTCAGGTCGGGCGCCGTCTGGGCCACGAGCAGGATGGCATCGCCGCCGGGGGAGAACCAGGCCTCGCGCAGGTGGTCGTCGGCCCAGAGGCGGGCGGAGTCGGCGGCGAGGGTGCTGTCGCTGGCGGTGCGCAGCACGGGCACGTTGAACACGCCGACCGGGGTGATCACGGGTTCCTCGAGGCGAGTGGGCGAGGCCACCGAGCGCATGTCGGGCAGGCGCCCCAGCCGCGCGGCCAGGCTGTCCACGCGTTCCAGGAAGGCGCGGTCGAACACCGAGGGCTTCCGCTCCGCGGCCACCAGAAGGAAGTCGTTGTCATTGCCGAAGCGCTCGCGGAAGGCGAGGTAGTGGTCGAGCTCGGGGTCGCTGGTGGGGAAGAACTTCTCGAAGTCGTAGTCGAGGCGCACGTTGCGCAAGGCCACGCCCAGCACCACGGTGATCGCACCGAGCACCACGAAGGTCCAGCGCGCCCGATCCCGGGTGAGCCAGCGTTGCAAGCGGTCCACGCGTTCGCCCATCAACAAGGTCCGGTCAGCGCCGGTGCGCAAAGGTGGGTCATCGCCCTGTGCCGTGGGGCTACTTTTGGCGCCTGATGAACGTGGTGATGCGCCGTGGTCTTGTGCTGGGGGCCTTCCTGTTGCCGTGGATGGCGGGAACGGTGATCGCGGGCCGCCTGGAGAAGGCGTTCGAGGCGCTCAACGTGCACAACTACTTCCTGGCGCGCGAGCTCTTCGCGAAGGAGGTGCGGAAGCACCCGGCCGCCGCGTGGTACGGCCTCAGCGTGATCCACGGCCGGGCCAACAACCCCTTCTACCAGCTCGATTCGGCCTTCGCACAGGCCCTGCGCGCCGATGCCGCCTACACCGCCGCACCCGACAAGGAGCGGCTGCGCATCGCGCGGGTGGGGGTGGACGGCAACGCGATCACGGCCCAGCTCGAGCACATCTACGGCATCGCATGGGACCAGGCCGTGGCGGTGAACACCGTGCGTGCCTACGACGGTTTCGCCCGCACCTACGTGCGCAGCGCCCACGTGCCGGAGGCCATCGCCACGCGCAACGCCCTGGCCTTCCAGGAGGCGCGCACCACCAACACCGCTGCGGCCTACCAGGCGTTCATCCAGGGCTACCCCGATGCGAAGGAGATCTACGAGGCCCGCTCGCGCCTGCAGGAGGCGGTGTTCCGCGAGGCCGTCCCCAACGGCACCATCACCGAGTACGAGCGTTTCCTGGCCGAGCATCCCGAGAGCCCTTATGTGCGCAATGCGGAGGATGAGCTCTTCCGCCTGAGCACCCCCCACCGAACACCGCAGGAGCTCCATGGGTTCATCCAGCGGTACCCGGCGAACCCCAATGTGCCCAGTGCATGGCGGGCCATCTATGATCAGTACACGCGCGACCTCAGCGCCGACGCCATCACCCGCTTCCTCAAGGACTTCCCGGACTATCCCTACCTGAGCGAGCTCACGGCCGATTACCGCACGGCGAACATGGTGCTGTATCCCTTCCGCAAGGACGGCAAGTGGGGCTACATCACCGCCGACGGCATCGAGCAGGTGAAGGCCGAGTACGACCTGGCCGAGCCCTTCAGCGGCGGGCAGGCCCTGGTGGGCATCGGCGACCTGGTGGGCACGGTGAACAAGTCGGGGAAGGTGGTGGTGGACATCCAGTACGACGACGTGCTCGACCCGAGCGAAGGGCTGTGCACGGTGGAACGCGGTGGACGCGTGGGCGTGGTGGACCGCAGCGGCAGGCTGGTGGTGCGCATGGACTATGAGGATGTCGGCGAGTTCCGCAACGGCATCGCGTACGCGGAGAAGGACGGCCGTTACGGCTACATCAACGCCGCCGGCGACGTGGTGGTGCCCTTCCTGTACGAAGGGGCGAGCACCTTCCAGAACGGCATGGCCGTGGTGCGCCAGAACGGTGTGTACGGTGTGATCGATGCGCGCGGCGGGCTCGTGGTGCCGTTCGCCTACGACTGGATCGAAGGCTTCGCGCTGCCGGTGTCGCGGGTGCGCCAGGGTGCGCGCATGGGGCTCATCAGTCCCTTCGGCGACGTGCTGCTGCCGGTGCGCTACGATCACGTGGGCGTGTTCAGCGACAGCCTGGCGCTGGTGGTGGAGAAGGACCGCTGCGGCTACGTGGACATGCAGGGAAGGCTGGTGATCCCGGTCCAATACGAGGCCAACGAGGGCACGCTGGCGTGGGGCGACTTCCACGATGGCCTTGCCAAGGTGATGGTGGGCGGCAAGTTCGGCTGCATCGACCGCAAGGGCGGCAAGGTGCTTCCCCCTCAGTATGCCGATGTGGGACGCGCCTCAGGCGGGCTGGTGCCGGTGAAGAAGCGCACCAAATGGGGCTTCGTGGACCGCGCGGGCAAGGCCGTGGGTGAGCCGCGCTACGACCAGGCGTGGGAGCTGCGCAAGAGCCATGCGCGGGTGAAGGTGGGCGAGCTGTTCGGGCTGGTCGACAGCCTCGGACGTGAGGTGATCGCCCCGCGCTACCAAGGACTTTCCGAGGTGCAGCATGGCCTTGTGGTGGCGACCGAGGAGGGCCGCTCCGGCCTGCTAGGCGTGGACGGCCGCGTCCGTGTGCCGCTGAGCTACGAAGCGGTGGAACTGATGGACGCGCGCACCGCACGCGTCACCCGGCAGGGAAGGCTGGCCTACATCCGCATCGCGGACGGTTACTTCATCTGGAAGGAGGAGGGCTTCGATGCGGTGGCCCCGCCGGCATCACCGCAGTAGGGTCACGTGGCCCATGAGCTGCTGACGCTCCACGCCATTCTTGGTCAGCGCCTTGTACCGCAGCGTCCACACGTACACCCCGTCCTGCACCGGGGTGCCGTTCAACGTGCCATCCCAGGCCTGGCCTGGCTGGTCGCTGGTGAAGATGCGTTCGCCCCAACGGTCGAAGATCAGCAGCTCGTAACGTTCGAAGCCGCCCTCGATCACCGGTGCGAACACCTCGTTGAAGCCGTCGCCGTTCGGGGTGAAGGTGTTGGGCACATGGATGAAGGGCGCACAGCCTCCCTCGTTCACCCACACCGTATCGGTGAGCGCGGTGCAGGGACCCGTCACGGCCACCACGTACACGCCCGTTTCCTGCACGAGCAGCACCGGATCGGTGGAACCGGTGCTCCAAAGCACGGTGGTGTACGGTACCGTGGCGTCGAGGTGAAGCGCTTCACCCGGGCACAGCGAGGCCATGTCGGCGAGCGGCAATTCCTCCACCACCGGCAGGATGGTGACGGTGACCGCATCGGTGGCCGAGCAACCGTCAAGGCTCAGCGTCACGCTGTAAGTGCCCTGGTCGGTGATCGCGATGGCGTTGGTGGAGGCGCCGGTGCTCCATTGCGCGGTGGCCGGTCCTGCGTTCACCGCGAGGGTCACGGTATCGCCATCGCAGGCCACGAGGTCGTCACCCAGGTCGGGCAGGGGCAGCGGTACGATGCCCACCAGCACCGTGTCGTACACCATGCAGCCCGGTGCACCGGCCTCGAGCCACACGGTGCCCGCGGTGCCTGTGCTGTACTGGCCCGAGGTGGATCCATCGCTCCAGAGGTAACCGGCGCCAGGAAGGTTGAAGCTCCAGCTGATCGTGTTGCCGGGGCAGAGCGTGGTGTCGGGGCCCAGGTCGATCGAGGCAGGTGAGAATACCGCCACGTTGATGGCATCGCTCGCCGTGCAGCCGTCGAGGTCCACGGTCACGGAATAGGAGCCCGCCTGCGTCACAGCCTGTTGCGGTGCCGTACTGCCGTTCTGCCACAGGTAGGAGGCTCCGGCCTGTGCCACGTTCAGCACGAGCATGGCCCCGTCGCACAGCGTGGTGTCGTTGCCAAGGTCGGCCACGGGCACGGGCAGCGTGCCCACCACCAGCGTGTCGGAGGCCGAGCAGCCGTTCACCGTCACGAGCACGCTCCATGTGCCGGGGCCCACGGTGGTGGACGCTCCGGCGGTCCCGTTGTTCCAGGCATAGCTCGCGCCGGGCGTGGTGGCGTCGAGCATCACCGTATTGCCGGGGCATAGCGCCGTATCGTTCCCAAGGCTGAACACGGGCAGGGGCACCATGGTCACCACGATGGTGTCGCGCGTGCCGCATCCCGCGAGCGCGGCCTCTGCCCAATAGGTGCCGCTGGCGGAGACCGTGCGCGTGGCCGCCACGCTGCCATCGTCCCACAGATAGGTCGCACCGGGGGTGACGGTCGCCGCCAATTGCACGCTCGCTCCGGCGCATAGGCCGATGTCCGCGCCGAGGTTCATGCCGTTCAGCGGCGTGTAGGCCACGTTGATGGTGTCGCTCACGGTGCATCCGCCCACGTTCACCTCGGCCCAGTAGGCACCGCTCTGCGAAGCAAGGAGCGAGGGCCCCGTGGCGCCCGTGCTCCAGGTGGTGAGGCCGCCGGGCAGTTGCGCGCTCAGGGTGATGGAGGCGCCAGGGCAGAGGGTGGTGTCGTTGCCGAGGTCGAGCACGAGCGCACCGAGCACGTTCACCTGCACGGTGTCCGAAGCGGAGCAACCGCCGGCGCTCACGTTCACCCAAACGGTACCGGTGGAGGCCACCAGCTCGGTGGGCGCGGTGGTGCCGGTGCTCCAGAGGTAGGTGGCCGTGGGCCAGGTGGCGTCCAGGACCACCGAGCCGCCGGGGCACAACGTGGTGTCGTTGCCAAGGTCGACCAGCGGTACGGGCAACACCGTGATCGCGACCGTGTCGACCACGCTGCACGCCCCCTGGAAGACCTCCACAGCATACACCCCGCTCGCGTTCACGGAGAGGGTGGGGCTTGTGGCGCCGTTGTTCCAGAGGTAGGTGGAACCGGGCAACGTGGCGTCGAGCACCACCGTTGTTCCCTGGCATATCGTCTGGTCGGGGCCCAGGTCCACCGCGTTGGGCGAGGCCATCAGCACGTTGATCGCATCGGTGCCCGTGCATCCGTTCGCATCTGTCACGGTAACACTGTACGTGCCGGTGGCCGCCGCGGTGATGGTGGGCGTCGTGCTGCCGTCCTGCCACAGGTAGTCGGCCCCCGCCGTGGTCGCATCAAGCACCAGCGCGGCGCCCGGGCAGAGCGTGGTATCATTACCCAGCGCAACGACAGGTGCCGCGGCGACAGCAACCACGATGGCGTCGCTCACCGTACAGGCGCCCTGCAGCACGCTCACCGTGTAGTTGCCGGCCGCGCTAACGGTCAGGGTGGGCGTGGAGGCCCCGGTGCTCCACACGTACGTTGCGGCGGGTGTGGTGGCGTTCAGCACAAGGGTGGAGCCTGCGCAGATGGTGGTGTCGTTGCCGAGGTCCACGGGTACGGGAGAGGCATAGGCCACGTTGATGGCGTCCGCGGCCGTGCACGTGTTCGCTGCGGTGACGGTGACGCTGTACGTGCCCGCTGCGGTCACGGTGAAGGTGGGCGTGGTGGCGCCGTTCTGCCAGAGCTGGCTCGCACCAGGATAGGCGGCGCTCAAGGTCAGCGAGGCCCCCGGACAAAGCGTGGTGTCGTTCCCCAGCGAGACCACCGGCGGCGTGAGCGTGCCGATGGTGATGGCATCGGTACCCGTGCAGCCGTTCACGGTGACCTGCACGCTCCAGTTGCCGGCCCCTGCGCTCAGGGTCGGTGTCGCGGCCCCGGAGCTCCACAGGTAGCTCGCACCCGCCGTGGTCGCATCCAACAACACCTGATCGCCCGGACATACGGTGGTGTCATTGCCCAGGTCCACCACGGGCAGCGGGGTGAAGGTCACCAGGACGGTGTCGCTCACCTGGCAGCCGTTCAATGTGGTGCGCTGCCAGTAGGTACCGGAGGTGCTGGCGTTGATGCTGCTGGTGGTGGCGCCGGTGTTCCAGAGGTAGGTGGCACCAGGCACGGTGACGCCGAGCGGCACCGGTGTGCCGGCGCACGCGACGACATCGGGCCCCAGGTTCACCGACTGCAGGTTGAAGTTCGAGAGGGTCACCGCATCGGAGGCCGAGCATCCGCCTACCGTCACCACCACGCTCACGTTGCCCGGGGCCGCGGTGGTGAAGGAGGACGCCGAGGATCCGTCCTGCCAGAGGTAGCTGGCGCCTGGTGTGGTCGCTTGGAAGGTGACAGCGACGCCCGGGCACACGATGGTGTCGTTGCCCAGGTCCACCACGGGCAGTGGGTTCACCGCCACGTTGATCGCATCGGTGGCGGTGCATCCATTGAGATCGACGGTCACGCTGAAGTTGCCACCGGACGCCGCATTGATCGTGGATGCGGCGCTCCCGTTCTGCCAGAGGTAGGTGGCGCCGGGGTAGGTGGCATCAAGCACCAATGGCTGTCCCGCACAGAGGGTGGTGTCGTTGCCCAGGTCCACGGTGGGCAGGGGGGCCACCGTTACGTTGATGGCATCGGAGGTGATGCACCCGTTGAGCGTTGCGGTGACGCTGTAGTTGCCCGTGGCGCTGGCGTTGAGGGTGGGGTTGGTGCTGCCGTCCTGCCAGAGGTAGGTGGCCCCAGGCACGGTGGCGTCGAGCTGTAGCGGCTGTCCGGCGCAGATCGACGTGTCATTGCCCAGTTCCACCACGGGCAACGGGTTCACCGACACGTTGATCCCATCGGTGGCGGTGCATCCGTTGAGGTCGACGGTCACGCTGAAACCGCCACCTGCCCCCGCATTGAACGTCGGTGTGGTGCTGCCGTTCTGCCAGAGGTAGGTGGCGCCCGGGTAGGTGGCATCCAATACCAGCGGCTGTCCGGCGCAGATCGTGGTGTCGTTGCCAAGCTCCACCGTGGGCAGCGGGTCCACCGTTACGCTGATGGCATCGCTGGCGCTGCACCCGTTGAGCGTGGCGGTGACCGTGTAGTTGCCGGTGGTATAGGCGTTGAGGGTGGGGTTGATGCTGCCGTCCTGCCAGAGGTAAGTGGCCCCAGGCACGGTAGCGTCGAGCACCAGCGGCTGTCCGGCACAGATGGCCGTGTCATTGCCCAGGTCCACCACGGGCAACGGGTTCACCGAAACACTGATCGCATCGGTGGCGGTGCAGCCGTTGAGGTCGACGGTCACGCTGAAGCTGCCACCTGCCGCCGCATTGAAGGTGGGCGTGGAGCTTCCGTTCTGCCAGAGGTAGGTGGCACCGGGGTAGGTGGCGTCGAGCACCAACGGTTGCCCCGCACAGAGGGTGGTGTCGTTGCCGAGGTCCACGGTGGGCAACGGGTCCACCGTCACGTTGATGGCATCCGTGACGCTGCATCCGTTGAGGGTGGCGGTGACCGTGTAGTTGCCCGTGGCGTTGGCGTTGAGGGTGGGGTTGGTGCTGCCGTCCTGCCAGAGGTAGGTGGCACCGGGCACCGTGGCGTCGAGCACTACGGGCTGTCCGGCGCAGACGGCGGTGTCGTTGCCCAGGTCGATCACGGGCAAGGGGTTCACCGTCACGTTGATCACATCGGTGGTCGTGCAGCCGTTGCGGGTCACGGACACGGAATAGAGCCCGCTGGTGCTGGCGGTGAGCGAGGGGCCGGTCGATCCATCCTGCCACAGGAAGGCGCTGCCGGGGATGTTGGGCACGGAAAGGACCACCGATTGTCCTGCGCAGATGGTGGTGTCGTTGCCGAGGTTGACGACCGGGTAGGGGTTGAAGGTGATCAGCGCGGCATCGCTGGCGTTGCAGTTGTTCGCCGTGACCGTAACACTGTAGTTGCCCGAGCCGGAGACGTTGTAGGTGGGGTTGGTGCTGCCGTCCTGCCAGAGGTAGGTGCCGCCGGGCACGGTGGCATCCAGCACCACGGGTGTTCCGGCGCACAGCACCTGGTCGGGCCCAAGGTTCACCGGGGGCAGCGGGGTCACGTTCACCTGGAGGGTATCGCGCAGTACCACGTTGCCGCTCATGCTGATGTTGTCGATGCCGAGGTCGTTGCCCACGGCGAAGCTGGAGGTGAGCTCCAGGCAGATGTTCGCGCTGGTCACGCCCGGCGGGGCGGTCCAGTTGGTGAGGCAGTTGATCCACACATTGGGGCCGGCGGGCGGGATGAAGGTGGGGCCCGTGAGCACCCCGTTGATGCGCCACCGCACGCGGGGCGGGTTCTGGGACACCAGCGAGGCCAGGTCGAAGCCCAGGGTGTAGGTCTGGCCGGGGCACACGGGCACGGTCTGGCACCAGATGTCCCAGCCGCTCTGGGCGACACCCCCGTTCACCATCAGGAACAGCCCCGCCCCCCAACCCACGAAGAAGGGGTGATAGGTCCCAGCGTTGAACCCGATGAAATAGGAGCCGTCGACCTGCAGGTTGTTGTTGTAGTTGAACTGGGTGGTGAACCCGGTGTTGCCGGCGTCGAAGTTGCCGTTGGTCACCAGCTGCCCGCTCGGATAGCCCACTTCGCACCAGTAGCTGCCCGCGGTGCCCACGGTGATGTTCTGGGTCGCGGCGCCGGTGCTCCAGAGGTAGTTCGACCAGCCGGGAGGGCCGAACAGGGTGGTGGTCTGGCCTTGGCAGATCGTCACGTCCGGCCCGACGCTGATGGAACAGCCCGATTGGGCCGTGATGCCGCTGGCCCACCCCAACAGGGGCAGGATCAGGAGCTTCCTCCAGGTGAAGAAGGTATCGGTGCGCAGGGGCATGCGGTCGATCGGCGCAGTGCGTGCAAAGATCGCACCGAACCGCCTATGGCAGAGCAGGTTATCGTTAGGGGATCTTCACCGGGCGATGAACACCGCGTTGGTTCCTTCCAACACTAGACGCTCCAACCGGTCGAATCGTTCCCTGAGGCCCCGTTCGATGCGGTCCACAAGCTCCTCTTGGGCACCTGCCAAAGGCATGGTGTTGAACACCAGGGACCCGCCCGAACGGGTGGCCGAACGCAAGAGGTCGAGCGCGGAACGCGCCCCCAGCCAAGCAGGTACACGGTCGTCCTCGAAGAGGTCCACCACCACCAGGTCGGCGGGCGGCGGGGCCGAAGCGAGCCAGGCCTCCGCATCGGCCTCCACGACCGTGAGGTCACGGTGCCTTCCCAGCCCGAAATGCTCCCGGCCCCAGCGCAACATCAGCGGCTCGCGTTCCACACCGGTGATCGGGCCGTGGTGCCCGAGCTCGTCGCGGAGCACGTCGACCGCGCTGCCGGCGCCCAGCCCCAGGACCACCACGTGTTGCGGCAATGGTCCCCCGGCCATGGCAGTTCGCAGCGCCACGCGCATGATGCGGTGCAGGCTTCCCTGGCTCTGGTTGGCGTTGGGGCTGTTCACCACGTAGCGGCCTCGCTCCAATGTCAGCTCCAAGGGACCGTGCAAGCCCATGCCCTCGGCGATGGGGATGGGGTGGAGGTGGCTGAGCAGACGCTGCGACCAATGGGCCATGCCGCAAAGTAGGCCGAACAGCCCCCGTACCTTCGCGCCCCTTTTCCATGGCGCTCTCCTCCATCACCCGGTACAAGCTCCGCAAGGTGCTCAAGTACACCCTGGTCACGGTCGCCGTGGCCTGGGTGCTCACGCTGTTCAGCGGTGATGCGGTGCGCGGCTGGCTCGGCGCCTGGGCCTTGCTGGGCCTGTGGACCGGCGTGCTCGAGGAGTTCCTGTTCGGGCGTCGCTACCGGTCGCTGGCCGTTCCGCTGCAGTTCTTGGGCAAGGCGCTCGCGGTGAACGCGCTCACCATCGCCCTGGTGGCCCTTGCCTTCGCGTTCGATCGGGAGCAGAACCTGCCGCTGCGCTCCGAAGGTGCGTTCACCCCGTCGGAGATGCTCGCCATGTCTCAGTTCTACCGCTTGATCCTGCGGGTGGCGGTGGTCACCAGCGTGGCCATCCTCATCGTGCAGGTGGAGGAGCTCATCGGGCGCCGCCTCTTCCTGGGCATCGTGCTGGGGCGCTACGAGCGGCCGCTCGCCGAGCAACGCATCGTGCTGTCCATGGACCTGGTGGGAAGCACGGCCCTCGCGGAGCGCATGGGCGACCTGCGCTACTTCCGCTTCCTCAACACCACCTACTCGCTGATGACCGATGCCCTGCTCCGGAACGAGGCCGAGATCCACAAGTACGTGGGCGACGAGGTGATCTTCACCTGGCCGATGGAAGTGGGCTTGTCGCAGGGCAACTGCCTCGACCTCTATTTCGACATCACCGAACGCATCGCCGCCCATGCGGAGGAGCTCCAGCAGGAGTTCGGTGCGGTGCCCCAGTTCCGCGGTGCCCTGCACGGTGGGCGCGTGATCGTGGCGCAGATCGGCCACATCAAGCGGGCCGTTGACTTCAACGGGGACGTGATGAACAGCGTGTCGCGGATGCTCGGCGTGTGCAAGGACCTGAAGGAGGACCTGGTGGTGAGCGCCGAGATGTACGCCCGGTTCACCGCCTCGCGCGAGCGTTTCCGATTCGGGGCCGAGCGTACCATGCCCGTGAAAGGCCGCAAGCGCGAGGTGCGTGTGCACAGCGTGGAGCGCGTGGCCAAGGCCTGATCGTAGTTTCGTGCCATGCACCGGTCATTGGCCGCATCGACGCTGCTCATCGCCCTCTCGGCGGCAGGTCAGGCGCCGGCGCCGTTCACCACCCCCGGCGGGCGCCTCATGCTCTTCGATGCGGGACGCTTCCTCGAGGTGGATCCGCGTGAGCCCCGGCAGCTGGCCATGGCCCGTGACGTGGTGCTCTTCGTTGACCCCGCGAACGTGCTGCACGCCGCGGAGCAGGGACAGGTGCGGCACCTGGACGAGGGGCCTGCGATCCAGCTGGTGGGCCATGGCGATGCGCAGGCCTGGCGGAATGAAGGCGCATTGAAGGTGCTCCACAGGGGCGAGCCTGTCACACTGACGTCGGACGTGGGCGCCATGACGGTGACGGACAGCATGCTCGCGTTCCACGACCGGACTGATAGGGCTTTGCGTGCATGGTGGAAGGACCGGTTGATGGATGTGACCGGGCTCGACAGCACCGGAGCGAAGGCACCATGGGCACAGGGGAGCAACACCTTGGTGTACCACGACCCCGCTGCGGAGAAGGTCATCCTCTTCCATCGGGGCATGAAGCAGGTGCTCTTCGACAGCACCAACATGGCGCTCGCAGAGCCCGGCGGCGACCTGGTGGCCTATTGGGACGATCGCCGCGCAACGTTCCGCGTGTGGGACCGGGGGCAACGGCACGACCTTGAGCCCATGCGCCCGCAGGCCTTCAAGGCCGGCGATGGACTGGTGGCCTATGTCTCGGCGGGCGGTTCGCTGAAAGTGTACCGGGATGGTCGGGTACTACCGCTCCTCGATCATGCACCGACCGAGCATTGGGTGCGCGACAGCCTGCTCGTGGTGGTGGATGCCGGAAGGACCTGGGTGGAGCACGATGGACGGCTGGTGGAGCTCGAACCTTACGTGCCGGAGCGTTGGGAGGTGCGCGATGGCACCATCACCTACCTCGACCTGGACAGAGGGGTCCGTCAATGGCGTGCCGGCGAGCGGACCGAGCTCGCCAAGGGCATGGCCACCGACCGGTTCGAGGTGTGGGGCGAGGTGGTCGTGTGGACCGGCACCGATGGCGTGGTGCGCTGTTGGTGGCGCGGTCGTACCTACGAATTCTGAGCGGCGCGGTCCTCGCCCTTGAGCCCGATCGTCCACAGGCTCACCTCGTTCCGTTTCCCTTTCAGCGGGATCTCGCCGATGTGGCGCGTGGTATACAGGTGCTCGGGCAGGCGCAGCAGGTCGAGTAGGTCCTTGCTCACCAGGTTGTCGACCCCGTGGTCGTTGCAGCTGTTCTGGATGCGGGCGGCGGTGTTCACCACGTCGCCGGAGAAGATGGTCTCCTTCTTCACCAGGCCCACTTCGCCCGTGGTGACCTCCCCATAATGGAATCCTGCCTTGAACTGGGGCACGAGGCCGTAGCGCTCCTGGTAGTAGGCCGCGCGCTGTCCGAGCTTGCGGCGGATGTCGAAGAAGCAGCGGATGCAGCGCTGCTGGCGGATCCCCTTGTGCAGCGGCCAGCTCACGCTCACCTCATCGCCCACGTACTGGTACACCTCACCCTCCGAGTACACCACCGGGTCGGTGATGTCGGAGACCACGTCGTTGAGCAGCTCGAAGTAGCGCACGTGCCCGATGCGTTCGGCGATGGTGGTGCTGGAGCGCATGTCGAGGAACATGAAGATGCGGAGCTCCTGGCGCGGCTTGTAGTAACGGCCCAGGAGGAAGCCCACGCCGCCGCTGCCGTACTGGTCGTTCAAACGCACCATCAGCATGGTGCCGCCCATCATCAGGGTGTAGTAGAGGAACTGCCCGAGCTGGGTGAGGGAGAAGGCGCGCTGCGCGATCCCCTGGGCCACATCGCCGCCGACGGAGAGCGCAGGGAGCACGGCGTGCGTGAAGACCACCACGGGAAGCACCAGGCCGGCCATGATGGCGAAGGCCTGCAGGAAGGGGAGGACCCGCAGTCGGTCGCGGAGCAGGAAGATGTAGATGCCACCGCCGAAAAGGCCACCGAAAAGCCCGCGCCAGAAGTACGCGTTCACCTCGTCCTCCAGGGGCAGGTGCAGCCCGTTCGCGGTGAGCACGTTGTTCTCCAGCACCGCGGCCACCAGCCCCGCGGCCACCCAGACGATGGTGATCCGCAGGGTGCGCCTGGCGCGCCTCCGGTACTTCTCGATGGGGGTGGGCATGCGGGGCGCGAAGATAACCGGCGTTCAGGCGGCACTTCCCCGGCCGCGGCGCGGACGCACGATGCCGTAGTACCAGGCCACGCAGCCCAGCCCCAACGCGAAGAAGACCGTGGCCAGCGGCCGTGTGGTGTCGTTGGCGAAGAACTCGCCCAGCATCCAGGTGGAGTTGGCCAGGATCCAGAACACCACGGCCAGGCTGTGCAGCAGCTCGCCGATCTCGTCGCGGCTGCGCCAGGCGATCCAGATGGCCATGAGCACCGTGGGCACGATGAGCAGGGTGCCCAACAGGCGCAGGTCCTGCACCCAGCACAGGTCCTTGAAGAGCCAGAGCACGATGTGGAAGTTCTCGGTCGCGCGAAGGGAGGGGATCCGGGTCATGCGTCGTCGGTTCGGTGCGAAGGTCGCACGGCGCGGGCCACTCTTTCACGAACTTTGGCGTATGCGCTCCGCGCTGCGCCCCCTGCTCCTCGCCGCCCTGGCCTTCCTCCTGCATGCGGCAGTGCAGGGACAGAAGGTGCCGCAACGGTTCTATGTGAAACTGAGCGGGGTGGTCACCGATCACTTCTCCGGCGATCCGATCAAGGGGGCGCTCGTGCGCCTGCTCAAGGCGGGGAAGGTGGAGGCGGAAGTGGTGACACGCGGTGATGGACGATACAGCCTTGAGCTCGACCGCGGATGGCGCTATTCAGTGTGGTATAGCGCCGAAGGCCTGGTCACCAAGCACGTGAACGTCGACACGGAGGAGGTGCCACCCTATCCGGATGTCCCGTTCTACGAGATGGACGTGCAGATCGCCCTGTTCCCATGGATCGAGGGTTTCGACTTCAGCCCGTTCGACCAGCCCCTGGGCGAGGCCTCGTACAAGCAGAGCGTGCGCAACCTGAGCTGGGATGTGGAGTACACCGAGCAGCTGCGCCCCAAGCTGGCGCATGCGATGGACGAGTACGAGAAGACCTACAGCGGCTACTACAAGCGGCGCGCAGGACGCAGACCGGTGAAGCGGACCTTCGAACGGCCCGATGCCGATACCACCAAGGCCGCGCCGCTGGACGCCCTTCCGCAGGAGCCATGAGGATGCTGATCGTCCTGTTGGCCCTGTTGACGGCCCCTGTATCCTCCTTCGCCCAGGAGTTGAAGGATGATGTGCTCGTGTATGGCCAGGTGAAGCGGCTGGCCGATCGCGCTCCCCTGGAAGGCGCCTGGATCGTTGTCCAGCGCGATGGCGTGAAAGTGGCCCAGCTGGTGACCGACAGCGCGGGCCGGTACGAGATCCACCTGGACTATGACGCTGTGTACCGCCTCTACTACATGCAGGGCGGCATGGTCACGAAGAACGTCACCATCGACCTCAACGGGATCCCCGTTCCGGAGCGGTACGGCGGGCATGGCATGAGCATCGACGTGACCCTGTTCCAGGCCTACCCCTGCCTCGACGTGAGCGCCCTGGAGGAGCCCATCGGCAAGGCGCGGTACGAGCCGGCCGACAGCACGGTCAGCTGGGACATCGGCTACACGGAGTCGGTGCGGAGCAGGATCGCCGATGCCATGCGCCGGCACGACAGCCTGCGGGTGGCGGGCGGTTGCCCTTAGTGCCGAAGGCGTTCCACGAGCCTCACGGCCTCGGCCGCCTCCTTCACATCGTGCACGCGCAGCACGGCCGCCCCGTTCAGCAGGGCGACGGTGTTGAGCACGGTGGTGCCGTTGAGCGCATCGGCCGCGGTGATGCCGAGCACCTCGTTGATCATGCGCTTGCGCGAAACGCCCACCAGCACCGGCGCGCCCAGCGCTGCGATGCGCGGCAGCTCACTTAGCAGGGCGTAGTTGTGGTCCGTGGTCTTGCCGAAGCCGAAGCCCGGGTCGAGCCATACATCGGCGATGCCCGCCGCACGGCAGGCGTTGAGGCGTTCGCTGAGGAACCGGGTCACCTCCACGGCCACATCAGTGTAATGGGGCGCCTGTTGCATGGTCGCCGGCGTGCCCTGCATGTGCATGGCGATGTACGGTACGCCGAGCGCCGCCACGGTGCGCAGCATGTCCGTGTCCAGGAGCCCCGCACCGATGTCGTTCACCAACCCCGCGCCGGCCTCCACGGCCGCACGCGCCACCACCGCGCGCCAGGTGTCCACGCTGATGAGCGCGTCGGGAAAGCGGGCATGCACCGCAGCGATCACCGGTACCACGCGCCGCAGCTCTTCCGAGGCATCCACTTCGCTCGAGCCGGGGCGTGAACTGGCGCCGCCGATGTCGAGCACCGAGGCACCCCCGGCCAGCATTCGTTCCGCCAGCCGCAACGCGACGTCCACATCCACCCTGCTCGCGCCATGGAAGGAATCGGGTGTGGCGTTGAGGATGCCCATCACCAGCGGTGCATGCAGCTCCACGAGGCGGTCCTTGATGCGCAGGGTGAGGGTGTCCATGGTGCGGAACGCGAAATTCGCACAATGCTCCGGTTACGGCATTTCCTGTTCGCATTCCTGCTCGTGTACGCATCCACATGTGAGGCGGTCGAGGTGGCGGGCTTTGTGCGTGATGGCATCACTGGTCTGCCACTGCGCGGTGCCATCGTTACGCTGGAGGGGGCAGGCACCGCTTCGAAGCAACAGGTCACACGCATCGACGGCTTCTATAGCTTCGACGTGCGGGCAGGTCAGCGCGTTGTGATCCGGTTCGCGGCCGACGGTCGGAACGGGCGTTATGTGGTCTTCGACGCCATGGCGGTCCCCAGGGAGTGGAACGATGCCCTCGTGAACGAACTGCACATTCGGCTGTTCCCGCCCATGGAAGGGGTGGATAGCGCAATCCTTGCAGCGCCTGCGGCCAGCTTCGCGTGGAACGAGGAGAAGGAGGCGGTACTGTGGGACACGGCTGGTGCCGATGCGCTCGCGGAGCGATGGAAGGCGATCGCGGAGGATCACCTTGCCCGGCATCCGGAGGACCGACCCACTACCGTGGAACGCTGTACGGCCGAAGTGTTCGATCGCATCGCCGAGGAGCGGTCCCATGCCAACAAGTGGCTCGTGGCAGCGGCGTTCGCGCTGGCCTGGGCGCTGTACGTGCTGCTCGACCGGCTGGTGCGCAAGCTGGCCATGCGGGCACGGCTTGCGGTCCTGGCGGCATTCCTGGCAGGTTCCATCGCGCTGATCATCGACCTGGCCTCCGTGGCCGGCCCCTTGCGTTTCCTCGCCTTCTTCGGCCTCCTGGCCGCGCTGGTCTCCGGGGGGCGGCTGGCGCTAGGTCTGCTATTGGGCACCGATGGAAGGACGGATCCGGATGTAGGTGCAGAGCTCCACGACATGGAGGTGGCGATGCACGAGGAGGACATGCAGGAGGAGGAAGAGGACGTCGCGACCGACGCGGTCGATCACGCTTCACGGCCGGATGCACGCGCGCGGCTGCATGCCTGGGTGCCCCTGGGCGTTGCCTTGCTTGCCGGGTCGGCGCTGGTGGCCGAATGGTCGGTAGGCCTCGAGAACACCCTGCGTGTGTGGCGACTGGTGGGCGGTGGTGTGCTGCTTGGCCTGGCCATCGCGGCCCTTGTTGCCAGGGGCCGCACACCCGCGATGCTCCGCACGCGCCCCCAGGTCCTGTTCTGGAACGGCGGGGTCTGGTGGTTCGCCCTTCCCTTGCTGTGCGTGGCCGCCGCTTCGTTCGTCAACCGGTCCTTGCCGCAAGGCGAGGAGCATTGCGACGTGTGGCCGGTGGTGGAGGTGTGGGATGGACGCAAGGGCATCCAGGTGCGCGTGGAGGTCGATGGCGAACGTGAACGTCTGGAGATGGACCGCGCGATCAAGGAGCAGCTCACGACGCTCGACAGCCTGCGATGCTGCCATCGGCGCGGTGCCCTGGGCCTCGACTTCGTCGAACGGATCGAGCCGGTGATCGCCGCCAGCGTTCCGCGTTGAGGTCGTTCCTTTGCGTTCGCATGGAACGGACCCTGGAGCAATACGATGCAGTGATCGCCGAGTGCATGGCGCTCTTCTCCAAGAAGGCGCACGACTATGGCACGGCCTGGCGCATCCTGCGCGTACCCTCCCTCACGGACCAGATCCTCATCAAGGCCCAGCGCATCCGCACGCTGCAGACGGTGGGGGTGAGCAAGGTGGGCGAAGGGGTGCGTCCGGAGCTCATTGGCATCATCAACTACGCGGCCATGGCCCTTGTTCAGCTGGAACTGGGGGTGGTGGACGCGCCCGACCTCGATGCCACAGCCGCCTCGGAAAAGGTGCAGGCCGCCATGCAGCAGGCGCGCGACCTCATGCAGCGCAAGAACCACGACTACGGCGAGGCCTGGCGCAGCATGCGCGTGAGCTCGCTGGTGGACCTCATCCTCATGAAACTGCTGCGCATCAAGCAGATCGAGGACAACGCCGGCGCCACGCTGGTGAGCGAGGGCATCGATGCGAACTTCCTCGATATCGTGAACTACGGCGTGTTCGCGATGATACGCCTGGAGGAGGGGGCCTAGCGCCTTACTGTTCCAGCCACTTGAAGGAACCCAGGATCGCCTCTGCGATGTAGAGGGTGTCGTCCCAGGCATCGCGATGGGACGTGAACGTGACCAGATAGGCGCGACCACCACGCAGCCGCACCTCCTGCTTGAAATGCAGCGGCAGGTCGTTCAAGGTGGCGGTGTATTCGAAGGTGTGGTATTCGCCGGTGCTGTTGCGTTGCGTGGCCGAGTGGATCAATGCTCCTTTCACATCACGCACCTGTTGCTCGGTAAGGGCGATGTAGGCGGGCAGGTCCATGTCGCCGGTGGGCTGTACCAGCAGGTTCACATTCTCGCGGAACACGTCCCCGCTGTCCAACGGGCTCAGGAAACCCACCACCATGCCCTTGTCGCGATCAACGTCCACCGTCCATGCTGTGGGATGGGAGAGGGCCACGCCTTCGCCCTTCCACGTGGTCCAGGCCGGGGCCTTGGTGGTGGTGTCCTGGGCTAGGCACACCAGGGTGAACAGGGAGACCGGAACGAGCAGAAGGCCGCGGAGCATGACAGCAAGGTTGCTGCGAAGATGCGGAACCCGGAACGAAGCGGATAATGCTATTCACATCGACCTGTTGATCGATCGTCGCAGGAAAGCCCTCCGGACGCTTTGATCACGATCGGCGCGGGGATACGTTTGCCGCCGATGCGAAAAGCCTTGATCGTCGCGGTGTTGGTCGGCCTGCAGCTGCCGGCGGCCGCGTTCAGCCTGAAGGTGAAGGGGGTGGTCACCGACTACCTCACCGGGCAGACCATGGAGCATGTGCTCGTGCGTGTGTACAAGGACGGGGCGAAGGTGTCCACCGCGGAGACCGGTGCCATGGGCCACTACGCCGTGGAGTTGGAGAACAACCACGCATACGTGCTTCGCTTCAGCGGTCCCGGCCTTGTCACCAAGTGCTTCACCGTGGACACGCACGGCATGGAATGGGTGGGCGACGAACGCCGCAAGGAGCTGGAGGTGGAGATGACCATGCTGGAGCGCACCACGGCCATGGACCTCAGCCTCTTCGACATGCCCATGGGACGGGCCTCCTTCGAGCCGGCCACCGGGTTGGTGAGCTGGGATACCGATTACGACCGCACGCTGCGCCCCCAGGTGGAGGGCCTCATGAACGAGTATCAACGCCTGATGACCGCACAGGCGAGCGCCGCCGCCCCCCGCGAAGAGCGGACTGACGAACGACGCTGACAAGTTGGGTTGATGGGAACCACGGCCGCCGGCACCTACGGGTGTTGGTGGCCGCGGTGCTTTAGGGCCCTACCGGAGCACGGCCGCACGCCCCACCAAGCGCCGCCCTTCGCTGAGCGCTTCAATGGTCAGCACACCGGATGCGGCACCGCGGATCGGCAGCGTGGACCGATCACCTGTGGTACGGGAGGCGGCCAGCAGCGCGCCCTGCGCATCGAACACGCGGATCTCCCAAGGACCAACACCGGGCATCGCCACCACCAGCTGGTCGCCGATCACCGCACAGGTGAGCCCGTTCGTGGCAGCAAGGGAAGTGATGCCCGTGGCCGGGAACACATCCACCTGCTGCCACACCGTGTCCGTACCGCAGTCGTTGCCCACGATCAGGCCCACCACATAGTGGCCGTACTCGCCGAAGTCATGCGTGATCGAGTCGCCCGAGGCGATGGAGCTGCCGAGCAGCCAGGTGTTCCAGTCGGCGTTGGCGCTCGTATCGGTCAGCACCACCGTGGTGGAACCCGGCGGGTCCTGTGCCCAGGTGAAGTCCGCCACCGGCGGATCGCCGCCCCCGATGTGGATGGTGTCCGTGCGGGTGCAGCAGGCCACGGTCACCTGCACCCAGTAGGTGCCGGTGTCGCCCAGCAGGGTCTGGCCGGTGCTGCCATCGCTCCACAGGTAGCTGGCGCCCGGGTTGCCGGCGTCGAGCAGCACCGGGTCGCAGCTAGTGGTGTCGGGGCCCAGGTCGACCGCGGTGGCACAAGCATCCGTGATGCCGGAAACGCCAGCGCCCGCAGTGGGCAGCAGCGTGAAGCTGACCGGCGTGTAGATGGGTTGCATGTCGTAGGCCACAGGCGGAACGCTTGCTGTGGTGACGACCAGGTCGTTGGTCGCATGGCACGGAATGGTACCGTCGGCCTCGGCCCGCAGGAGCACCAGGTCCTCGTTGTTGAGGCTGTCCAGCGATCGTCCGGCCAGCCAGAAGTGGTCGTCCTCCAACACCAGGTTGGGAGCGATGCTGATCGGGCCTTCCTCGTTGGACAGTGCGCCATAGCTGCGGGCCCAGAGCAGCGTGCCCCCGCGGGACACCTCCATGGCGAAGAGGCCGCGATCACCGCCGCCGATGGTGGCGCCCACCAGCAGGTAGCCCTGTGCCGTGGCCGCCACCGTGGTGGTCATCTCGATGTTGGATCCGGCGATATCGTACATACGGGCCCAGGCGATGGTGCCATTGCTGTCCAGTCGTGCCAGGCCGGCCCTGTAGTTGACGCTGCCCCCGCTCGGGTTCCCGAAGAACGACAGGGTGAGCGAGTCGTCATGGGCGATGACGTCGCTGCCGTACATGTTGGCCGCCACGTTGTTCGAGAAGAAGAGGTACTTCGACCAGAGGTGCGAGCCCAGCATGTCGTAGTGCGCGAGGGCCACCCGGCAGGTGCTCACCGAACTTCCGTCCGTGTACAGATAGCCCGTGGCATAATGACCGTTGCCGAGCGTGGTGGCCCCGCCGAGGTCATCGATGTAGGGCAGGGGGGTGTATTGGTTGATCTTGGGGGAGAGCCACAGGATGTCGCCGGTGAGCGGATCGATCCGGGCGGTGAGCAGATCCGCCCACGTGCTGTTGCCCAGCGGGTAGGCACCACCGAACAGCAGGTACTCACCGTTCGGCAGCGGGATGATCCTTCGGGCGAAGAGCGGTTCGGTGTGGTCGGTCATCCGCAGCCATACCAGGTTGCCGTTCAGGTCCAGCTTGAAGTGGAACGCATCGTCGTACCGGTGCGGCGTCACGTAGGTGATGCCGCTGCCGCAGCCGATGAGGTGACCGTCGGTGGTGGTGGTGAGGTGCCATACGATCGCCTCCAGGTTGCCCGGCTTGAAGGCCCGGGTCCAGAGCACCTGCCCCAAGGTGTCGATGCGTTGCACGAAGGCACTGTCGCCGAGGGTTCCACCAATGAAGAGTTCTCCACCCGCCGCGCGGTGCATGGCGTGGCCGCGTTCCAGGCGTCCGGGATCGCCGATCTGCCGATAGAACGATTGGGCGTTCGCGCCCCAGGTGATCAGCAGGGTCGCGATGCCGCAGAGGTTCCTGATAATGTCCATCCGTTCGATCATGGTTCAGGGACGGTGATAGGTGCGACCCACAGCGATGCCTTGGCCGTTGCTGGCCACCAGGAAGTAGATACCGGCGGCGTGATCGGCCATTGGTACATGCGCTCGACCGTTGCTTCCGGTGTGCCGCTGCACGAGCAGGCCATTGCCGTTGTACACGTCAAGATGCCATGTGCCCTGGCCCGGCAACATCACCAGGATGCCCCCGGCCTCAGGGATGCAGGTGAGCCGGTGCCCCATCACCTGCGGAACACCCATGGCCGGGAACACGTCCACCTGCTGCCACACCGTGTCGGTTCCGCAGTCGTTGCCGACGATCAGGCCCACCACATAGTGTCCGTACTCGCCGAAGTCGTACGCAAGGGAGTCGGCCGAGGCGATGGAGCTTCCCAGCAGCCAGGTGTTCCAGTTGGCGTTGGCGCTGGTATCGGTCAGTGCCACCGTGGTGGATCCCGGCGGGTCCTGCGTCCAGGTGAAGCCCGCCACCGGTGGATCGCCGCCGCCGATGTGGATGGTGTCCGTGCGCGTGCAGCAGTCCACGGTCACCTGCACCCAGTAGGTGCCGGTGTCGGCCTGAAGTGTCTGGCCGGTGCTGCCATCGCTCCACAGGTAGCTGGCGCCCGGGTTGCCGGCGTCGAGCAGCAGCGGGTCGCAGCTGGTGGTGTCGGGGCCCAGGTCGACCGTTACGGCAGCGCAGGCCTCGGTGATGCTGGAACCGGCCGAAGGCTGGGTGCTGCCCAGTGCGATGGTCAAGGGCGATGTGGACCAGGTGGAGGGGTAGGAGGTGGTGGGCAGCACAGTGGTGTTGAACGGGCTCAACGGCGTGGCGGCACAGCCTATGGTGCCGTCCGGCGCCAGCCGGATGAGGAGCTCGTTCTCGTCGTTCGTGTACTTGCGGCGGCCCACCATCATCAGCTCATTGCCGTCGATGAGCATGTTGGGCGCATAATGGTAGGCCAGACCTTCCTCCACGATGTTGTTCCCATACGAGCGCGCCCACAGGAGCGTGCCTTCGCGCGACACCTCCAGCAGAAAGAAGTCCTTAGGCCCGGTATCGAAGCCATAACCGCTAACCAGGTAGCCATTGGCCGTGGCCACGATGCTGGAGGCATACTCGGAGGTTTGGGTAGCGAAGTCGTATACCCGCCCCCAGGCCACGTTGCCCGCCGTGTCGAGGCGGGCCACCCCCACCCTGTACACGCCGCTCGACCCGGTGATGTTGCCGAAGAAGGCGATGGTCAGCGAGTCGTCGTGCGCGATGATGTCCGATCCGTACATCCTGCGGTCGGCGCTGTTCGGGTAGAACAGGTAGCGGGTCCACGCGAGCGCGCCGAGGCTGTCGTACCGGCTCACGTAGACCCGGCAGGTCGAGACGGACGCGCCGTTGGTGAAGATGCGTCCGGTGGCGTAATGCGCACCGCTCAGTTCGGCCGTGCTCGCGATATCGTCGATGTAGGGCACTGGCGCATACAGGTCGTAGAGGTCGGAATGCGCGGTCACATCACCGGTGGCCGCATCGATCTGCGCGGTGAACACGTCGGCGAAGGTGGATGAGCCCAGGTCGTACACATCGGCGAAGAGCAGGTAGCTGTTGGCGGACATGGGCACGATGCGTTTGGAGTACACGGGCCGCGTGTCGACCCACCCCCGTACCCACAGCACGTTGCCCAGCGGGTCGATCTTGAAGTGGAACCCGTCGCGCAGGGCCACACTACCAGTGGACATGCCGTTGCCGCAGCCGATGAGGAACCCGTCCGGTGTGCTGTTCAGGTGCATCACCAGGCACGGGTAGGTGGTGCTCGGCTTGAAGGCCCTCGACCACAGCACCTCACCGTTGGCGCCGATGCGCTGCACCAGGGCGCTGTCGCCCACCGAGCCCCCCACATACAGCTCGCCGGTGGGCGTACGGTGGATGGTCTGTCCACGCTCGACCCGCCCGGGTGAGCCGTGCTCCAGGAGATAGGTCTGGGCTGGCGCCACCACGGGCACCAGCAGCAGCATGAGCGGAAGCAGGATCTTCATGATCGGGAAGGGGTGGACCACCAATTTACCGGTCGTCTTGTTGACAGGATGCACTTGTTAATTCCGTGCTAAAGACGGGGAAGGGGCCGAACGGCTGCCTCTATCTTCGGCCACCACCCTGCATACCATGCGCTACCTGCTCTTCCTCTGCCGCGTCCTGGTCGGCGCCACCTTCATCGTCTCGGGCCTGGTGAAGGCCAACGACCCGCTCGGCTTCAGCTACAAGCTCGAGGAGTACTTCGCCGAGAGCGCGCTCAACTGGCCGGCGCTGGATCCCTGGGCCCTCACGCTGGCCATGCTCGCCTGCCTCGGCGAGATCGTGCTCGGCTTCGCCATCCTGGTGGGCGGCCGCATGCGCCTGGCCACCACCGCCACCCTCATCCTCACCCTCTTCTTCGGCTGGCTCACCGCCTACACCGACCAGTGCAACCAGCGCCAGAAGGCCGGCGAGAAGATGACCTACACCGTGGTGGTGAACGGCAAGGAGGAGGTGCGCGACAAGACCTGCGTCACCGATTGCGGCTGCTTCGGCGATGCCATGAAGGGGTCCATCGGCCGCAGCCTCACCCCGCGCGAGAGCTTCTACAAGGACCTCATCCTCTTCATCTTCCTGCTGCCCGTGTTCATCGCCAGCTGGCGCAAACCCGGCATCGCGTTCAACACGGCAGGTGACGACCTGCTCTTGCTGCCCCTCGGCCTGGTGGTGGTGGGCGTATGGAGCTGGGTCTTCGGCTGGAGCTTCTACCTCTGGTTCACCGTGGTGGGGCTGGCGGGCTACCTGCTCATCAAGCGTTCCGTGGCCGGAGTGAAGGGCGAGTGGGCCACCGCCGGGCTCGTGTCGGTGCTCAGTGCCGTGTTCATGTGGTGGTGCCTCAACCACCTGCCCATGAAGGACTACCGTCCCTTCGCCGTGGGCAAGAGCATCCCCGAAGGCATGGTGGTGCCCCCGGGGGAGAAGCCCGATGTGTACGAGACGGTGCTCACCTACAAGAACATGAAGACCGGCGAGCTAAAGGACTTCTCCAGCGCCAACTACCCCTGGCAGGACAGCACCTGGGTGTGGCAGGCCACCGAGAACAAGCTGGTGCAGGAGGGCTACCACCCGCCCATCCACGACTTCGTGCTCACCGACAAGGACGGGGTCGATGTCACCGAGGGCATCCTGGCCGAGCCCGGCCCCGTGGTGCTGGTGGTGAGCAAGGACATCACCGAGGCCTCGGCCGCGTGTCAACCCGCCATCAACGCCCTGGCCGACGCCGCCTTCAAGAACGGCTGGTACGTGTACGGCGTCACCGCCAGCGGCTACGAGCAGATCGAGGAGTTCCGGCATACGCACCAGAACCCCTTCGATTACCTCCGCTGCGACGGCACGGTGCTCAAGACCGTGATCCGCAGCAACCCCGGCATCGTGCTGCTGCAGCAGGGCACCGTGCGCGGGCAGTGGCACTGCAACGATGTGCCCACCCTGGAGCAAGCGAAGGGGGCGTTGAAGTAATTGGCTGTTCCATGGACCAGCGTGCCGGATCAAGTCTTCAACTCCAGTATTGAGTGACCGAACTTCTGGGAAGCCTACAGTTGCGCAGCCGACAATCAGTCAACCTTGGAAGCGGTGGATGATTTTCTTGAGCAGCCCAAACCATGAAACCTCAAAATCGTAGCGCCATTGCACGGTCAGGATTGGATTGGGTGACCTTCGTGGTCATTTGCTTATCCCTCTTGATATTTTCAGTTGTTTTCATGAGGATCTTCGCTGGTAAGGGCATTTGGATTGGTGTAGTGATGGTGCCCATTGTTGCTTTGGGTCTTGCCTTACTGGGCGCTAGTTTGATACTTAAGCAGATCGTTCTCTTCAAGGAGTGTTTGGCGATTACTCATTCACTACCATCACGTAAGGTCCTAATACCGTACGCGTGTGTTGAGCAAGCTGAGTACTTCCCCCATGTGTTCCGGGGAGGCCTCACCCTAGTCCTGCGCTATCGCAAAGACCGAGTATCCCAGCGAGTCCTCGTTTCATTACGCGGCGACTCCGAGTTCTTCGTTGCCAAGCTTGAGGAATCTGGGGTAAGAGTTAAGGTACGCTAGGCCCTAACCTCGTGCAGGGTCTGCGCCTCGCGACCCTGCGGTCTGTGGCAACAATCCAAGTCTCAGGCGAGGAAATGTAAGCCTCCCCATTCTTCGGCCGCCCGTTCGTAGGTTGGCGCTCCAGTGATCACAATCCCTTGTTGGATCTTGGTCCGGGGCCACAGCAGAAGGCCTGTATCCGGGGCCATCTTTGTCCTCCCACCGTGCGCACCAGCGGGCGGTGAAAGCGCATGCGAACGATCGTGGCCGGTAACTGGAAGATGCACAAGGACAAGGCGGAGGCCCTGGCCCTGTTGAGTGAATTGGTGAAGGCGAACGCCGGGCAGCCTGCCGGTGTGGAGGTGGTCGTGTCGCCGCCCTATCCCTTCCTGGACCTTGCCGTGAACGCGGTGAAGGGTTCGGGCATCCAGGTGGCGGCGCAGAACTGCCACGCCGCGGCCAGCGGCGCCTTCACCGGCGAGGTGAGCGTGCTCATGCTCAAGAGCCTCGGCGTCACCCATTGCATCGTGGGGCACAGCGAGCGACGCCAGTACTTCGGCGAAACGGACGCCCAGGTGGCCGAGAAGCTGCGGACGCTGCTCTTTCACGGCCTCGCCCCGATCTATTGCTGCGGCGAGCGGCGCGAGGAGCGCGAGGCCGGGCGCCATTTCCACGTGGTGGAGGCGCAGCTCAACGAGGCGCTCGCCGGGCTCACGGCCGACGAGCTCGAGCGCTGCATCGTGGCCTACGAACCGGTGTGGGCCATCGGCACCGGCCTCAACGCCACCGCGCAGCAGGCCCAGGATATGCACGCCTTCATCCGCGGTCTCCTGGCCGACCGGGGCGCTGCTTCGGTGCCCGTGCTCTACGGCGGCAGCTGCAAGCCCGACAACGCCGCCGAGCTCTTCGCCTGCCCCGATGTGAACGGTGGGCTCATCGGCGGTGCCTCGCTCGATGCATCACAATTCTCCGCGCTCATCCGCATCGCCCGGGAGCGGAAAGCCTGATCAGGCTGCCGCAGGATCCCACCAGTGCATCATACCTATCCGCAGGGCCATGAACTACACCGAGGTCGACTTCCTCATCGCTCCGCTGGAGCCTTGGCGCGACATCCTCACCGCCGAGCTGGGCGAGCTGGGCTATGACAGCTTCGAGGAGACGCCCGGCGGACTGAAGGCCTACATCCTGAGCGAGCGCTTCGACCGGAAGGTGCTGCCCGAGCTGCTCACCCTGCGCGACCCGCATGCCTCGGTGAGCTACACGGTTCGTGCGGTGGAGCCGAGGAACTGGAACGCGGAGTGGGAGCGGAGCTTCACGCCGGTGGAGGTGGGGAAGGAGGTGCGCATCCGCGCCGAGTTCCATCCGTCGGTGCCGGGCTTCACGCACGAACTGGTCATCACACCGCGCATGGCCTTCGGCACGGGCCACCACGCCACCACGCGCATGATGGTGCAGGCCATGCTGGGCCTCGACCTGCACGGTCAGGCGGTGTGCGACCTGGGCTGCGGCACCGCGGTGCTGGCGGTGCTTGCCGAGAAGCGCGGGGCGAAGGAAGTGCTGGCCATCGACATCGACGCCCAGGCGGTCGACAACGCCCTGCACAACGTGGGGCTGAACGGTTGTCACGCCATCACTGTGGAAAAGGGCACCGTGGCCGACCTGAGGGGCCGCAGGTACGGCACTATTTTGGCGAACATCGAGCGGAACACGCTGATGCGCGACATGGAGGCCATGCGCGACGCGCTGCTTCCCGGTGGTGCCTTGCTGCTCAGCGGTTTCGTGGTGGACGACCGCCACATGATGGCGCAGAGCGCGAAGCAGGCCGGGCTGCTCGTGGAGGAACGCTTGAACGAAGGCGAATGGGCCCTGATCGGATGCCGAAGACCACTTCCCTGATCCACCTGCTGCTGCGGGCCACCGCGGCGCTGCTGCTGTTCGCCTTCGCCGTGGCCGCGCAGGCGCAGACCAAGCCGTTCACCGACGACCAGGCCGTGTTCCTGGAGGAGGTCACCAACTTCCTCGTCGCCGCCGACAAGAAGGAGGGCAAGCCCTTCGTGGAGCAGGTGTTCGCCCCGGCCTGGAACGGCACCTACCTGTCGCCGGCGCAGCGCACCAAGGTCGTGGAGATGGCCAACTTCATGTTGAAGAAGCGCTACGAGGCCTTCCCGCATTTCCGCGACCTGCTTGCCGCCGTGGCCGCCTTCGCCAACAGCGGACGCCCCGCCGCCGAGTTCGACACCTGGATGCGCAGCCTCGACGCCATGGTGCAGAGCGGGCGCAAGAAGAACTTCACCGCCTTCGTCGAGATGTGCGCCGGTCTCTTCAAGGACAACACCCTGTTCAAGAGCCCCAGCACCCAGTGGCGCAGCAGCAGCGGCATCTTCACCTTCACCTACGACACCGTGCCCAAGGTGGTGTTCAACAAGCTCGATCTGGTGTGCCTGGCCAAGGGCGACAGCGCGGTGATCCGCAACACGAGCGGCACCTACTACCCGGTGGAGGAGATCTGGCGCGGCAAGGGGGGCCGGGTGGACTGGACGCGCGCCGGCCTGAAGCCCGAGGCCACCTTCGCCGAGTGGACGCACGACTATGCCATCAAGGTGAAGAGCGCGGCCTTCGAGATCGATTCCGTCCAGTTCAACGACCCCTACTTCGAGAAGACGCTCTTCGGCAAGATCACCGACAAGGTGCTGGCCAACGTGGACGCCGATGAGGCGAGCTACCCGCGCTTCGAGAGCTACGACCGCCGCATGAAGATCCGCGACATCGTGGAGGGCATCGACTTCGAGGGCGGTTTCACCATGCAGGGCGCCAAGCTGCAGGGCTACGGCACCAAGGAGGAGCCCGCCTACCTCACCTTCTACCGCGACAAGCGCCCCTTCATCGTCACCCACGGCCTGCTCTACACCATCGAGCCCGAACGCGTGAGCAGCCAGGACGTCGCCGTCGCCATCCTGCTTGACAAGGACTCCATCTTCCACCCCAGCGTGAGCCTGCGTTTCCTGAAGGACAAGAAGCAGCTGAGCCTCATCAAGAAGGACGAGGGCCTGTCGAAGGGGCCGTTCTACGACACCTACCACAACCTCGACATGTACTTCGAGGTGCTCACGTGGAAGCAGGGCGATCCCGTGGTCCAGCTCGGCAACCTGCAGGGCAGCTCGCAGACGCGCGCCTCGTTCGAGAGCTACAACTACTTCAAGGAGAAGCGCTACACCGCCATGCTCGGCGTGGACGCCGTGCATCCCCTGGTGCGGCTGCGCGACCACCAGAAGACCGCCGGCGACGTGTTCACCGCCACCGACTTCGCCGTGGCCACCCGCCTGCAGAAGCCCCAGGTGATCCCCATGCTCATCGACATGGCGAACAAGGGCTACATCGACTACGACCCCGAGGACGAGGTGGTGACCGTGAAGCCCCGCCTGCGCGAGCACGTGCTGGCCAGCGCCGGCAAGGTCGACTACGATGTGCTGCAGTTCAACAGCAACAGCGACGACGGGGTGAACGGCACCATCAACCTGCTCAACAACGACCTCGCGCTCAAGGGTGTGGCCCGCATCATCCTCAGCGACTCGCAGGACGTGAAGATCTTCCCCAGCGAGAAGCTCGTGACCATCAAGAAGGACCGCGACTTCACCTTCGGCGGCGCGGTGCAGGCGGGCAAGCTCACCTTCCACGGCAAGGAGTACTACTTCCACTACCAGCCCTTCGTGATCGACCTGCTGAACGTGGACTCGGTGAGCTTCATGGCCGACAGCTTCGACAAGGATGAGAACGGCCTGTCGCACCTGGTGCGGGTGAAGAACGTGCTGGAGAAGGTGAGCGGCACCCTCGAGATCGACGCGCCCAGCAACAAGAGCGGGCTGCAGCAGGTGAAGGGGCCGGACGGCCGCATGACCGGCCGCTACCCCGAGTTCCCCAAGTTCAACAGCGCCAAGGAGAGCTACGTGTTCTACGACCGCGGCGCGATCCAGAAGGGCGTGTACATCCGCGACAAGTTCTACTACCGCAGCGACCCCTTCCAGCTCGACAGCCTCGACGACTTCACCAACGACGGCCTCACCTTCACCGGTGTGCTCGTCTCCGCCGGCATCTTCCCCGACATCCGCGAGCCGCTGCGCTTGCAGAAGGACTACGCCCTCGGCTTCGTCCGGCCCACGGGCGCCGGCGGCCTGCCGTTGTACGGGCGCAAGGCCAACTTCACCAACACCATCAGCCTCAACTACAAGGGCCTGCAGGGCGATGGCGACATGACCTACCTCACCACCCAGGCCACCAGCACGGGCTTCGTGTTCTGCCCCGACAGCACCTTCGGCATCGTCGACACGCTCTTCAACCTCGCCGCCAAGGACCCCAAGCTCAACGTGCCCAACGTGAACGGCGCCAAGCTCTTCACCCGCCTGGAGCCGAAGAACGACGTGCTGCTGGCCGAGAAGCGCGAGCGTCCCATGACCATGTACGACGGGCAGGCCTTCCTGCACGGCCGCACCGAGCTCACCCCGAAGGGCATGACCGGCGCCGGGCTCGTGGACTTCACCAACGCCACGCTCGCCTCCAAGCTGTTCGACTTCCAGACGATGCGGATCCACGCCGACACCTCGGACTTCCGCCTCACCGAAGGGGACACCGCGAGCATCGCCTTCAAGACCGACAACGTGAACGCCACCGTGAAGCTCGACGAGCGGGTCGGCGAGTTCGTGAGCAACGGCACCGAGACCAAGGTGGAGTTCCCGGTGAACCAGTACATCTGCTTCATGGACCGCTTCAAGTGGTACATGGACCAGGGCGACCTGGAGCTGGAGAGCGACCGCACCGCCGCTGCGGCCAACGAGGACCTCCAGCTGTCGGGCTCGAACTTCATCAGCATCCGGCCCGACCAGGACTCGCTCAGCTTCATGGCCCCCAAGGCGCGCTACGACCTGAAGAAGCACCTGATCACCGCGAACGACGTGCAGTACATCCAGGTGGCCGACGCGCTCGTGACCCCCGACAGCATGCGTGTGCGCATCCGCCGCAATGCCGAGATGGACCCCCTTACCAACGCGGTCGTCACGGCCAACTTCGTCACCAAGCACCACCGCATCTACAACGCCACGGTCGACATCAAGGCCAAGCGCAACTACAGCGCCAACGGCGATTACGACTACGTCGACGAGGCCGGCAAGCCGTTCAAGATCAGGTTGCAGAACGTCAACGTCGACACCGCCTACCAGACCTACGCCAGGGGACGCATCACCGAGGAGGAGGGCTTCCAGCTGAGCCCGGCCTTCGACTTCTTCGGCGATGTGCTGCTGCTGGCCAGCGAGAAGGAGCTCACCTTCACGGGCACCACGCGCATCATGCACGACTGCCCGGGCCTCACCCGCAACTGGATGCGCTTCTCCGGCAAGGTGGACCCCGCGGAGGTGTTCATCCCCGTGGGCGACACCCTCTCGGACGACAAGGGGCTGTCCATCGGCAACGGCGTGTTCCTCACCAACGACGACCCCTTCAAGACCTACGGCACCTTCCTGAGCCGCAAGCAGGACAAGAACGACCGCACCATCATCGCCGGTCGCGGGCTGCTGTACTTCGACAAGGCCAAGCGTGAGTACCTCATCGGCCCCAAGGACAAGATCCGCCAGCGCAACCTGCCGGGCGACCTGGTGAGCCTTTCCAATTCCGACTGCCGACTGAGCGCCGATGGCCACATCACCTACGGTGTGGACCTCGGCCGGGTGAAGCTCGACGGCTACGGCACACTGGAGCAGACATCGGACAAGGGCACCACCGCCCGCACGGCGCTCTACGCCGACTTCCACTTCCTGGAGAACGCGCTGGAGAAGATGACCGCCGACATCCTGGCCTACCCCGACCAGAAGCAGGTCGACATCACCAAGACCCCCTACGAGAAGTCCCTGCGCGAGATCCTGGGGCTGGAGCGCTCGGACAAGCTGATCAGCGAGCTCAGCATCAAGGGCGAGATCAAGCGCCTGCCCGATGAGCTGCAGAAGGCACTCATGCTCTGCGACGTGGAGATGGCCTGGAACAACGACGACCAGGCGTGGCAGAGCCAGGGCCTCATCGGGCTGGGCACCGTGCTCAAGAAGCCCGTGTTCCGCCAGCTGAAGGGCAAGGTGGAGGTGCAGCGCAAGCGCAGTGGCGACGTGATGACCATCCTGCTGATGCTCGACGACCAGACCTATTGGTTCTTCCAGTACTCACGGAACTACCTTTACGCATACAGCAGCAGCAGCGAGTTCAACACCATGCTCACCGAGGCGAAGGACGACAAGCGCGTGCTGGAATCGAAGAAGGATGAACCGGCCTACCAGTTCATCGTCACCAACAAGCGGAAGGTGGACGAGTTCCGCGACCGTTTCGGCCTTTGAACCATGGACTTCCCCTGGGTGTACGGCATTTTCGGCATGAGCGCGGCCTACCTGTGCGGCAGCATCCCCACCAGCGTGTGGTGGGGGCGGGCGTTCCACGGGGTGGACGTGCGCGAGCATGGCAGCCGCAATGCAGGGGCCACGAACACCTTCCGGGTGCTGGGCTGGCGAGCGGGCCTGCCCGTGCTGCTCATCGATGTGCTCAAGGGCTTCCTGCCGGTGCGGCTCATCCCCAACTTCAGCGGGCTCGAGCCCGACAGCGCGCCGTGGATGTGGTTCCGAGTGGCCCTGGTGCTCGCCGCGGTGATCGGGCACCTGTATCCGGTGTTCGCCGGCTTCAAGGGGGGCAAGGGCGTGGCCACCTCCCTCGGCGGTGTGCTGGCCGTGCACCCCGGTGCCGCCGCCATCTGCGTGTTGGTGTTCGCCGTGGTGTTCGGCCTGTCCAAGTATGTCTCCCTCGGCTCGCTCAGCGCCGCCCTGTCGTTCCCGCTGGCCGTGGTGCTGCTGTACCACGAGACGAGCCCGGTGAAGATCGGCTTCGCGGCGGTGCTCTGCGCCATGGTGTTCTACACGCACCGGCAGAATATCGGGCGCTTGTTGCGGGGGGAGGAGAACCGGATGAGCCTGTCGGCATCGCCTCCGGGCGCTGCGCGCGGCGGGAAAGCATGAAACCCTCTGGGCCTCTGGACCGTATACGCGCCCACTCTCAGTTGATGAACCGCTTCACGGGTATGCTCTTCGCCCTGGCGGTCCCCTTGTTGGGCCTGGCCCAGGGAGGTGACCTGCAGTTGCGCGCCAAGGCCGACGCCCTCTTCGCCGAGGGACGCTTCGCCGAGGCCTACCCGCTCTATTCCCAGCTCGTGAGCCTCACGCCCTCGGACCGTGAGCTCAATTACCGTTTCGGTGCCTGCACGCTCTACGGCGGCGACGACAAGGAGAAGGCCATCGGCCACCTGAAGTACGCCGTGGAGGGTCCTTCCGCCCCGCCGCTCGCTTGGTACTTCCTCGGGCGCAGCTACCACGTGTCCTACCGCTTCAAGGAGGCCTTGGTGGCCTACGAGCGCTACAAGGGGACGGCCGACAAGAAGACCCTGACGCAGTACCCTGCCGACGCGCTCGAGCAGCAGTGCCGCAATGGCCAGCAGCTGCTCAGCAACCTCAAGGACATCGAGGTCCACAGCAAGCTCGAGGTCGAAGCGGCGGAGTTCTTCCGCTTCTATGACCTGGCGGGCATCGGCGGGCGCATCGTGGTGACGCCGGACGAGCTGCGCTCCAGCCTCGACAAGAAGAGCGACTTCCGTTCACTGATCTACCTGCCGGAGAAGCCCGGCCCCATCTACTTCAGCAGCCTGGGCAAGGACGGCCGCACCGGCAAGGACATCTACCGCACCGAGTTGCTGGCCACGGGTCAGTTCGCCGAGCCGCAGAAGCTGGCCGGCTACGTGAACACCGATCAGGACGAGGACCATCCCTTCCTTTCCGCCGACGGGCGTTATTTCTACTTCGCCTCGAAGGGGCACAACAGCATGGGCGGCTACGACGTGTTCCGCGCCTCGTACGACAAGGGCCTCGACGTGTTCGGAGCGCCGGAGAACCTCGATTTCGCGGTGAACACGCCCGACGACGACATCCTCTACATGGTCGACGCGGAAGGGAAGCAGGCCTGTTTCGCCAGCGGCCGCAGCAGCCACCAGGGCATGCTGCACGTGTACCGGGTAAGCACGGCGCAGACCCCGGTCAACATCACGGTGCTCAAGGGGACCTATGCTTCGCAGTACGACGCGAACGACCGCAAGGCCCACCTGGTGGTGGAGGATGCGCTCACCCGCGAGAAGGTGGCCGACGTGCGCACCGACCAGAACGGCAATTACGTGCTCGCACTGCCACGCAGCGGCCGCTATCGGTTCGTGGTGGAGGCCGGCCCTTCCGGGCGCACCCACGTGGGGCAGGTGGAGGTGCCGCGCAGCGATTCACCGAAGGCCTACCGCCAGGAGATGAGCCTGGTGGACCAGGCCGGCCAGGAGAAGCTGATGATCCGCAACTACTTCGAGGAGCCCCTGGCGGAGGACCTCATCGCCCTGGCCCTCGAGGAGATCAAGCGGCGCGCCGCATTGGATGTGACCGGAAGCAGGCCCGAAGTTCCCGCACCTGCGGCCGAGCCCGCGCCCGTGGCCGATGTGATGACCGCAGCGGGCTTCACGGGCGATGTGAGCAAGGAGCAGGCCGTTCAGCTCGCGAAGGACGATGCCCGCGCCCTTGAGCAGGAGACCGAGCAGCTCCAGGCGATGAGCGCTGAGGCTTTCCGCATCGCCGAGGCCAACGCCGCCGAAAGCGACCGCCTGGGCACCGAGGCCGCTTCGCTCGTCGCCCAAGCCTCCGCCGCCACCGATGAGCAGCAGCGCAATGGGCTGATGGCGCAGGCCGCCCGCACACGGCAGTTCGCCAACGAGGCCCGCCAGCGGTCGCAGGCCGCGCTGGGCGCCGCGCGCTCGCTCGACACGCGTCGCATGGCCACGGCCACCGCGGCGCAGAACGCGCAGCGGCTTTCCACTGAGCTCACCGCCGCGATCGGCGCCAACGACCGCGACCGCACCGTGGCCCAGCTTTCCGCGCTGAAGGCCCGCATGGACGTGAAGAACGGACCCGATGGCGGCATCGATGCGCGCGAGGAGGCCCGTCGCAGCGCCACCCAGGCCGCACAGGATGCCGACAAGGTGCTGCAGCGTTCGCAGAGCGTGAGCAACGAAGAGACCGAGCTCGTGGAACGCATCGATCGGCTGAAGCGCGAGCAGGCGGATGCCGGACGTGCCCGGAAGGAGGAGCTCGGACGCGAGATCACCACGCTCGAGGAGCAGCTGGGCTACCTGCGCGAGGAGAAGATGCAGGCGGTGGGCAAGGCCCGGGCCGCGCAGCAGCAGGCGGCCATCGCGCAAGGGCAGGCCACGCTCGTGGCCGCGCTCGCGGAGGGTACGCGCACCGCGGCTCCCGCCCCCGATGCGGCCCGCATGGCCGCGCTGGAGGGTACGCTCGGCAAGAACGCCCAGCGCATGCAGGACCTGGCCATCGACGAACGCTATGATGCGGCTGTGGCCGTGGAGCGGGCCGGTTCCGCGCAGCACACCTTCGATTGGAAGCTCCAGGGCGACGGACCTGCCACTGCGCAAGGGAACATGCCTACGCAGACCGGCACAGGCCAGCGCGTGGACGGCGAGATGATGGCGGCCAACACCGTGACCATGGAGGCCCCCGCCGCTGGCGACCGCACGCTGAACACCGCCCAGGTACCCCCCGCGAACACCGGTGAGGTACCGGTGTCCGAAGTACGAGGTGAGGAGGGGGGGGGACGGCCGCCGACACAACACGCTGAAGGCGCCCCTGCCGTGACCACCGCTGTGGTCGTGGCCACTGCTGTCGCGGCCAACGCGGCCTCCAACGGAGAACAGCAAGGCGAGGGGCGTCCGCCTGTGCAGGAGGAGCAACCTCCGGCAGGGGAGATCGCGGTGGCCGAGCCCGTGCCCTCGCGCACCGAAGAGGAGCTTGTGTCCATGCGTGGTGCGGGGCAGGTGGACACCTCCAGCGCCTCGGAGCCTCCCGTGGATGAAGCGTCGTTCATGGCGGCCAACGAGCTGGCCGAGCTGAAGCAGCTGCGCAACGCGGAGAAGAACCGGGCGCGGCGCGACAGCCTCGATCAGCGCATCGCTGCGATCGAGAAGGGCATGCAGGCCGACGATCGACCGGCCGTGGTGGAGCAGGCCAGCGATCGCGACGAGGAGCCGGTCACCGGCACGGCGCGTGCGTTCGAAGCATCGATCGCCTCTCCGCAGCTCGATGCATTGCTCGTTCCCGACCATGCGGCCGATGTGCAACGGATCGCGGAGGGAACGCTGGCACCCGCCGACAAGGCAGTGGTGCTGCACGGCCTGGAGCTCGTGGTGGTCGACAGCATCGAGGCCGAAACGGCCCGGCAGCTCGCCCTGTTGGACACGGACCCCACGCTGGCGACCGAGGTCCTGCCGCGTGTGGAACGCCTGCGCCAGTTGAAGGAGGAGCATGTGAAGCGCGCGGACGAGATCCTCGCCGCATCGCAACAGCAATACGTGGCGCAGGAGTCCCGCACCATGGAGCAGCAGGCCCAGGCCGCCGTCGATGCGCAGGCCACGCCTTCCGCCCAGCCTGTGGTGGTGCAGGCAGGGCAGGGCGGAGGCACCACGCATGTGGACCGCTACGTGAGCGTGTCACCGAGCACCGAGTTCGTCTACGAGAGCGTGGTGGAGCACCGCAACCCCGCCGTTGCCGAGGCGGTGGCCGAGAAGGACCGCGACCTGATGCGCATCGCCGACCTCGGCGACCGGATCGATTCGCTGGAGGATGTGCTGGAGGAGATGCCCAAGGGCAGGGAGTACGACAAGCTGCGCACCCAGGCCGATCGCATGATCGACGAAGAGGTGATCCTGCGCACGGAACTGGGTCAGCGCATGGCCTACATCAGCCGCGAGGAGATGCGCCTGGCCGAGGACAGCCTGCGTGAAGTGGGGAGCCTCGTCACCGCGCGTGGCATAGCTGCGGACGAGCCATTGGTGCTGCTGGCGGAGGAGTTCCGGAAGGAGGCCGCCGCGCAGACGCAGGAGGCCGCCACCAAGCGCAAGCAGGCCGACCGTTCCGAGGACATCCTGGAGCGCGACCGGCTCTACCGCGAGGCCTATGAAGCCGAGCTTCAGGCCCTCCGCAGCATGGACCAGGCCATCACCGTGAAGAACCACCTGCTGGGCGCCGACCATGTCGCCGGTGAGCGCCTCACGTACGCGGAGGTGGAGCAGCGGATGTTCGCCTCGGCGGAGGCCGCGCCCATGGCCGACGGCAACGCGGCAGGAACGGTCGCACCGAAGGGGCTTGTGGAGACAGGTGTGAGGGTGGTCCCCACCACGGACACCACCGGCACGGACCCCGCCACGATGCCAGCCAACATGGCGCTCTATCAGCGCTTCCTCAGCGAGGACGAGCCTGCCTTGAAGCCCAGCGAGCTGATCACGGTGGACGCCAGCGCCATCGCCTTGGAGAGCAGCCAGGCGCGCCAGCAGGCCTCCGCGCTTGAGCAGCGCTCCAACGAGCTCGGCGACCGGGCCATCGCCCTGCGCGACAGCGCGGCCACCGCCCGCAAGCGCGACCGGGAGCAGCTGGAGACCGAGGCCCTGCGGGCGCAGCAGCTCAGCGATTCCCTGCACCAGGCCTCGCTCGCCATGGAGCAACGCGCACAGGTGCTCGACCAGCGCCAGCGCGAAGTGGAGGAGGCCCGTGCCTTCAACGAGCGCCTGAAGAAGTTCTATTACCTGGGCGGTGAGGAGCAGCTCGTGGTGATGAACGAGGCCGACCACAGCCGCTACTTCATGGCGCGCAGCCTCTCCCTCGAGCAGCAGCAGCGGGCCATGGCGGACGGTGAGGAGGCCCTGGCCGGCCGCCAGCTTTCCGATACGCTGGTGGCGCAGGCCGCACGCCTGTTGGCCGAGCCCGACCGCGCGGACGGCAGCTTGAGCCCCGAGCGCATGGCCCAGGCCCAGCGCCTGAACGAGCGTGCCGTGGAACTGCACGACCGCTCCGACTCGCTCAGCGCATCGGCCGAGCGGTTGAAGAGCGCCGCCGACCTGAACGATCGCCAGGCCACCTTGCTGTTGCAGGGCATGGCCACCGACCGTTCCACCGAGGTGATGGCCCTGGAACAACGCACGCGTCGCGTTGACCCGCTGATCGCACGTTCGCGCGCGCTGATCGCCCAGGTCGATTCGATCAAGGCCCGTGAGGCCGCGCTGGCCCAACAGCAGGGCGGTGCCCCGGCCGGTGCCGCACCCGCGAACGCCGCGCAGGCTCCCGCTGGTGCCGTGGCGCAGGAGGCCGTGCGCCCGCCCGCCGGAGCCCCGGGCACCGATGTCGCCGCTGTGACACGTCCGACGGAGCCTGTGGTGCCGGCAGCGACCGAACGCGCGGTGCCCGACCCGGTGGCTCCGGCCCCTGGAGCGTTCGTCGCGCCCGAGGTGCTCACCACGGACATCTTCGGCTTCAAGGAGGCCGGTGCCGCCCCCGCCCCGATCGCCAAGGACCAGCCCATGCCGAAAGGTGTGGTGTTCAAGGTGCAGGTCGGCGCCTTCAAGAACGATATCCCGCAGGAGCTCTTCAGCGACATGATGCCGGTGATGGGGGAGACGACCGCTTCCGGCGTCACCCGTTACACCGCAGGTCTTTTCAACACGCCCGAGGCGGCCGAGAAGGCCCGTGCGTTGGTGCGTGAGCGCGGCTACCGCGATGCCTTCGTCGTGGCCTACATCGATGGTGGCCGCGTGCCGATGACACAGGCCGTGAAGGCGATGGCCCCGCTGCCGGGAGCTGTGGCCGCGGCCCAGCCTGAACCGGCCACGCGCCCCGCCGCCGTGATCCAGGCCCCGGCCACCGCGGTCGCCGCACCGGACGACGCCCAGGTGCTCGCTACGTACCCGCCCACCGCGGAGGAGCTGCTGGGCCAGTTCGCGCCGCCTGCCGATGCCACGGCCTACTACAACGACCCGACCGCCGCCCCCGCCCGCCAGGTGGAGACCGTGAAGGGCCTCTTCTTCACGGTGCAGGTGGGCGTGTACAGCAAGCCCACCGCGCTGGACAAGCTCTTCAAT
The DNA here is from genome assembly GCA_016788485.1 of Flavobacteriales bacterium. Classification (GTDB taxonomy): domain Bacteria; phylum Bacteroidota; class Bacteroidia; order Flavobacteriales_F; family PHOS-HE28; genus PHOS-HE28. Next base: position 82,843 of record JAEUSV010000120.1, read on the forward strand.
ATCACCCCGCTCAACAGCGAACGCACCGAGACCGGCAAGATCCGCTACACCACGGGTGTGTTCCTCGACCTGGACAAGGCCCGTACGCGCAAGGATGAGGCGGTGGGGCTCGGTGTGAAGGACGCCTTCATCACGGCCTACCTCAACGGCAAGCGCATCCCCATGCGCGATGCACGGGCCCTGCTGCAGAAGTTCGGCCCGAGCGTGCTCGCCGATCCGTCCATCGCCACCCGCTGACCGCAAAGGGTGCCCGGGCCTTATTTTTGGGCTTTCATCCCTGGCGCCCATGGGTCACCTGTTCTCACCGGAGGAAGCGCTGCTCGAGGAGGTCCTTTGCGAGACCGGCCCCGTGCGCGAGCTCATCCTGCACAACGACGATGTGAACACCTTCGATCATGTGATCGAATGCCTGGTCGAGATCTGCGGGCACGACCCCATCCAGGCCGAGCAGTGCGCGTGGATCGTGCATTACAATGGCAAGTGCAGTGTGAAGCGCGGCACGTTCGACAACCTCGAGCCCCGGTGCACCGCCCTGCTCGACCGCGGGCTCAGCGCCACCATCCAATGAGCGGCGTCCGCACCTTCCGCGTGGCCGCCGTGCTGGCCCTCGTGCTGCTGGTGCATGCCTGTGCCAAGGTGCCCATCACCGGGCGCCGCCAGCTGCACCTGATCGATGAGGGGCAGATGATGGGCATGGCGCTCACCCAGTACGAGGCCTTCCTTCAGGAGCATCCGCCGCTGCCGGACAGCGACGCGCGCGTGAAACAGGTGCGCCGCATCGGCGAGCGCCTGGCCGCGGCCGCCACCACCTACCTGAACGAGCACCGCGCCGGCTCGCGCGTGGAGGGCTTCCAGTGGTCCTTCAACGTCGTGAACGATGCCACCGTGAACGCCTGGTGCATGCCCGGCGGCAAGGTGGTGGTGTACACCGGGATCCTGCCGGTGACACAGGACGAGGCCGGGCTGGCCGTGGTGATGGGGCACGAGATCGCGCACGCCATCGCACGCCATGGCAACGAGCGCATGAGCCAGGCCATGGCCGTGGAGGGCGCGGGCACCACGCTCGACGTGTTCACCTCCCAGAAGCCCGGTTACGCGCGCGACCTTTTCATGCAGAGCTACGGCATCGGTTCGCAGCTGGGCATGCTGGCCTACAGCCGCAAGCACGAGACCGAGGCCGACAAGATGGGGCTCGTGTTCATGGCCATGGCGGGGTACGACCCGCGCACCGCCCCCACCTTCTGGCAGCGCATGGCAGCCCAGGGCGGTGGTGGCCAGCCGGAGTTCCTGAGCACGCACCCGAGCGACGAGACCCGGGTGCGCGACCTGGAGGCCTTCATGCCCGAGGCCTTGAAGTACTACAAGCAGCCCTGATCAACGGGCGCCCACCTGCACCATGCGCGGCACGCTCCACCGGTCGTTCGCCCGTGTGCGGCAGTGGGCGACATCGGCGCTGTGGCCGTTCTTCCTGCGGAGCCTCCGCCTCACCGTGAAGGTGGCCGGCACCGCAGCCCTGGTGCTGATCGTCCTGGCCTGCACCCGGCTGCCGTTCGATGCCCACCGGGCCCTGGGTACGTCCTGTGCCTGCACGCAGGAGCCGCAGGCCGTGGTGGTACTGGGCGGAAGCGGCATGCCTTCGGGACCGGAACTGCGCCGCCTGCAGCATGGCGCCATGCTGGCGAACGCGTTGCCCGCGGTACCGGTGTTCGTCGTCCACCCGCCCGACACCGGCGTCATGCGGCAGATGGTGGACGAGCTCGTGCTGCGAGGGGTGGAACGCGGGCGGATCACCGCTGTGCTGCACGGGACCAACACGCGCGAGCAGGCCCTGGCCATGGTGCGGCTGCATCCGGAGCTTGCCGGACGCCGGATCGCCCTGGTGACGGCACCGGAGAACATGTTCCGCAGTGTGCGCACCTTCCGCCGGGCAGGATGCCCGCAGGTCTGTGGCGAGCCGGCCTGGGACAACCCCATGTTCATCGACCTGGCCTATGGCCACAGGCGCATCGGCGGCAAGGCCTGGATGCCCGATGTGAGCGGGGAGACCGGCCTGCGCTACACCTTCTGGAACTACCTGAAACTGGAGGTGACCTGCCTGCGGGAGTACGTGGCCATCGGCTACTACTGGTTGAACGGGTGGATCTGAAGCCCACTTGTGATCATTTCAGGAGGATGTCTATCTTCGCAGCCGCTTTTCAAGGACCCGTAGCTCAATTGGATAGAGCATCTGACTACGGATCAGAAGGTTTGGGGTTCGAATCCCTACGGGTCCGCTGAAGCAGGAAGGCCTCCACATCGGAGGCCTTCTTCGTTCCTTGCGGCGTGGTCCGCACCGAAGGCGCCCCTTCCGGCCCCCTGGTCCGCAGCGCCTGGCCGCTGCCGCCGCTGCTCGCCCTGGCCTGGTGCCTGGCCGTGGGGCATCAGGGCCTGCACGGACAGGACGGCCACGACTACCTGCGGGTGGCGCGTGCCTGGGCCGCCTGGCTTCATGGAGGGCCCACGCCCGAAGCGACCGAGCATCCGCAGGCCTTTCCCTTCCTCGGAGCGCTGCTCGGCACCACTACCGGTGACCCCTTGAGCGCCTTGCGGATCCTGGCCTTCGCCGCCCTGCCGGCCATCGTACTGCTCATGGGACGGACCCTGCGCCGGCAGGCTGGCGGACCGTGGGCCGGCATGCTGCTGCTGGTGGCCTCGAGCCCCTTCCTGCTGCGCCACGCCTGCACGGTGATGAGCGACCTGCCCGCCCTCGCCTGGTGCGCGGGCGGCTGGGCCTGCCTGGTGCGGTGGGACCAAGAACGCCGACCGCTGAGCGCGCTGCTTTTCGTCCTGCTCGCCGCCGCGGCCTGCCTTACGCGGTACGCCGCGGCACCCCTTCTGGTGGGCGGTGTCGTGGCCGTGCTGTGGCCGCACGTGCGCCCGGTGGTGCGATGGGCGGGTGTCGCGGTGCTCCTTGTCGGGTTCACGCTGCTCGCGGCGATGGCCGAGGAGCATGTGTGGCGCTTCACCCGCACCGATACCCCCCTGGTCGGCTGGTCTCCGCTCAACGCGTTGCGCACCGTGCTTCACAGCGATGATGGCGAGCTGCGGTATGCCGTGCCCAATGCCATCAACGTGCTCAAGGTGTTCGTGCATCCGGGCTTCCTGCTGCTGGGTCCGGTGCTCCTGCCGTTCGTTCGTCGAGGCGACCTGCGGGCCGGTCCGCAGCGGATCGCCCTGGGCATGACGGTGGGCTACCTCCTGTTCGTCGCGGGCATTCCGTTCCAGAACGACCGTGTGCTGCTGTTGGCCCAGCCCTTCGTGGCCGTGCTGTTCATGCCGGCGTTGCACCGGGCGGTCGCCTGGACCCGCGACCGGTGGAAGGCAGCGAGGCTGCTGCTGGTCGCGGTGGTGCTGGTGCAATCCGCCCTGTTCGTTCGTGCCATGCTGCCGTTCATGCGGCAGGAGCTGCTGGAGCGCCATTGGGCGTCGGCGGTGTGTGCGACCGGGGCATCGCGGGTCTACACCCATGGCCTGGGCGGTGCGATCACCTCATGGTGCCCGCGGATCCAGGTCACCGAGCTGTGGTATGCGCCCATCGAGCGGTTCGAGCCCGGGGCGCTGGTGCTCGTGCAGCCCTTTGTGCTGCGCCACCAATGGACGGGCCTCAACCCATGGACCAACTACCTGCGCGCGCAGCGACAAGGGCTACGCACGATGGTGGAAGGTCCGGACGGATGGGCGCTGTTCGAGGTGAGGGCGGTGCGCTGAGCGTTCATCCCCACACCAGCTCCGTGGGCGGCTGCTTCCAGCGCTTCCACACGAAGGCGGCGAACAAGGCCGAGATCAGCAGCCCGATGACCAGGCTGCCCACAGGGCCGAGCGTTTCGGCCACGCCCCAGATGATCACCTTCAACCAGGCCCTGCGTCCGCCCACATGGATGTTGCCGCCGGCCTCGATCTGCTTCGCCGCGCTGTAGGTGATGCCTGTGAGCGCCAGGCTCACCAGCAGCCCGATGACCCCGTTGCCGATGGCGCGCCAACGCCCGGCCGCACGCTCCATCGGCCGCAGGTTGCGGGCTGCGGCCACATGTTCCGCCAGGCGGCGCGCATCTTCCTCCGAACTGCACTCCAAGGCGATCTTGTCCGAGCCGCCCTTTTCCGCCAGCCACTCGAACCGCACGGTATCGTCGCCATGCAGCATGCTCACCTGGCCGATGGCGGCGATGGGGATGCGCTTCTGGCTTTCGAGCATTCCTTTCTTCTCCAGTGCATCGAGGAACGACACCGGCGAGTCGTGCCGTTTGGAGCTCAGGTTGATGTTGCCTTGGGCCACCATCAGGGCCTTCCACTTGTCGTCGTCGAGCCGGATCACCAGGTTCTCCATGGTCGTTGTTCCGAGGGGTTCAGTGTTCGCGTTTCAGGGCGCGCACCAGGTTGGGCAGGGTGAACACGCACCACGCGCATTCGAGGATGATGAAGCCCCACTGCATGGCGCGCACCGCATCGTAGGCGAGCAGCGCGGCGCCCACGAGGTTCAGGCCGAGGTAGGGCACCGAATCGCCCTTCAAGCGGCCCGTCTGCAACAGGGCATAGGCGAGCAGCAGCAGGGCCGCACCGATGAGCTGGGGGAGCTGGGACATGCGGCCAAGATAGCCGGGCGTGGGAAGGGCCTATCTTCGCGCGATTTTTTTCCAAGGACCATGGGATTGAAATGCGGCATCGTCGGCCTGCCCAACGTGGGCAAGAGCACCCTGTTCAACTGCCTCAGCAACGCGAAAGCGCAGGCGGCGAACTTCCCCTTCTGCACCATTGAGCCCAACGTGGGCACCATCACCGTGCCCGATGCGCGCCTCAACAAGCTCGCCGAGCTGGTGAAGCCCCAGCGCATCGTGCCCACCACCGTGGAGATCGTCGACATCGCCGGCCTGGTGAAGGGCGCCAGCAAGGGCGAGGGCCTGGGCAACCAGTTCCTCGGCAACATCCGCGAGTGCGATGCCATCCTGCACGTGCTCCGCTGCTTCGACGACCCCAACGTGGTGCACGTGGACGGCAGCGTGGACCCCGTGCGCGACAAGGAGGTGATCGACATCGAGCTGCAGCTGAAGGACCTGGAGACCGTTGAGCAGCGCATCAAGAAGGTGGAGAAGCAGGCCCAGATCGGGGAGAAGGAGGCCAAGCGCCGCTTCGACCTGCTGAGCCGGATCCGCGAGGCCCTGCTGAAGGGACAGAGCGCCCGCACGGTGATCACCGGCAACGACGACCCCGCGCTGGTCAACGAGTTCCAGCTGCTCACCACCAAGCCCGTGCTCTACGTGTGCAACGTGGAGGAGAAGAGCGCGCTCACCGGCAATGCCTACGTGGACAAGGTGAAGGCCGCCGTGGCCAACGAGAACGCCGAGGTCATCTTCGTCACCGCCGCCATCGAGGCCGAGATCGCCAGCCTGGAGACGCCCGAGGAGCGCGAGATGTTCCTGAAGGACATGGGCCTCGATGAGCCCGGGGTGAACAAGCTGATCCGCGCCGCCTACCACCTGCTGAAGCTGCAGACCTACTTCACCGCCGGCGTACAGGAGGTGCGCGCCTGGACCATCCACCAGGGCGACACGGGCCCCAAGGCGGCCGGGGTGATCCACACCGATTTCGAGAAGGGCTACATCCGCGCCGAGGTGATCGGCTACGACGACTATGTGGCCCTGGGCAGCGAGGCCGCCTGCCGCGCCGCCGGCAAGCTGCGCACCGAAGGGAAGGAGTACATCGTGAAGGACGGGGATGTGATGCACTTCCTCTTCAACGTGTAGGTCCGGACCACAGACATTCCTGCCCGTGAACGGTCCGTGTTCGGGCCACGCGGAGCGCTGCAGGCTTCACCGACCTGTGCATGGCAGGTCATGGCGCGAGGGCTTTCGGCGCGGTTACCTTGCGGGCCATTTTCCGGAACCATGCAACGAACGCTCCTGCCGATCACGGCCGTGATCCTGCTGGCCGCCTGTTCCCAGGCCCCTGAAACCGCGAAGAACACCATGGAGACCTCCACCGCCAACCCCCTGCTCGTCCCCAGCGACCTGCCGTTCCACGCCCCCGACTTCCGCACGTTCAAGGATGCCGACTTCCGGCCGGCGATCCTGGAGGCCATGGAGCGCCACATGGCCGAGATCGACGCCATTGCGAACAGCGCCGAGCCGCCCACGTTCGAGAACACCATCGTGGCCTTGGAGAAGAGCGGTCAGGACCTGGGCCGTGTGACGGCCATCTTTTATAACCTCACGGGCAGCGCCACGAACGACAGCCTGCAGGCCGTGAAGGCCGACCTGGCCCCGAGGCTCACCGCCCACGGTGATGCGATCACCCTCAACGCCAAGCTCTTCGCGCGCATCAAGGCCGTGCACGACCAGCGCCCATCGATGGCCATGGAACCGGTGGATGCCCGCTTGCTCGAGCGGTACTACACCCGTTTCGTGCGCGCCGGTGCCCTGCTCGACGATGCCGGCAAGGAGCGGATGAAGAAGCTGAACGAGGAGGAGGCCAACCTCATCGCCAAGTTCGAGGACAACATCCTGAAGGAGCGCTCGGCCTCGTCCATCGTCGTCGACGATGTGAAGCAGCTGGAGGGCATGAGCCCCGAGGGCATCGATGCCGCCGCCGCCGCCGCGAAGGCGAAAGGGCAGGAGGGCAAGTGGCTCATCGACCTGCGCAACACCACCACGCAGCCGGCCCTCGCCGAGCTGAAGGACCGCGCCCTGCGCGAGCGCATCATGCAGGCCTCGCTCGCCCGCAACGGCCGTGGGAATGCGTTCGACAACAAGGCCATCATCGCCCGACTTGCCCAACTGCGCTCGCAGAAAGCCAAGCTGTTGGGCTTCCCCAGCTGGGCGCATTACGTGATGGACGACCAGATGGCCAAGGGCCCGGACCAGGCGCTGAAGCTCATGGCCGACATGGCGCCCGCCGCAGCGGCCAATGCCCGCAAGGAGGCCGCCAAGCTGCAGGCCATCGTGGACCGCCAGGGCGGGGGCTTCAAGGTGTCCGCGGCCGATTGGGACCTGTACGCCGAGCAGGTGCGCAAGGCCGAGTTCGACCTCGATGAGGCGGCCGTGAAACCCTACCTCGAGTTCGAGAGCGTGCTGCAGAACGGCGTGTTCTTCGCGGCCAACAAGCTCTTCGGCCTCAGCTTCAAGGAGCGGAAGGACCTGCCGGTGTACCACCCGGACGTGCGCGTGTTCGACATCATCGACACCAACGGCACCGCGATTGGCCTGTTCTACGGCGATTACTACGCCCGCGACAACAAGAACGGCGGTGCGTGGATGAGCAGCTTCATCGACCAGAGCACCCTGCTGGGCCAGCAGCCCGTGATCACTCAGAACTGCAACTACGTGAAGCCCGCCGCGGGCCAGCCCTGCCTGCTGAGCTGGGACGACGTGACCACGCTCTTCCACGAGTTCGGCCACGCCCTGCACGGCATGCTCAGCGCGCAGAAGTACCCGAAGTTCGCCGGCACCAACACCAGCACCGACTTCGTGGAGTTCCCCAGCCAGGTGAACGAGAACTGGGCCCTGCTGCCCGAGGTGCTCAACAACTACGCGAAGCACTGGAGGACCGGGGAGGTGATGCCCGAGGCCCTCTCGGCGAAGCTGCGCAAGGCGAAGACCTTCAACCAGGGCTACGCCACCACCGAGTACCTGGCCGCCGCCCTGCTCGACCTGGAGTGGCACAGCCTGAGCGCGGACGCCCCGTTGGTGACCGACGTCGACGCCTTCGAGAAGGCCGCGCTGCAGAAGTACGGGCTCGACATCGCGGAGGTGCCTCCGCGCTACCGCAGCGCATACTTCAGCCACTGCTGGACCGGTTATGCCGCCAACTACTACGCCTACCTCTGGAGCGAGGTGATGGACGCCGACGCCTTCGCCTGGTTCATGGCCAACGGCGGCATGACCCGCGCCAACGGCGACAAGCTGCGCAACACCGTGCTGAGCCAGGGGGGCAGCAAGCCCGAGGCCGAGCTCTACCGCGACCTCACCGGACGCGATCCCGCCGTGGAGCCGCTGCTGGTGAAGCGGGGGCTGAGGTAGGGGACGCGCGTCGGGGTGGGAAGCACCGGCCATCTGCCGGGAAGGCCCGCCGTTCCTGGTGATCGTGTTGAAAACTACCCCCGATCGTTGATAAGCCGGTCGGGAGCAGGCAGCAAGCCCCTACGGGGTGGGGCTAACTTCGCTGCGTCCTTACGGAACCCTTGACACCAGCGGGTTTCCAGCACGAACGATGAGCGAGACGAACTACAGTGAGGAGCATATCCGGTCGCTGGACTGGAAGGAGCACATCCGCCTGCGCCCGGGCATGTACATCGGCAAGCTGGGCGACGGCTCGGCGTACGACGACGGCATCTACATCCTGCTGAAGGAGGTGCTGGACAACTGCATCGACGAGTACGTGATGGGCCACGGCAAGAAGGTGGAGATCACCATCGAGGGGCCGCGCGTCACCGTGCGCGACTTCGGCCGCGGCGTGCCCCTGGGCAAGGTGGTGGACGTGGTGAGCAAGATCAACACCGGCGCCAAATACGACAGCAAGGCCTTCAAGAAGAGCGTGGGCCTGAACGGTGTGGGCACCAAGGCCGTGAACGCCCTCAGCACGTACTTCAAGATCGAGAGCGTGCGCGACGGGCAGTTGAAGAAGGCCGAGTTCGACACCGGCGTGCTGCGCAAGGATGAGAAGCTCGTGACCACGCAGGAGCCCAACGGCACGCGCGTCACCTTCGAGCCGGACGAGGGCATCTTCCGCCATTTCCAGTACCGCGAGCAGCACATCGAGCGCCTGCTGTGGAACTACTGCTACCTGAACACCGGCCTCACCATCGTCTACAACGGCCAGAAGTTCCAGAGCAAGAACGGGCTGCTGGACCTGCTGACCACCAAGATGGACGGGGAGCCGCTGTACCCGATCATCCACCTGGTGGGCGACGACATCGAGGTGGCGATGACCCACGCCAACCACTACGGCGAGGAGTATTACAGCTTCGTCAACGGCCAGCACACCACCCAGGGCGGCACCCACCAGGGCGCCTTCCGCGAGGCGGTGGCCAAGGTGATCCGCGATCACTTCAAGAAGGATTGGGAGGCCACCGACATCCGCACCGGCATCGTGGCCGCCGTGAGCGTGAAGGTGATCGAGCCGGTGTTCGAGAGCCAGACCAAGACCAAGCTCGGCAGCCTGGAGATCGAGCCCGGCGGCCAGAGCATGCGCAGCTTCGTGGGCGACTTCCTCGCCACCAAGCTCGACAACTTCCTGCACAAGCACCCCGAGACGGTGCAGGCCCTGCAGGGCAAGATCCTGGAGAGCGAGCGCGAGCGCAAGGAGCTCAGCGGCATCCGCAAGCTCGCCCGTGAGCGCGCCAAGAAGGCCAGCCTGCACAACCGCAAGCTGCGCGACTGCCGCGTGCACCTCGACGATGCGAAGAACGACCCCCGCAAGCTCGAGACCACCCTCTTCATCACCGAGGGCGACAGCGCCAGCGGCAGCATCACCAAGAGCCGCGACGTGAACACGCAGGGCGTCTTCAGCCTCAAGGGCAAGCCCCTCAACGCCTACGGCCTCACCAAGAAGGGGGTGTACGAGAACGAGGAGTTCAACCTCATCCAGGCCGCGCTCAACATCGAGGACGGCATGGACGGGCTGCGCTACAACCGCATCGTCATCGCCACCGATGCCGATGTGGACGGCATGCACATCCGGCTGCTGCTGATGACCTTCTTCCTGCAGTTCTTCCCCGACCTCATCAAGAACGACCACCTGTACATCCTGCAGACGCCGCTCTTCCGCGTGCGCAACAAGAAGGAGACCATCTACTGCTACAGCGACGAGGAGCGCCAGCGCGCCATCCTCAAGCTGGGCAAGAGCGCCGAGATCACCCGCTTCAAGGGCCTGGGCGAGATCAGCCCCGATGAGTTCAAGAACTTCATCGGTCCGGACATGCGCCTGGAGCCCGTGCAGATCACCAAGGACGCCTCGGTGCACGACCTGCTCGAGTTCTACATGGGCAAGAACACGCCCCAGCGCCAGGACTTCATCATCGGCAACCTGAAGGTGGAGAAGGACCTGGTGAAGGAGGAGGGCAAGGCCGATCCGCTCGGCGACATCGCACGGAAGCTCGAGGAGAACGAGGTGGAGGTGTAAGGAACGTGGCAATGGGTGAACCTGGAAATGACGGGCATACGATGAGGACGCTGAGCATGAACGGACGGTCCGCGGTCCTGCGCCAATTCGCGCTCGCCGCGTTCGCGCACGTCCTGCTGGCCACTTCGACCTACGGTCAATCCACCGGCACGCTGCGCCTGCTCGTGGACCCCGGCGACAGCTACCAGTTCGTGCTCGACGGCAAGTACCGCATGCAGGAGCGCGAGGTGAAGCTGCTCGAGGGCCCGCACACCTTCACTTTCTGGGCGCCCACCCGCAGCATGGTGGACACGGTGCTCCGCGTGCTGCCCGAGCGCACCACCGATGTGGTGATCCGGCTGCCGCACAGCCCTGAGTACATGGCCTACACGCGTGAGCTCCAGCAGCTGAAGAAGGAGCAGTGGCTGGGCCGCGTGCTCCCGTCGGCCGTCACCCTGGGCACCGGCATCTGGGCCGTTTCGGGCTTCGGCAACTACAAGGACGCCCACGAACAGCTCGAGGCCGATGAGGCCCTGTACACCAGCAGCGCCACGCCGCGCGAGCTGGAGCAGCTCAAGTCCACCGAACTGCCCCGCCACCAGCAGGAGTTCAAGGACGCGCGCACCATGTTCTACGTGAGCGGTGGTGTCTTCCTGGCCTCCGCCGCCTTCACCACCTGGTCGATCATCAAGGCCTCGCGCAAGCCGGCCCCCACCTTCGAGGACAAGGAGAAGGTGCGCTTCGAGGGCCTGGTGTGGGTGCCCGGCCGACAGGGCGGTTCACTGGCCATGGGCCTTACCATCCCCATCCGATGAAACGCACGCTGATCCTCCTCCTGCCCGCGGTCCTGGCACTTTCCGGCTGCTACAAGGACGAGACCGACGTGGCCTCCTGGACGAACAACCCCTTCGATCCGGGCTACACGGGCCCCAACGTGTTCAGTGTGGACACCACCTACATCGAGACGGGGGGCGTGCCACCGAACACCTTCATCCGCCAGGTGGTGGAGTTCCGCGTCAACAGCGGCCTCTTCCTGGCGCCCAACGCCTACCAGGTGCGCGTGAAGGACCTGGACAACGGACAGGAGCAGTTGCTGAGCCAATACCCGGTGGGCAGCGACCTGTTCCGTTACTACAAGCTTGATTTCACCGTAGGGCAGGAGCTGTGCCTTGAAGCAGCGCTCTCCAACGAGCTCAGCGATGGGCGCCCTGAAACGATCTGTGCCACGCTGCAATGAGCGACAACATCGACGAACCGAGGGAAGGCGCCGGGGAGGCCGGCATGAACGAAGGCCAGGGCCACGAGGACCACGGCGCGGGCCACAAGGGCGTGCCGGGCGCGGGCCAGGCGGGCAGCTTCAGCGTGAGCGGCATGTACCGCGAGTGGTTCCTGGACTACGCCAGCTACGTGATCTTGGAGCGTGCGGTGCCCGCGCTGTACGACGGCCTCAAGCCCGTGCAGCGGCGCATCCTGCACAGCATGAAGGTGCTCGATGACGGCCGCTACAACAAGGTGGCCAACATCATCGGCAACACCATGCAGTACCACCCGCATGGCGATGCCAGCATCGGTGATGCGCTGGTGCAGCTGGGCCAGAAGGACCTGCTGATCGACTGCCAGGGCAACTGGGGCAACACGCTCACCGGCGACAGTGCGGCGGCGCCCCGTTACATCGAGGCGCGCCTGAGCAAGTTCGCGCTCGACGTGGTCTTCAACCCCAAGACCACCGACTGGCAGCTCAGCTACGACGGCCGCAACAAGGAGCCCATCTTCCTGCCGGTGAAGTTCCCGCTGCTGCTCGCCCAGGGCGCCGAGGGCATCGCCGTGGGCCTGAGCTGCAAGATCCTCCCGCACAACTTCAACGAGCTCATCGACGCCAGCATCGCCGTGCTGCGCAAGCGCTCGTTCGACCTGGTGCCCGACTTCCCCACGGGCGGCCTGGCCGATGTGAGCAACTACAACGAGGGCGAGCGCGGCGGCCGCGTGCGTTGCAGGGCGCGGATCCGCAAGGAGGACAACAAGACCCTGGTGATCAACGAGATCCCCTTCGGCACCACCACCTCCTCGCTCATCGAGAGCATCATCAAGGCCAACGACAAGGGCAAGATCAAGGTCCGCCACATCGAGGACAACACCGCCGAGAACGCCGAGATCCTCATCCACCTCGCCGCCGGGGTGAGCCCCGACACCACCATCGACGCGCTCTACGCCTTCACCGATTGCGAGGTGAGCATCGCGCCCAACGCGGTGGTGATCGAGAACGACAAGCCCCGCTTCGTGAGCGTGAAGGAGCTCCTGCGCATCAGCACGGAGAACACCCTTCGCCTGCTGAAGCTCGAGCTCGAGATCAAGCTGGAGGAGCTGGAGGCCCAATGGCACTTCAGCTCGCTGGAGCGCATCTTCATCGAGAAGAAGGTGTACCGCAAGATCGAGGAGGCCGAGACCTGGGAGGAGGTGCTCAGCTTCATCGACAAGGGCCTGAAGCCCCACATCAAGGAGCTGCGGCGTCCCGTCACCGAGGAGGACATCCTCCGCCTCACCGAGATCCGCATCAAGCGCATCTCCAAGTACGACAGCTTCAAGGCCGATGAGCACATCCGCGGCCTCGAGGACCAGATCGCCGAGGTGAAGGACAAGCTGGCCAACCTGGTGGACCACGCGGTGGACCACTTCAAGGAGCTGAAGCGCAAGTACGGCGCGGGCCGCGAGCGGCGCACCGAGCTGCGCACCTTCGACACCATCGTGGCCGCCAAGGTGGCCGTGGCCAACAAGAAGCTCTACTTCGACCGCGAGGAGGGCTTCATGGGCTGGAGCCTGCGCAACAACGAGCTCGTCACCGAGTGCTCCGAGATCGACGACATCATCGTGTTCCGCCTCAACGGCACCATGATGGTGACCAAGGTGGCCGACAAGAAGTTCATCGGCAAGGGCGTGATCCACATCGGCGTATTCAAGAAGAACGACGAGCGCACGATCTACCACATGATCTACCAGGACGGGCCGAAGGGCGCCTTCTTCATGAAGCGCTTCGCCGTCACCGGTGTCACGCGTGACAAGGAGTACGACCTGACGGCCGGCACACCGGGCAGCAGCGTGGAGTACTTCACCTGCAACCCCGACGGTGCCAGCGAGACGGTGACCGTGGTGCTGCGGCCGAAGCCCAACCTGCGCAAGACCAAGTTCGACATCGACTTCGCGCAGCTCGGCGTGAAGGGGCGCAGCAGCCGCGGCAACCTGCTCACGCGGTACAGCGTGCAGAAGGTCACGCAGAAGGAGCGGGGCGGCAGCACGCTCGGCGCCATCCCCATCTGGTTCGATGAGACCGTGCGCCGCCTGAACGACGCGGGCCACGGCCGCTACCTGGGCCGCTTCGCCGGCGAGGACCGCATCCTGGCCATCATGGCCAACGGCACCTACCAGCTCTTCCCCTTCGTGCTCAGTACCCACTTCCCCGACAACGCCCTCACCGTGGTGAAGTGGAACCCCAAGGACGTGGTGACCGCTGTGTACTGGGAAGGGGAGAAGCAGCAGCTCAACGTGAAGCGCTTCGAGGTCGAGCCCGCGCGCGACCCCGTGCTCTTCATCACCGAGCACCCGGAAAGCAAGCTGCTCGCGCACAGCCTGGTGGCCGACCCCGTGCTGCACGTGGCCTACGACAAGCGCAGCACCAGCCGCGAGGACGAGGACGTGGCCCTGCGCGAGTTCATCGCCGTGAAGGGCGTGAAGGCCTTGGGCAACCGCCTCACCCCGCACAAGGTGAAGGACGTGAGCCTGCTCACTCCGGTCTTCGTGCCCATGACCCCCGAGCTGGAGGAGGTGCAGGGCATGCTCATCAGCGAGGACGAGATCGGCAACCTGGAGGCGCCCGAGGAGGAGGGCCTGGAGGAGAGCCCGGTGAAGCAGTTCAAGAAGGCGCAGAGCACCGACGACGTGGAGCGTTCGCCCGAGGACCCCATCATCGGCTACGAGCCCGGCAAGCAGATCACGCTGGGGCTCGACTGATGCGCCCCTGGCTGTTCGTTGCGCTTTGGGCCATCGCCTGCCAGGCCATCGGTCAGGTGACGGTGCTGGTCGACACGGCGCGCGCCGTGCAGCCCTGGCCTCCCTACGAGACCTACTCCTTCCCGCGGATCAGGCTGCCCCAACATCCCGCCGTCGCCGCCCGGATCGACCACGACCTGTGCATCGACGTCCTCGAAGTGGACCCCGATACGGCCAATGGTCATCTCTTCGACAGGGTGTGGGGCGATACCGTGGGCTGGACAACGCCGCGGCTCAGTTACCTGGAATGGAGCGTCCGGCGACCCTTCCCCGGGGTGCTGGAGGTGGAGTTGAGCGCTGAAGGCTGCGGGGCGTATTGCGAAGGCTTCACCACGCACTACCAGTACGACCTGCGCACGGGGCGACGGCTCGACTACGACAGCCTGTTCACCCCGCAGGGCATCGCGACGCTCAACGACACGCTGTACAAGGCCTGGACCGCCCTGCTCAACGGGCACATCGCCGGCGTGGTGGACAGCCTGGCCGATTCCGAGATCGACCCGGAATACGTCGAGTTCCTGCGCGCCGAGCTGGAGTTGTACCGCAACTGCCTGGGGGAGCGCACCGACGATCCCTACGTGGAGGACCTCATGTTCGAAGCGGAAGGTGTGAGGTTCTTCATCTCGCGCTGTGCAGGTCATGTGGACCTGGCGCTTGATGAGCTTGATCCGGTGAGCTTCGTGCTGCCCTACGGATGGTGCGGCCGCTGGATGCGGCCCGACCTGCGGCCGCTGTTCCCACGGCCTTGAAATGGCAGGACCCGGTCCTCCGCAGAGGCCGGGTCCAGGAAGAGGTGCGCCCAACTTGCTCCGGTACGGGCCGACCAGCCGCTCCAGACCGGTCCACACCTCAATGCGCCAGTACGAACTCGAACAGCACCACCCCCAGCAGACAGGCGACCGACGTGGCCAAGGCCAACCACCAGAGCAGTCCGCTCCAGGAGAATCGTTCCTTCCGTCTGTTCGCTTGGGAGATCATGTCCGGGTACGGCCACAAAGTGAGCGCACCCGAAAAGGCCGTACAAGGTGAAATTTCACAGTATCATACTGTGTTTTTTCACCTTTTACAGGTTTGAGAAATTTCGTATAGAAGCCCCCCGGTCAGGGTACGCAGAGCACCGGGATGCCGTGCGCATTGGTGAGCACACGCTCCTTTTCGGCATCGGCGATCCAGCGATGGTCGTCGCTGGCGTGGGCCATGATGGCGATGCAGCCGGCGCCCGCCTCGTGGGCGTGGCGGATGGTCTGCTCGGCGAATCCCGCGCTGAACACGGTGGACGGTTCGTTGACCTCCTTCACCGGCACACCCACGGCCTCAAGGCGCTGGAGCATCATCACCTTGTTGGTCAGCAGGTGCTCGGAGGGCTGGTCGCCCGGGCGCATCACCTGGTACACCTCCACGGAAGACCCACAGACCTTGGCCAGGCGCGCCACGGCCTCGATCAGCTTGTCCGCGTCGCTGTGCGAGGCCACCGGCATCACGATGCGCTTCAGCGCCACCGGAACCGGGCTGTGCTCCTGCACTACCAACGTGGGCACGGCCGAGCGGCGCACCAGCTTCAGGATGTCGGCGCCCAGCAATGACTG
This sequence comes from Flavobacteriales bacterium, assembly GCA_016788485.1. Classification (GTDB taxonomy): domain Bacteria; phylum Bacteroidota; class Bacteroidia; order Flavobacteriales_F; family PHOS-HE28; genus PHOS-HE28. Next base: position 98,598 of record JAEUSV010000120.1, read on the forward strand.
CCGCAGCCCGCGGGGGCCGTGCGTGGCGCAAACCATGAACGAGTGGCCGTGCGCGGATTCCCGTGCGATCTGGTCCAGCGGGTCGCCCGAGCGGAGCACCTCCCGCACCGTGCGCCCCCCGCTCTCCGAGCCCACCAGCTCCGCCGCCTGGTGCAGCACCTCGGCGCTGCGCGGCTCCTTGTCCACCACGTGCAACAGCGTGATGGACGCGTTCAACTGGGCCCCCAGGGCCGCCGCGTAGTGCAGCGCCGTTCCCGATGCGGGGGTGAGGTCGGTGGGGCAGAGGATGTCGTTCATGGACAGGTGCGGAAAAGTAAGATAACGCCGCCGCTCACCGGGGCGACTTGCCTTCTCCCGTGGAAGGCTGACCGTTCCCTCCCACAGAGGCGCCCTTGCACGTGGTGCGGACCGGAAAGCCGTGGAATGCCGTTACTTGCAGGCCATGATCCGTCCGCTCTTCGCGTTCGCAGCGCTCCTTCCCTCCATCGGTCTCCTGGCCCAGGTGAACATCACCCAGGTGGGGCAGTACGACTACCAGGCCGCCCGCAACAGCGACCTCAGCAACCTCTGGGGCTACGTGGATGAACTGGGGAACGAGTACGCCCTTGTGGGCGTGAACGGCGACCCCAATGTGCCCGGTTCCGGCGGGTTCTCCGTGGTGGACGTCACCGATCCGGCCAATCCGGTCGAGGTCTACTTCACCCCGGGGCCCAACAGCATCTGGCGCGAGATCAAGACCTGGGGCGACTTCGCCTACATGACCACCGAGGCCCAGGCAGGCCTGTACATCATCGACCTGACGCCGCTGCCCGGCGGAACACCGACGGTGACCCTGTTCAACGGCAATGGATGGGACACCTCCCACAGCCTCTTCATCGATGAGAACGGCCGCCTCTACCTGCATGGCGCCAACCGCGGCAACGGTGGGGTGATCATGTACGACCTGACCCAGGACCCCAACAACCCCGTGGAGGTCGGCGAGTTCGACCAGTGGTACTGCCACGACAGCTATGCGCGCGGCGACACCCTATATGCCGCCCACATCAACGACGGCTTCTTCAGCATCGTGGACGTGAGCGACCCGGCCAACCCGGTGTTGCTGGGCACCCAGTTCACCCCCAACAACTTCACGCACAACACCTGGCTCGACGACAGCGGCCAGTACCTCTTCACCACCGACGAGAAGCCCAACAGCTACGTGGCGGCCTACGATGTGAGCGACCCCACCGACATCCAGGAGGTGGACCGCCTGCAGACCTCCCCGGGCAGCCAGGCCATCGTGCATAACACCTACTGGCTGAACGACTACGTGGTGCAGAGCTACTACACCGAAGGCGTATCGATCTACGACGTGCAGGACCCCACCAACATGGTGGAGGTGGGGCATTACGATTCCTCGCCGTTCACCGGTTCGGGCTTCAACGGCGCCTGGGGCGTCTATCCCTACCTGCCCAGCGGCCGCCTGCTGGTGAGCGACATCGAGGAGGGCCTCTTCATCCTGGAGCCCACCTACGTGCGCGGCTGCTACCTCGAAGGCACGGTGACCAACGCGGTGACCCTTGCCGCCGTGAACAATGCCACGGTCAACATCCTGGCCACCGGGGTCTCCACGCTTTCCGGTTTCGCCGGTGGCTTCGCCATGGGCTACCACACCGCAGGCACCTACACCGTGGAGGTGAGCGCTCCCGGCTACTTCCCGGCCACGGTGCCGGGCGTGGTGCTGCAGAACGGCGTGCTCACCGTGCAGGACGTGCAGCTCGATCCCATCCCGACCTCGGTCGTGGCGGGTGATGTCGTTGGCCCGGCCCCCGGGCAGGCAGGCGCCGTGGTCGTGCTCGACAACGGTACCCAGCAGTACACCGGCACCACCGCGGCCGACGGTACGTTCACCATCACCGGTGTCACCTATGGCACTTATGACGTGGCGGTGGGGCTGTGGGGCTTCCAGCCCCTGTGCATCACCGGCCTGGTGGTGGATGCGAACACCCCTGCGCAGACCTTCACCCTGCTGGCCGGCTATGCCGACGATTTCAGCCTCGACCTGGGCTGGCAACAGGTCACCGGTGGCTCCTCCGGCACCTGGGTGCGCGAAGCACCGGTGGGCACCACCAACCAGGGCCAGCCTTGTGCGCCCGGCACCGATGTCACCGGTGATTGCGGTGAACAGGCCTACGTGACGGGTAATGGCGGAGGCGCGCCGGGGGACGATGACGTGGACGGAGGGGCCCAGGAGCTCACCTCCCCGGCGTTCGATGCCTCGCAGATGGCCGACCCGCACGTGCGCTTCAGCTACTGGTTCTTCAACGGCGGTGGCCAGGGGACCCTGCCCAACGACACCCTGCGTGTGGCGCTGATCAACGGCACCGATACCATCGACATCCTGCAGCGCACCCTGTACAACGGACCGGTGGGCCAGTGGATCGATACCCTGGTGCGGATCAGTGATGTGACCAGCCCCGGTGCCGCCATGCGGCTCTACGTCAATGCGGCCGACCGGCAGCCCGGCCACCTCGTGGAGGGCGGGATCGATGCGTTCGAGGTGCTGGCCGATCCCTTCGCGGGCGTGGCTCTGTTGCGCGGTGAAGGTGCGCTGCGCCTTTGGCCGAACCCCGGTGCCGACCGTTTCGCGGTGGATGCACGCGCGAACGAGGTGCTGCGCATCCTCGATGTGCAAGGCAGGACGGTGCTCGGCCCGGTGGTGATGACCACCGGAGCGAACGCTGTTGCTGCCGACCTGGCCGAAGGCGTCTACCTGGTGCGGATCGAAGGGGCGGAAGGCGTACGTGCCGCCCGCTGGGTGGTGCAGCGCTGATCAGCGCTGGGGGGCGGTGCCCCCACAGTGCTCCAGCAGCATGGCCTCCACCTCGGGCACATCGCCCATGATGCGGGCCAATCCCAGGTCCGCGCAGGCCTTGCTGCGTTCACCCTTGCGGAGGTGGAGCAGTGCGCGCGTACGAAGCGCGTAGGGGTTCGCCGGATAACTGCGCAGGCTGCGTTCAACGTCCTGCATGGCCTCCTTCTCGCGTCCCAACTTCAACAGCGCATAGGCGCGGTTGCTCAGCGCCACCGGTTCGTCCTTGTCCAGTTCCAAGGCCTTGTCGCACATGGCGAGCGACTCGTCGTAACGGCCCAGGGCGGCAAGCTCGAACCCGCGGTTCGACCAATGGCCGATGTTGGCGGGCTCGATGGTGCACAAGGTCTCCAGCACGGTGAGGGCGCTGGCGTGGTCGCCCACAGCGTCATACTGGCGGGCCAGGGTGCGCATCGCCTCGGGGTCACTGTTGGTGTTCCCCAGTCCCTCGGTAAGGTCCTTGATGGACGCCTCGTGACGCTTCAGTTCAGCACGGGCCTCCCCGCGCAGGATCAGCAGTTTCTGGCGAAGGCCGCCGTAGGCCCCATGGTCGAGGCCGCGGGTGGCCAGCCGTTCCGCGTGCGACCAGTCCTCGCCACGGTAGGCGTAGAGCGCCCGCTGGTAGTTGGCCTCCACGCAGGTGGTGTCCAGCTGAAGCGCCTTCTCCGCATCGAGCAGGTAGCGGTCCATGCGGTCGAGGGCGTACCAGGCCCGTGCCCTGGCGGCATAGGAGGCCGCGTTCGGGCGTACCCGGATGGCGGCATCGTAGGAATCGAGCGCCTTTTGCGGGCGATCGGCCAGCAACAGGCTGTCGCCCTCCGCGATGTACCGGTCGGCATCCTGGGCGCGCAGGCCTGGCAAGCCCAGGCATATGGCGGCGAGCAGCACGAACGCGGTCCGGAGCATCGGCACAAAAGTAGGCCATGGCCGACCTGCACGAAGCATGCCGCGGCTCAGAGGGAAGCCTTCGGCACGATGTCCAACGGGGCGGTGCGCCCAGCCTCCAGTAGGAAGGCCCCGCCCACGGCGATCATGGCGGCGTTGTCCGTGCAGTAGGCGAGGGGCGGGATGAAGGTGCGCCAGCCCTCGCGCTCACCGAGCTCCACCAAGGCCTGTCGCAATCCGCTGTTGGCGCTCACTCCGCCGGCGATGCCAACTCGGGCAAGGCCGTGCGCCTTCATCGCCTGCCGCGTTCGGGCCAGCAACTGGTCGATGATGGCCTGTTGCAGCACCGCGCACAGGTGGGGCCGCTCCCGTTCCAAGGCCTCCGGTGCCTCGGCCTCCACATTGCGCACAAGGTTCAGGAAGGCGGTCTTCACCCCGCTGAAGCTCATGTCGAGCCCGGGAACGGAAGGCATGGGCAGCTTGTACCGTCGTGGGTCGCCCTCCCGCGCCAGCTTGTCCACCAAGGGCCCTCCGGGGTAGGCCAGTCCCAGCACCTTGGCGCCCTTGTCGAAGGCCTCGCCTGCGGCGTCATCGGTGGTGGAGCCGATCACCTCCATGTCCAACGGGGAGCGCACCAGCACCAGCTGGGTATGACCGCCGCTCACGGTGAGGTTCAGGAAGGGGAAGCCGGGCACGGGCCGCGGGTCGCCATCACGGACGAAATGCGCCAGCACGTGGGCCTGCACATGGTCCACGGCGAGCAGTGGCACCTTGAGCGCCTGGGCCATGGAGCGGGCGAAGCAGGCACCCACGAGCAGGGCGCCGATGAGGCCGGGGCCCTGGGTGAAGGCCACCCCGGAAAGCTGCTGCCGCGCCACACCGGCCTGGCGCAAGGCCTCGTCCACCACCGGTACGATGTTCTCCTGGTGCGCCCGGGAGGCGAGCTCGGGCACCACACCGCCCCAGGTGCGATGCACTTCCTGGCCGGCGATCACGTTGCTCCTGAGCACCCCGTCCACCAGCACGGCGGCAGCGGTCTCGTCGCACGAGCTCTCGATGCCGAGCACGATCACCGGTGGTTGCTGGGGCACAGGGTTACCTTTGAAGCTGCCGGCGCGATGCTTGCACCAGCGCCCAAAACTACGATCACCTGAAGAAGGCCAGGGCCATACTCCGCTGGGCCGGTCGCCTTGTGCGCTGGTCGTTCTGGACAACGGCTTCCTTCCTGTTCCTGGTGCTGGTGCTGCTGTCCCTGCTGCTCTATCCGACCGTGCAGACCTGGCTCGCCGAGCGGCTCGGGGAGCGGATCTCCCGAGAACTGGGTGTCACCGTGCACATCGATCGGGTGCAACTGCGGCCCTTCGGCGCGAACCGGCTGCGCGGGGTGTACGTCACCGACCTGCACGGCGACACCCTGCTCCATGCCGACGACCTGCGCATCGCGGGCCTCCGCTTCAGGCCGCGGGCCCGGCGCATCGAGCTGCGCAGCCTGGAGCTCCACGATGCCCGTTTCGCCCTGCGCATGGCCCCGGGCGACAGCACCAGCAACCTCACCCAGCTCCTGGCCCGGATCTCCGGCGAGGACACCACGGCGGCGGGTGAACCGTGGACGGTGACCTGCCGTGCCATCGACATCGCCGGACTGCACTTCAGCTTCCACAATGCCAACGTGCCCGTGGCCCCATACGGCGTCGACTTCGAGCACATTGATGTCACGAACGCCGTGGTGCTCGGCAGCGATCTGCGCGTGGCCGGGGATTCGGTGCAGGCCGAGCTCGAGCGCGTGAGCCTGCGCGAGCGGAGCGGGTTCGACCTGCGCGAGCTGCACGGCAGCACCACCGTGAGCCCCCGCGGCATACGCATCGAAGGCATGCGCATCCGCACCCCGGGAACCGCCCTCAACGGTCGCCTGGCCTTCCAAACACGGAGCTGGGCCGATTACGATGAGTTCACCTCCCGCGTGGACATGCGGCTGGACCTCGACAGCTCGCGGCTGGAGTTCGCGGACGTGGCGCTCTTCGCCACGGACCTGGAAGGCGTGCAGCTGCCCATCCATGTGCGGGGACGCTTCCGGGGTACCGTGAACGAGCTCAAGGGACGCCAGGTCGAGATCGGCTTCGGCAGGCGCTCGTTGTTCCGGGGCAATGCCGACATGAGCGGCCTGCCCGACATCGAGGGCACCTTCATGCTGGTGGACGTGGAGGACCTGCGCACCAACGCCGGCGACCTGGCCGGGCTGCCCGTGCCGCCCTTCACCAGCGGTGAGCGGCTCAGCGTGCCCGAGGAGGTCGACAGGCTCGGGGACCTGGCGTTCACCGGGAGCTTCACCGGCTTCGTGAACTCCTTCACCGCCTATGGCCGCACACGCACCGCGGCGGGCACGTTGCGCAGCGACATCACCTACGACAAGGACACCGTCACCGACGTGGTGCGCTTCAACGGGCGCGTGGCCACGGACGGCTTCGATCTCGGAGCCATGCTGGCCACGCCGTCCCTTGGCCCGCTCGCCTGCGACCTCAAGCTCGAGGCCTCGGGCCGCGACCTCCGCTCCATGCGCGCCGACCTGGAGGGCGAAGTGCCGCGCTTCACCTTCAACGGCAACGAGGTGAGCGGCATCACGGTGAAGGGCCGGCTCGAACGCGACCTGTTCAACGGCACGCTCAGCGCGCGCGACAACGACCTCTACCTCGACTTCGATGGACTCGCCGACCTGCGCGGCCGCTGGCCGAAGGTGGACTTCAAGGCCGAGGTGCAGCACGCCGACCTGCGCGCCTTCGGCATCATCGGTGGCGAGGGCTACAACAGTGTGAACATGCGCGTGGAGGCCCGCGGCGAGCTCGCGCCCGACAGCCTCAAGGGCCAGCTCCACCTGGAGGATGTCACCTATTGCGATGGCGGCATCGACCTGTGGCTCGGCGACCTCGACCTGCGGAGCGACCGCGTGGCCGGCATGCCCCTGCTCGAGCTCCGCAGCACTGTGTGCGACGCCACCGTCACGGGCGAGTTCCTGCCCACGCGGTTGCCCGACGCGGCCAAGAGCGTGCTGCTGAGCGTGTTCCCCGCGCTATCGAGCGAGGTGTCCTTCGTGCACGAGGAGCAGCGCTTCGACTTCGATGTGCGCGTGAAGGAAGCGCAACCCCTGCTCGACCTGGTGGTTCCCGGCCTCACGCTCGCTCCCGGCATGCAGGCCAGTGGGCGCTTCGACAGCCGGGTCTTCGACCTCGGCATCGATGCACGCATCCCCTTCATCCGCTACGGCGCCCTCAGCGGCGACAGCGTGCATGTGATCCTGGACAAGACCCTTGATGTGCTTGCGTTCAGTTTCCGCAGCGCGCGGCAGACGATCTCCGACAGCACCTACCTCAGCGGCATCGAGGTCACGGGCAAGGCCTACCAGGACGAGTTCGAGCTGCTAGCGGGCTGGAGCGGCTCGGACCATGGCACCGAGGGTGAGCTGAACCTCGTGGGCCAGGTGATGGGTCTCCGTTCGCTGGAGATGGACCTGCTGCCCTCCAAGCTCTACTTCGGCCGGGGGCTCTGGACCAACGATCGCAGGGCGCATGTGCGCCTGGACAGCAGCACGGTGGTGGTGGATTCGCTGGTGATGCGCAACGAAGGCCAGGAGGTGGTGCTCCACGGCGCCGTATCGCGCGATCCGTCCAAGGCACTGGCCTACGGGCTGCGCGACCTGCGGCTCGAGAACATCATGCCCTTCTATGATGGGCCGCAGCTGCGTGGCGCCATCAATGGCACCGGGCGGGCCTTCGACCTGTACAATGCACCCCTGGTGATGAGCGAGCTGCGGCTCGACAGCTTCATGGTCGGGGAGCGGCGCGTGGGCGACATCCGGGTGAGCGCGGCCTGGAACGAGGAGCAGCGGTACATCGACGTGTCCGGGGCCCTCCAGCGCGACACGCTCAAGGCCCTCGACTTCGTGGGCATGGTCTCGCCCGGTCACGAGGAGGAGCTCGACCTCACCCTGCTCTTCGACCGGTTCGACCTTTCGTTCATCGAGCCCTGGATGCCCGAAGGCCTGAGCCAGGTGGGCGGCAAGCTCACCGGCGATGTGAAGGTGAACGGCAAGCTCGCCGACCCGCAGCTCAACGGCTCGCTCATGCTCCAGGACGCCGGCCTGCGGATCGACTACATCAACACACGCTACACGTTCTCGCACCGCATCGACATCCGGCCCACCTACTTCGCCTTCGACCTGGTGAAGCTCCGCGACGAGGAGGGCAACACCGGCGTGGCCGTGGGCACGGTGATGCACCGCGCCTTCGGCGATTGGAGCTTCGATGTCACCGTGGACATGGAGCGCATGCTCGTGCTCAACACCTCGCTCAGCGACAACGAGCTGTACTACGGCAAGGCCTACGCCAGTGGCAGGCTGGGCTTGGGCGGCTTCGCGGACAACATGGAGCTCACGGTGCAGGCCCGCAGCGAGCCGGGCACCAACATCCACTTCCCCTTGGGCGGCAGCCTCGAGGTGGGCAACATCAGTTACGTACGCTTCCTCAACTACGGCACCTTCGCCGATACCGTGAGCAGCGAGGTGGACCTTTCCGGTGTGCGCCTCGACATGAACGTGGAGGTGACCCCCGACGCCCAGTTCGAGCTCATCTTCGACCCCACCGTGGGCGACGTGCTCAGCGGGCGCGGCAAGGGCAACCTGGAGATGAGCGTGACCCCTTCCGGCGAGTTCAGCATGATGGGCGATGTGGAGGTGGTGGGCGGGGATTACCTCTTCACCCTGCGCAACCTCGTGAACAAGCGCTTCGGCGTGGATCCCGGCGGGCACATCACCTGGTACGGCGACCCCTTCGATGCCAGCCTCAACCTGAACGCTGTGTACAAGCTGCGCACCGCGCTCTACGACGTGATGCTCGAGAAGAGCGAGGCCTACAAGAAGCGTGTGCCGGTGGAGGTGGTGATGCAACTCAAGGACAAGTTGTTGAACCCCGATATCCGCTTCGACGTGCGCCTGCCCAGCGTGGACGAAGGGGTACGCACCCAGGTGAACAGCGTGCTCAGCGACCCCGACGAGATGAACAAGCAGGTGTTCTCGCTGATCGTGATGAACAAGTTCACCCCGCCGAGCACCGTGAGCACCGGGCAGGGCACCGGTGGAGGCACCTTCGCCCAGACCACGGGCAGCGAGATGCTCAGCAACCAGGTGAGCAACTGGCTGAACCGCCTCAGCAACGATTTCGACCTCGGGGTCAACTACAGGCCGGGCAACCAGATCACGCAGGACGAACTGGAGGTGGCGGTGAGCACCCAGCTGTTCAACGAGCGCCTGCAACTGAGCACCAACGTGGGCTACCAGTCGGCCGCCAGCGCCCGCGACCAGAACCAGTTCATCGGCGACTTCGCGGTGGAGTACCTGCTCACCGATGCGGGCAAGCTGCGCCTGAAGGCCTTCAGCCAGAGCAACGACCGCAACCTGAACCAGGCGGACCAGGCGCCCACCACGCAGGGCTTCGGCCTGCGCTACCAGGAGGAGTTCGACACGCTCCGCGAGTTCTGGCGCAAGATCACCGGGCGGGCACGCAAGCCCGAGGAGGTGAAGGTGCCCGCGGAGGCCGGTCAGTGACCGCCCTCCAGCCGCAGGCTGTGCCCCAGCTTGAGCTTCTTGGTGAGGAGGTAGCCGCGGTTGTGCTCGTTGGCCTGCACCTCGATGGGCACGTTCTCCACGATCTCCAGGCCGTAACCCACCAGGCCCGTGCGCTTGCGCGGGTTGTTGGTGAGCAGGCGCATCTTGCGCACGCCCAGGTCGAAGAGGATCTGGGCCCCCACACCGTAGTCGCGGGCGTCCATGTCGAAGCCGAGCATCTGGTTGGCCTCCACGGTGTCGGCGCCGCCCTCCTGCAGCTTGTAGGCGCGCAGCTTGTTCACCAGGCCGATGCCGCGGCCCTCCTGCTGCATGTACACCACCACGCCGCGGCCCTCCTGCTCGATCATGCGCATGGCCGCGTGCAGCTGCGGGCCGCAGTCGCAGCGCTGGCTGCCGAAGATGTCGCCGGTGACGCAGCTGCTGTGCACGCGCACCAGCACGGGCTCGTCGGGGCCCCAGCTGCCCTTCACCAGCGCCAGGTGCTCCTCACCGGTGTTCACCTGCCGGTAGGCGATGAGGTCGAAGTCGCCGTGCTCGGTGGGCAGCTTCACGTCCACCACGCGCTCCACCAGGCGCTCCGTGCGCATGCGGTAGGCCACGAGGTCGGCGATGCTGATGAGCTTGAGGCCGAAGCGCACGGCGATCTCGCGCAGCTCGGGCAGGCGCGCCATGGTGCCGTCGTCGTTCATGATCTCCACGATCATGCCGGCGGGCTCGAGGCCGGCCAGGCGCGCCAGGTCCACGGCGGCCTCGGTGTGGCCGGTGCGCCGCAGCACGCCGCCGTTCCGTGCCTTCAGGGGGAAGATGTGGCCGGGGCGGGCGAGGTCGTCGGGGCGGGTGGCCGGATCGATCAGGGCCATCATGGTGGCGCTGCGGTCGCTCGCGCTGATGCCGGTGGTGGTGCCGCGTCCCTTCACGTCCACGCTCACGGTGAAGGGGGTGTGGTGCAGCGCGGTGTTGTCCTGCACCATCAGCTCCAGGCCGAGCTCCTCGCAGCGCTGCTCGGTGAGCGGGGCGCAGATGAGGCCGCGCCCGTGCTTGGCCATGAAGTTGACCACCTCGGGCGTGGCGTTGCGCGCGGCCGTGAGGAAGTCGCCCTCGTTCTCGCGGTCCTCATCATCCACCACGATCACCACCTTGCCCTGGCGGATGTCCTCAATGGCGTCCTCGATGCGGTCGAACTCGATCTTGTTCATGGGTGCGGCGCTCGCGGCGGAGCGGGTGCAAAGGTACCGCTGCGCAGGGCCCCGGCGTTCACCCGTTGCGGCCGGCGCGGAGCAGCTCCTCCACCATGCCCGCGCTGCGGTCCCAATCGAACCGGTCGCGCACGAAGCGAAGGCCGCTTTCGGCCAGCCGCGCCCGCTCGTCCTCGTGCTCGAGCAGCCGCAGGATGTGCGCGGCGTAGTCCTCGGGGTTCTCGCCGATGAGGATGGCCTCGCCGGGCGGGGCGCCCACCGCGTTGTTGGCCAGCGCGGAGGTGATGCAGGGCACGCCCATGGCCAGCGCCTCCAGCAGCTTGTTCTGCAGGCCGGTGCCGATCTGCATGGGGGCGCAGAAAAGGCGGGCGCTGGCGTAGCTGTCGCGGATGTCCTTCACCCAGCCGCTCACGGTGATCAGCGGGTCGCGGCGCGCCAGCTCGCGCACCTGCGGACTGGGGTCCACGCCGCTGATGAGCAGGGTGGTGCCGGGACGCTTGCGCCGCACCAGCGGAAGCACACGCCGGGCCAGGTACACCACGCTGTCGATGTTGGGCGGGTAGTTCATGTTGCCCGTGAACAGCAGGTCGTGGGTCTTCGGGGCCTCACGCGGGCTGAAGTGCTCCAGGTCCACGCCGTTGGGGATCACGGCCACCGAGCCCCGCTCGGGGTGGTAGAGGTACTCGCGGTCCTGGGCCGAGATGATGATGTTGTGGTCGAACAGGTCGAACATCAGGTTCTCGTAGGCGATCAGGCGGCGGGTCTCGGCGCGGAAGATGGGGCGCAGGTGGAAGGGCGCGGTCTCCGTGCGGCGCTCCATGCCCTTGCTCAGGGTGTCCATGAAGTCGAGCGTGCGCGGCAGGTCGTGGCGGTGCCGCACGTACTCGGTGGTGCGCACCAGCTGGCACAGCACGTGGTCGGGGCGGAAGGTGGCGAGCACGCTGTCCATGCGGCGCTGGGCGTGCCGGTGGTGGAAGTAGGCCACCTGGTAGGGCAGGCGCACGAAGGGGGCGGTGAGCAGGCGCAGGAGCAGGCGCCAGCGCGGGATCCGCACCACCTCGATGTGGTGGCAGATGCCCTTCAGGTGCTCGACGTGCTCGGCGGCCACGGGCTGGTCGCTCAGGCAGAAGAGATAGATCTCGTGGCGCCGGGCGAGCCGCGACACCAGGTGGTAGGCGCGGAGCTTGTCGCCCTTCTCCAGCGGATAGGGCACGCGTGAGAGCACCACCAGCAGCTTCATGCCTTCAGCAGGGTGCGGTAGAAGGCCACCAGTCCGTCGATGATGGGCTTGTCGGAGTAGCGTTCGTCGATGAGCCTGCGCGCCGCCTGGCCGATGCGGGCCACGCGTGCCGGCTCGTCGAGCAGGGCGGTGATGTGCGCCGCGAAGGCCGCCGGGGTGTCGGCCAGCAGGATGTCGGTGCCGTCGGTGTGGTCGATGCCTTCCGCGCCCATGTGCGTGCTGATGACGCAACGGCCCATGGCCATGCCCTCCACGATCTTCACGCGCATGCCGCCCGCGCTGAACAGGGGCACCACCATCACGTGGCGCGCGGCCATGTAGGCGTTGGCGCTCTTCACGCGGCCCTGCACCGTCACACCGGGCAGGTCGGTGTCCAGCAGGTCCTTGGGCATCTTGTTGCCGGCCAGCTGCAGTTTCGCCTTGGGATGGGTGCGCAGCACACGGGGCCATACCTCCTTCAGCAGCCAGCGCACGCCCTCCTCGTTGGGCAGCCAATCCATGCTGCCGAGGTGGAAGAAGACGGGGTCGCCCCCGGGCAGGTCAGCCTCGTACTCGGCGGGGTCCACGCCGAAGGGCACGGTGGTGATGGGCGTGCGGGTGCCGTGCGCGCGGTAGTGCTCCGCGTCCGAAGGGGTGATGGCGGCCACGCCGTCCACGCGGTCGAGCATCTCCAGCTCGTAGGTCTTGAGCTGCTTGGCGAGGTACTTCCGGTAGGGCTTCTTCAGGAAGTGCCGCTCGCCCGAGGCGATGCGCTCCTGCAGCACGTGCTCCAGGTTGTGCGAGCGCAGCACGATGGGGGCCCTGGAGTAGCGCCGGATATTGGGGATGTACGGCGTCATGAACAGGCTCTCGAGCTGCACGATGTCGAAGGTCTCCTGCGAGAGCAGCCGGATGAGCCGGATGTCGAGGTCGGGGGAGAAGAACCGGCTCACATTGTAGTTCTCGGCGGTGAGCAGGTCGGTGAAGGCGTCGACCACGTTGATGCTGGTGTCCACGAACACGCCTTCGATGCCGGTGGCCTTGCGGAACGGCTCCGGCACATCGTCGGGCACCAGGGGATGCTTGGGGGTGCTCAGGCAGATCACCTTCACCGAGTGCCCGGCGGCGAGCAGGCCGCGGGTGATGTTGTGCATGGCCTTGCTGCCTCCGTCGATTGGAGGGAAGGGGGGCTTATTGCACAGCTGCAGGATCCGCATGGCGGCCGAACCGACGACGGAGCCGGTACCAGCCGCGATAATACGCATCGCGTTCAAAGAGGGGGCTGTCGGTGGCCGCGCTCCAGGTGAGCCACACGCCGATGGGCAGCAGGCTCAGGGTGCTGATCCACATGCCGGGCCAGGCCTGCAGCTCGCCGGCCACCACGAGCTTCTCGGTGCTGAAGCTGATGATGTGGTACACGAGGAAGAAGAGGATGGCGGCCACTGCGGGCAGGCCCATGCCCCCCTTGCGGATGATGGCGCCGAGCGGCGCGCCGATGAAGAAGAACACCACGCAGGCGAAGGCGAGCTGCAGCTTGCGGTGCCATTCGATGCGGAACTTGGCGATGGTGCGCCGCCGCTCGCGGTCCTCCTCGGCGATGCGGCCCAGGTGGTCGATGTTGTTGCGCACCAGGTTGCGGGCCGCCTCGTACAGGTCGTGGTGGGCCGCGGCGGCCAGCGCGGCGGGGTGCGGTGCGGCCTTCGCCAGGGCGGCCTCCGTGCGCCGGTCGGCGCGCAGCACCGACAGCCCGTTGCGCAGGTTGGTCACCTGCTGCTCCATGCGCTCGGCGTGGCGCAGGCTCAGGCTGTCCTCGGTTCGGCCCAGCTGCCCCAGGGTCAGCATCTTGTAATGGTCCTTGAACAGGTCCTCTTCGGTGCGCTTCAGCCTCAGCCCGCTCAGGTCGATGCGGATCTCGTCGCGCACGAACCGGCCTTGCAGCATGGGCTGCACACCGCCCTCCAGGCCCGGCTGCTGGTCGCGCTCGTCGTAGAGCACGCCGTCCTCCAGGGTCAGCAGCATGTACTGGCCGTCGGTGCTGCGCTGCATGCGTCCGCGCTTGGCGCGCAGCACGGTGCGGTTGGCCTGGAAGGCCTCGCGGTGGTCGTAGATCAGCACGTCCTCCAGCTCACCGCTCTCCTCGTCGCGCGCGCCCACCCGCATGCTGAAGCCCTCGATGCCGTTGAAGAAGACCCCGGGCTTCAGGGTGAGCGCGGGCTTCTTCCGGGTCACGTCGTACAGCAAGCTCTGGCTCTTGAGGTTGATGACGGGCAGCAGGTTGTTGCTGAAGAGGAAGGAGAGCCCGGCGATGCCCAGGGTCATCAGGAACAGCGGGAGCATGATGCGGGGCAGGCCCAGCCCGGCGCTCTTCATGGGGGTGAGCTCGCTGTGCTCGCCCAGGCCGCCCATGGTCATGATGGAGGCGAGCAGCACGGCCAGCGGCATCACCACGGGCACGAAGCCGCAGGTGGCGTACACGATGAGCTCGGTGAGCACGGTCCACGGCAGGCCCTTGCCCATCAGCTCGTCCACCCACTTCCACAGCCATTGCATGCTGAAGAGGAAGAGGACGATGACGAAGGTGATGGAGAGGGGGCCCCAGAAGGCCCCGATGAGCATGCGGTGAAGCCGTTTCATCAACGCTCGGAACGCGCGGGGTGCTCAGGCCCCCAACACCCGTGCCAGGTTGGCCACCTGGCTCTCCCACAGGGCGCGGGCCTCGGGCATGTCGGCCGGCCAGGCATGGTCGGTCACCACCAGGGCCACGTCGTTGGTCATGGGGTCGATGCGGATGCGCAGCTCGAAGTAGGCGCCCGGGTCATCGTCCTCCTCCCAGTGGAAGCGCATGAGCTCGCCGTACTTGCGGCCGATGCAGATGGCACGCTGGATGTCGTTGCCCCAGCGGAAGGCGAACTCGTCGCCGCGCACGTTCACATCGTCGCAGAACCACTCGCTGAAGCCGCTGGGCGTGCTCAGCATCTCGTAGAGCGCGTTGATCGTGGTGCGCATGTAGTGCTCGAGCACGAAGCGCTCCTTGGTGGCGCGCTTGGTGAGCCGCGCCGGACCGCTCAAGGGGTCCACGCCGGTCATCACGGCCTGGATCGGCGCCTTCTCCTTCACGGGCTTGCCGGCTTTCGGAGCGGGCTTGGGTGCAGGAGAAGTGGCAGGAGCGGGAGCAGGAACAGGAACAGGAGCAGGGGCGGCAGCTTTCGGTGCGGCCTTTGGGGCGGGAGCGGGAGCTGGGGCAGGCGCGGGGGCCTTGGCCGGTGTGGCTTTCGCCGCAGGCTTCGCAGGTTCAGGCTTCGGAGCAGGCTTGGCCGGAGCGGCCGCCTTCACCGGGGCCTTGGCCACGGGCTTCTTTCCTGTGGCCACCGCAGCCTTCGCGGGCGCCTTGGTCGCGGGCTTGGCCGGGGCTTTCGCCACAGGCTTCTTCGCAGCGCTCTTGGGCGCGGGCTTCGCCGGGGCCTTGGCCTTCTTGGCAACGGGCTTCGCCAACGGCTTGGCGGGCTTGCGGGCCGGGGCCTTGGTCGCGGGCTTGGCGGGCTTGCGCACCGGCGCTTTCGCGGCCGGCTTGGCGGCCTTGCGCGGTGCGGGCTTGGTGGCCTTCTTCGGCTTGGGGGCCGCCTTCTTCGCCACGCTCTTCTTGGGGGCGGGCTTGGCGGACTTGCCCTTCTTCGGGGCGGACTTCGCAACGGGCGCCTTCTTCTTGGGCGCCGGGGCCTTCCGGGCGGCCGGCTTGCTGGTCTTCTTGCTGGCCGCGGCCTTTTGGGTCGGGCGTTTCTTCTGGGCCATCGTCGCGTTGCGGGTCGTTAAGGGTCCGGGGAAAGGTAGGGAAAAGAGCTTCCCTCGCAAGTCGAACAGCCCTGTCGCCGGATCACCGCTCCGGCTATATTTGCGGCCCGTTCGCCAGGGGTGGTGCACGCCACTTCCGGCACGTACGGCGCGGTAGCTCAGCTGGTTAGAGCGCAGGATTCATAATCCTGAGGTCGAGAGTTCAAGTCTCTCCCGCGCTACGAAAGCCCTCCAGTGTTCCTGGGGGGCTTTGTCGTTCGGGGGGTAGGTCGAACGAAAAGGGGAGAGGGAGCCAGGGGGCGGGAAAAAAGAGCAAGAGGAATGGACTGTACTCGCTCATTCAAGGTCAGAGCGTTGAAGGCATGCAGACCAAAGCCCATCGAACTTAGCGAATGGGGACATCATCTACCCGGTCAGAACTGCTAGCATTCGGAGGTCCTGACGTGGCTACTGAAATTGTCGGGCGTGAAAAGCTCGGAGACGATCCACCTCCGAATACATGGAAGGCGAGGAATCGCTGAAGCTCATAGATATTGACCGATCGGTTAAAGCGTTTCTGAATACTCGGGCTTGCCTCGCTGGTAATCCAAATCTTCAGATCAGCATCAAGGTCAAATGTGCCTGCAGTTTCAACGCTGAAACGGGAAATGCTACGGTATGGAATGGAGATGTACTCAATCTTCTTTCCAGTTAAGCCCTGAACATCGACTAAAATTAGCCGCGCATTGGTGAAGATAAACATGTCCCTCACCAACTTAAAACCTGCTTCCACAGTCTCTCCATCTACAAAAAGTTGAGCGTACTCTCTTTGAATTCCACCGGGGTCAGTGGAGGAAGCGTTGCCGAGGAATGCGTCAAGTAAGCCCATGTTACTGTTCCACTTCTATGCCGTCGTCTAGACCGTACGCTTTGCTAATGCTGTCGAGTTCACGTCTCGTTTCTCTGTGTCGCCTTGCCATCAACGAATCTTTCCAAGCTATTTGGGAGAGATCTTCTACCGGCATGCCTTCGACATCGAGCGGTCCAGATTCTTCGTCTGCTAGCAAATACCCCCTCACCCAAAACAGGCTGTCATGTCTACAAATAAAGTGAGCCATGAGATGAACTCGGTCTTTCACACCAAAGGAGTTGACGGCATCAGCAGCAAGTGCCACGTGTATGGAATCACCTTCAGACCTGATGCTAGCTTCGTGTAGGCTATCAATATCGCTTGCATCCGGGTGTTTGAGGGCTAGCCGAAGCTCTGAGTAAGCCCCGTGATATGCAGCCTCTTGGGAACAACCCTGTCCTATCGAAACTAGAGCTAGGCGATGGGCCTCTGCTTGTTTCTCTTTAGCACTGGGTCCGCAACCAACAGTTAGGGCGGCCAGGACAACAATCCAAGACGCATACTTCATTCGGCTTCAAATAGGTGCGTCCAAGATAAACACATCTGACATTCTTTAGGAAACGTGCGGCTCTCATCCTCTGGTGATAAATTAAAACCCTAGGCATTATGGCCCTTGAAGAAACTCTTGGTCAATATCCGACCAGCGCTCTGCTGTCTCGAGCGCCCATTTCTCCCCCGGCCTCCAGCTGCATGCTCATCCTTGCACCTTTCGAACATACGCCACGCACCTTCCTCCTTCAAGCTTCATTTCCCGCCATCCCCCCGTTCTCCCCATCTTCAGCCCATGAAGCAGCTGCTCCCCATTCTTGCCGCGCTGGTCCTGATCGCCGCCTGCGGGCAGCCTTCCTTCCAGGCCGATGAGCAGGCCATCCGCGCGGTGATGGCCGACCAGGAGAAGGCCTGGGACGCCGGCGATGTGCGCGCCTTCATGGACGGTTACGCGGACAGCGTGTGCTTCATCGGCTCACGCGGCAGGACCTGCGGGCGCGAAGCGGTGACGGCCAACTACCTGAAGACCTACCCGGACAAGGCCGCGATGGGCGACCTCTCCTTCACGCAGCTGGAGGTGCTGCCCGCCGGCACGGACCACGCCTGGTGCACCGGCCGGTGGACCATTAGCCGCGCCGATACCGTGGGCGGCGGCTTCAGCCTGCTGTGGGTGCGCACGGCGCAGGGCTGGCGCATCCTGCGCGACCATTCCTACTGAGGACGCTGGGCTATCTTCGGCGCCCCGCGCCGGGAGCGTCCATGAACACCGCCATCATCGCCTTCACCGTGGTCATCAGCCTGCTGGGGCTGCAGGACCGCCGCGTGTTCGAGCAGCTGGTGTTCGAGCCCTTCACCATCCACGCCCGCAAGGACTGGTTCCGGTTCCTCACGCACGCCTTCCTGCACGCGCACATCCCGCACCTGCTGGTGAACATGTTCGTGCTGTGGAGCTTCGGCCGCGTGCTGGAGCCCAGCATGCGCGGGTTGTTGGGCAGCAGCAGCTCGCTGCCCTACCTGCTGCTCTACCTGGGCGGTGCGGCCTTCGCTGCGCTGCCCAGCTACAAGCGCCACCTGTGGGACCCGTCATACCGCGCGGTGGGCGCCTCCGGGGCCGTGGCCGCGGTGCTCTTCGCCACGGTGCTGCTGTACCCCATGGACAGGCTTTACATCTTCGGCGTGCTGCCCATGCCGGGCTACCTCTTCGCACCGCTGTACCTGGCCTACGAGTACTACCTGGACAAGCGCGGGCAGGACAACGTGGCCCACGATGCGCACTTCTACGGTGCGCTGTTCGGCCTGGCCTTCATCACCGTGCTGCGGCCCACCGTATGGCCCGACCTGTTCCACCAGCTGATCGGGTGATGGCGCAGCGCACGGCCGTTTTCCTGGACCGCGACGGGGTGCTGAACCGCGAGCGCGGCGAGCACACGTGGCGCCTGCCCGACTTCGAGGTGCTGCCCGGCGTGCCCGAGGCGCTGCGCCGGTTGAAGGACGCGGGGCACCTGCTGGTGGTGGTGAGCAACCAGAGCGGCATCGGCCTGGGGCTTTACGGCCACGCCGATGTGGCGGTGGTGCATGGCTATCTTCACGACCGCCTCGCCGAAGCGGGCGTGGCGCTCGATGCCGTGTACTACTGTCCGCACCATCCCACCCAGGGCCGCTGCCTGTGCCGCAAGCCCGGCGCGCTGCTGCTGGAGAAGGCCATGGCCCGGTTCGGCATCGCCGCCGGGGCCTCGTGGTTCATCGGCGACCGCGAGCGCGATGTGGAGGCGGCCCATGCCGTGGGGGTGCGGCCCATCCTGGTGCCGTCGAACGCCCCGTTGAAGGAAGTGGTGGACCAGATCCTGAAGAACGCATGACCCCGCACGTCATCATCAACGGCGAACTGCGCGAGGCGGACAAGCCGGTGATCACCCTCGACAACCGCGCGTACCATTACGGTGATGGCGTGTTCGAGACCATCCGCGTGGTGAACGGCACCCCCTGCTTCCTCGACGCGCACTGGGCGCGCATCACCGAGGGCATGAAGGTGCTGCGCATCCAGCCGCCGCAGGGCCTCGACCGGCAGAGCCTGGAGCGCCACCTGGTGCAGCTCGTGGCCCGCTGCGGGCTGCCCAACGGGCGCGCGCGCCTCACCGTGTTCCGCGATTCGCCCGGCTACTACCGGCCCCAGCACCACGCGGGCGGCTACACGATCGAGCTCAAGCCCATCCCGTTCGACACCTACACGCTGAACGAGCACGGCCTCACGGTCGACATCTATCCCGAGATGCGCAAGGCCGTGAACATGCTGGCCATGCACAAGACGCTCGGGTGCCAGCTGTACGTGATGGCGAGCCTGTGGTGCATGGACCGTTCGCTGGACGACTGCCTGCTGCAGAACGACCGCGGCAACATCATCGAGAGCAGCAGCGGCAACCTCTTCATCGTGAGCAACGGGGTGCTCTACACGCCCTCGCTCACGGACGGCTGTCTGGCGGGCATCATGCGCATGCAGGTGATCAACCTGGCGCTGGAGAACGGCATCAAGGTGTACGAGTGCTCGCTGAACCCGCAGAACCTGCTGGCGGCCGATGAGCTGTTCTTCACCAACGCCAGCCGCGGCCTGCAATGGGTGGGCAGCTACCGCACCAAGCGCTACACGCACCGCATGGCGCAGCACCTGGTGAACCTGCTGGTGTCGAAGGTGGGCGGTCGGCCTTAGAGCCTGTTCGGGATCTCTTCAAATGCGCTCTCCGGCCCCTTTTCCGGCCATGCTTCGCCGAAGAATGGTCACGTAGGCACCGCTATGCGACCATTTTTCGGCTGTGCCTGACCAAAAAATGGTCTCGGAGCCCATCATTCAAGAGACCCCGAACAGGCTCTTAATTGAGCGAGGGATCCTCGGGGAAGTTGGCGAGCGGCGCGTAGGCGCGGCCCATCCCGCGGAGCGTGTCGCCCCACAGGTCCTTGAGCGCGGTGTTCATCACGCGCCGCTTGTCCGCCGGATGCACGAGCCACGAACGCTGCCCGAGCTCCTTCTGCAGCTGGTTCTCGCCCCAGCCGCTGTAGCCCACGAAGAAGCGCACATGCCTGGCGAGGCGCGGGTCGGTGGCGAGCACCGCGCGCAGCTGCTCGAAGTCGCCGCCCATGTGCACGTCGCCCATCACCTCCACGCTGCCCTCGATGTGCTTGCCCAGGGTGTGCAGGTAGTAGAGGTTGCCGCTCTGCACCGGTCCGCCGATGCTGATGCGCGTCTTGATCGGCGGCATGTCCTGCATGAGGTCGCCGATGTCCATGTCGATGAAGCGGTTGAGCACGAAGCCGAAGGAGCCTTCGTCGTTGTGTTCGCACAACAGCACCACGGTGCGGCGGAAGTAGGGGTCGGGGAGGTAGGGCTCGCTCACGAGCAACCGGCCGCGCGCGGGCGCGAGCTGGTTGTCGGGATCGAGGTCGAGCGGGTTGGACGACATGGGCTTCGGAGCGAGGGAAAAGTTAGCATGCGGCGAACACCCTGTGCAAGCGGAAGGTCATGCGGGGTGGTGCCGTGGACGGATAACTTGGTGCCGGAACCACGACCATGAGCGACAACCACCGCACCCACCACCGTATCGACTACACGAAGGCCACGCTCCTGGAGCACGATGCGGGCGATGATCCCTTCGTGCTGTTCGGTCGCTGGCTGAAGGCGGCGGAGGAGGAGGGCCTGCCGGAGCACAACGCGATGGCGCTGGCCACCGCGGGCTCGTTCAGCATCAGCTGCCGCATCGTGCTGCTGCGCTCGTTCGACCGCGAGGGCTTCGTGTTCTTCACCAACTACAACAGCCGCAAGGCGCTCGACCTGGAGCGCGACCCGCGCGCGGCGCTCACCTTCTTCTGGCCCGACCACGAACGGCAGGTGCGCATCGAAGGGCGTGCCGAGCCCGTGAGCGGTGATGAGAACGACGCTTACTTCCACAGCCGTCCGCGCGAGAGCCGTGTAGGGGCCTGGAGCAGCGACCAGAGCCGCGTGGCCGCGGACCGCGATCAGATCGACCAGCGATTCGCGCGCTGGCAGGAGCGCCTGAAGGACCAGGAGATCCCGCGACCGGCGCACTGGGGCGGCTACCGCGTGCGTCCGGTGCGCATCGAGTTCTGGCAGGGCCGGCCGAGCCGCCTGCACGACCGCATCGCCTTCGAACGGTTCGATGATGGAAGCTGGGGGCGCATGCGCCTGCAGCCCTGAGCGCGGCCCCATCAACGCGAAAAGCCCCGGTGTTGCCGGGGCTTCTCATGCATATGCGGTGAAGGCTCAGTCCTTCTTCGGGGCGGCTTTCTTGGCAGCGGCCTTCTTGGCGGGGGCGGCCTTCTTGGCGGCCTTCTTCGCCGGAGCGGCCTTCTTCTTCGGGGCCGACTTGGCGGTGGTCTTCGCAGCGGCCTTCACGGCGCGCTTCGAGGGGCGGCTCTTGCCGCGGCTGCCGATGTTGCGCTTGCCTTTCTTCGACTTCTTGTCACCTTTTCCCATGATCTGGTGTGTTAAGGGTTCGCACCAAAAGTACCGGGGTGCCCGGCGGGGCCTTGGTGCGCGCGCGCCGCAATTCTCAACGCGCGGGTGTTGAAGCAGCGCTCATGACGCCTCACCGGCCTCGCGGCGCAGGCGCTCCTCGAGGTGCTGCGCGCTGTGCACCACTTTGCGCGCCCACTGCAGCTTCAGGGCGATGAGCTTGTCGGGCGGCAGGCGCCAGTCGACCGTGCCCGCGCGCAGCCGCTCCATCACGGTGTACAGCACGATGGCGGCCGACACGGAGATGTTGTAGCTCTCGGTGAACCCGTACATGGGGATGCGCAGGTGCTCGTCGGCATGCGCCATGAGCACATCGCTCGCGCCGGTAAGTTCGGTGCCGAAGCAGAAGGCCATGGGCCGCTGCAGGTCGATGGTGCCGGGGGTGACGTTCTCGGCGTGCGGTGTGGTCACGATGATGCGGTAGCCTTCGCGCTTCAACCGCTGCACGCATTCGAGCGTGTTGTCGGCGCGCTCGCGGTAGCGGTGCATGTCCACCCACTTCGAGGAGCCGAGCGTCACGTCCGGGTTCACCGTGTACTTGTTGCGGTTCTCGATGATGTGCAGGTCCTGGATCCCGAGCAGGTCGCAGGTGCGCACCACGGCGCTCGCGTTGTGCGGCTGGTAGATGTCCTCGAGCACGGCCGTCACATGGCGCGTGCGTTCGGGGGCGATGCGGTCGAAGAGCGCGCGCTTGTTGTCGGAGATGAACTGCGCGAGCTGGTCGTAGAGCTGATGGTCGGTCATCGACGCAAGGGTAGGAAAAAGAGAAGGTCCCTCTTGCGAGGGACCTTCCGACGTTCGTTGGAACGGTCGCTTACTTCACCTTGTTGGAGAGGTCGGCGCCGGCCTTGAACTTCACCACCTTCTTGGCAGCGATCTTGATCTCCTTGCCGGTCTGGGGGTTGCGGCCTTTGCGAGCAGCACGCTTGGTGATGCTGAAGGTACCGAAGCCCACCAGGGCCACGCGGTCACCCTTCTTCAGGGCCTTGGTCGTGTGGTTCACGAAGGCGTCGAGCGCGCGCTTGGCGTCGGCCTTGGAGATCTTCGCCTCAGCGGCGATGTTCTCGATCAGTTCGGCTTTGTTCATGCCCATGGTCGTAGATGGTTTTGAGTTTGTTGGGTTAGTGAACTCGGAGGCAAATGTATCCGCGGACCCACGTCTGTCAAGGGTTTCAGACGGTATCTCCGGAGAATGTTGAAAAATCAGGGCTTTTGTTGATAAGTGGCCCTGAAAGCCGCTGTGGACAAGGGTTTCCGGAAGGGGGCCTTCCCGAGGCCGCGCAGGTGTTGGTTCAACGCTTCGGCGCCTCGAGGAACACACGGTCCGTTCCATCGAACTGCGGCGCCTGCACACTGAGCACTTTCAGGGGGGCCGTGCCCGTGCGCTTCACCGCGTGGGGCGTGCCTTTCGGGATGGTGAGCACCTGGCCGGTACGCACCGTGAGCACGGTGTCGCCGAGGGTCATCAGGCCTTCGCCATCGAGCACCGATACATGCTCGGTGTGCGCACGATGCAGGTGCAGCGGCACCTCTCCCGTGATGCACAGCAGGAAGGAACTGGCCAGGCTGTCGCTGTGAAGGGGCACGCTCTGCACGGCACGTCCATCGCTCGCGCAGGTGCAATCCGCAGCGGTGACCACGCGTTGACCATGGGCGAGCGCGGCCAGCAGCACGAGGGTCGGAGTGAGCGCGACGCGTTTCATTGCAGCATGATCGATCGTTCGGCGCGGAGGCCACGCAGCAGTTCCGCCGCGCGGGTGCGGCGCTTGCCTTCGAGCTGTACGTCCAGCGCTTCGAGCAGTCCGGCGCCGCAGGCCACGAACATGCGCCCATCCTTCACCTGTACGGTGCCAGGCGCGCCATGCGCTCCGTCGTCGTCCAGCACGCGTGTGCGCAGCACCTTGAAGTGCAGCGGTGCGCGGTCGTCGATCACCAGCTGGCACCAGGCGCCGGGGAAGGGTGAGAGGCCGCGGATGTGGTCGTGCACCTTGCGCGCTTCGCGGTGCAGGTCGATGCGGCAGTTCTGCGGGTTCAGCTTCGGTGCTTCGTGCAACGCACCGGTGACCAGGCGTTCCTGCGGGATGCGTTGCGCCGTGCCGGCGAGGATGGCCTGCACCGTGCGCACCAGCAGTGCACCGCCCACTTCCATGAGGCGGTCGTGCACATCACCCGCGGTGTCGTCCTCGCCGATGGGCAGCTCCACTCGGTCGATGATGTCGCCGGTGTCGATCTGCTGCCGGATGAAGAAGGTGGTGGCGCCGGTGATGCGCTCGCCGTTGATCACGGCCCAATTGATCGGCGCGGCGCCCCGGTAGTCGGGCAGCAGCGAGCCGTGCAGGTTGATCGTTCCTAACGCGGGCCTCGACCACACCTGTTCCGGAAGCATGCGGAAGGCCACCACCACATAGAGCGATGCACCCGTCGCGTCGAGCGCTGTGAGGAAGGCCGGGTCGCGCAGGCGCTCGGGCTGGAGCACGGGGATGCTGAGCGCGATGGCGCGCTCCTTCACAGCGGAGGCCTTCAGCTGTTGGCCGCGGCCGGCGGGGCGGTCCGGTGCGGTGACCACGGCCGCGACGTCGATGCCGGCCTTCACCAGGGCATCGAGCGAGGCCACCGCGAAGGGAGGCGTGCCCATGAAGACGATGCGTGCGCTCATCGCAGGTCCGAAGGTCGGACAAGGAAGCGGTACGGCAGCAGGGCATCATCGCCCGCGTAATCCACACCGATGCGTGGACCGGCCAGCACCTTCGCCGGATCGATCGCGATGCCACGATCGGCAATGCGGATGGGGCCCGTGAGCAGGTCGCTGCCCGTGTGCCGAACATGGATGCCCAGGGCCTTCGCGACCACGCCCGGCCCTTTCAGCAGCGTGCCCGGCGGCCGAACGAGCCGTTCGTGCATGGCCTCGAGGCCTTCGACCGGAACACCGGCACGCACCAGCACGGCATGCGGGATCTCGCGTGCATTGCACACCACATTGAACAGGTGGTGGATACCGTAGCACAGGTACACGTAGGCCGTGCCGCCGCGCGCGTACATCACCTCGGTGCGTTCCGTGCGCCGGCCGCCATGGGCGTGGGAGGCGCGGTCGTGGACGCCGGCGTAGGCCTCGGTCTCGGTGATGATCGCACTGGTGATCTTTCCGTTGAACCGGGTGAGCAGGACCTTGCCGAGCAGGTCGCGCGCCACCTGCACCACGTCGTCGCGCAGGTAGAAGGAGCGGGGCAGCTCGCGGCTCATGCGCGGTCGGAGTGCTCGTCCATCTCCCAACGGCTGCGCGCATCACGGTCGGGGTCGGCGGTGCCCGGAGGTGGGTCAGATGCTCGGGCGCGCGCCACGCACCGGTCGCAGGTGCCGCAGTCCGTCGCCATGGATTCCCCGAAGTGCTCCAGGAGCAGGCGCGTGCGGCAACGCTGCGGCTCGAAGGTGAAGGCGAGCATGGCCTCGAGGCGTTGCAGCGCGCGCGTGCGCCTGTCGTCGAGGCTGGCGGGTTCGAGCATCAGCAGGGCCGCATCGCGCCGTGGCACGAGCAGGGTGGCCGTGGGCGCGTCCGAGCGGGGGCGGTACACGATCACGCCCTGGTCCTGCAGCTCCTTCAGCGCGCCCTGCACCGTGCTCACCGACCATTTCAGTTGCGCGGCGATGCGTCCCTCCTCGATCACGGAGGCCTCCTCGAACAGTCCGCCGTGCAGGCGCAGCAGGCATTCCAGCACCGGGCCGAGCCTTGTGTTCTCCAGCCGGAGCCGGTGCACCACGCGGTGGTCGGCGCGGATGAACACACGCGACGGCGTGCGCAGCCCATCGGAAAGCGTCAGTGCGCCGTCGAGCTCCAGCGCCTTCATGGCGTGCGACACGCTGGTGATGGGCAGCGCGGTGCGCGCCGCGATGCCGCGCAGGTCCGCCGGGTACGACTCCAGCGCGCCCGCCCCGAGCGCGATGCGGTTCATGTCGGCGAACGACTGGTACACCTTGCGCACGTCGGTGATCGGCGGGAAGGAGGCGGCGACCTTCTCGCGCAGGCGCGCCGCATCACCGGCCTGGGCGATGAGCACGGCATGGGAGCGCTGTCCGTCGCGACCCGCACGTCCCGCCTCCTGGTAGTAGCTCTCGAGGTCGGGCGGCGGTTCCAGGTGCACCACGAGCCGCACATCGGGCTTGTCGATGCCCATGCCGAAGGCGTTGGTGGCGGCCACCACGCGCACCTCATCGCGCATCCAGGCCTGCTGCACGCGGTCGCGTTCCTCGAAGGGCATGCCCGCGTGGTAGGCGGCGGCGCTGATCCCTTGGCGGCGCAGGGTCTCGGCCACGCGCGCCGTGCCGCGCCGGTCGCGGAGGTACACGATGGCGCTGCCATGGGAACGTTGCATCAGCTTCACCAGGCGGCCCAGGCGGTCCTCGCTGTGGTCCACCCACAGCACGAGCTCGGGGCGGTGGAAGGGACCGCGCACCGGGGCTTCGATGCGCAGGGCCAGCTTGTCGCGGATGTCGGTCGCCACCTGCGGTGTGGCCGAAGCGGTGAGCGCCATCACGGGCACGCGCGGCAGCACCTCGCGGATGCGTACGATGCGTTGGTACGCGGGGCGGAAGTCGTAGCCCCACTGGCTGATGCAGTGGGCCTCGTCCACGGCGATGAGCCCGATGGGCAGGCGCGGTAGCCGGGCCTCGAAGAGCTCGCTGCCCAAGCGTTCGGGGGCCACGTAGAGCAGGTCCACCTTGCCCGCGAGGGCGTTGTCCAATACCAGGTCGATCTCGTGCCGCGAGAGCTCCGAGGTGAGGGCCCGTGCGCGCACGCCGCGGCGGCGCAGGCCTTCAACCTGGTCCTTCATGAGGGCGATGAGCGGCGAGATCACCAGCCCCATGCGGCCCATGGCCAGCGCAGGCACCTGGTAGCACAGGCTCTTGCCGCCGCCCGTGGGGAGCAGGGCCAGCACATCCCGACCGGCCATCACCTCGGCGATCACCTGTTCCTGCACGGGCCGCAGGGAGCCGTAGCCCCACACGGAGCGCAGCACCTCGGCGACCGGGCGAACAGGATCGGGGGGCACGGCGTTCATGCGGTGGGGTGGAACAGGGGCTGATGTGGCTCACCGCGCCCCGGATGCCGACTTGGTTACATTTGCCCCAATAGCACCCAACCCCGCGATGATCACGACCGGGCAAAAGATAGCGATCGAGGAGACCAAGCATTCCCGGTTGCCGGGGACCGACCTGGCCAACGTGAAGTTCGGACGCACCTTCAGCGACCACATGTTCGTGATGGACTTCGCGGACGGTGAATGGCGCGAGCCGCGGATCGTGCCGTACGCCGACCTGCAGATGAGCCCGGCCTGCCTGGTGCTGCATTACGCGCAGACCATCTTCGAAGGGCTCAAGGCCTACCGCAGCGCCGATGGCTCGGTGAACCTGTTCCGTCCGCAGGCGAACATCGCGCGCATGAACAAGAGCGCCCACCGCATGTGCATGCCGCACATCCCGGAGGAGCTGTTCATGGACGCGCTGCTCCAGCTCGTGGGCAAGGACCGCGGCTGGATCCCCGGCGACGAGGAGGGCGCGCTCTACATCCGTCCGTTCATGTACGCCGCCGATGAGTTCATCGGTGTGCGTACCGCGGAGACCTATCGCTTCATCATCTTCACCTGCCCCGTTCGCGGTTACTACACCGAGGCCGTGAAGGTGAAGATCGAAACGCACTACAGCCGCGCGTTCCCCGGTGGTACGGGCGAGGCGAAGTGCGGTGGCAACTACGCCGCGAGCCTTTATCCGGCCAAGCTGGCCCACGACAAGGGCTACCACCAGCTGGTGTGGACCGATGGCATGGAGCACAAGTACATCGAGGAGAGCGGCACCATGAACATCTTCCTGCGCATCGGCGATACGCTGGTGACGCCGGATACCGATGGCACCATCCTGCATGGTGTCACCCGCGACAGCATCATCCAGCTCGCCCGCCGCGAAGGCATCCCCACGGAAGTGCGTCGCGTGACGGTGGAGGAGGTGGTGAACGCCTTGCGCAACGGCACGCTGAAGGAGGCCTTCGGTGCCGGTACGGCGGCGACCATCGCCCACATCCGCAGCATCGCCCACGAGGACCGCGAGTTCGAGCTGCCCTCCGTGGAGGACCGTGAATACGCCACCAAGCTCGGGGGCATGCTCGACGACATCCGCCGTGGCCGCGCTGCCGACACCTTCGGGTGGATGGTTCCCGTGCGCTGAGCCCGGATCATATCAACGTTGCAGGGAAGGCCGGTCATGGACCGGCCTTCCGCGTTCCAAGGCGCAGGCCATCGATGCTGTCGGGCAGGATCGCCAGGCCCGGCAGCGCCATGAACAGCTGCACATGCATGCCCTTTCCCCCCAGGAAGGCGAGGAGCACGCCGAGCAACAGGCACACCGCGAAGCACAGGCCGGTGGCATGGAGCGCGTTGAACAGGAGGCGTTCGCGTGGGGTGACCGGTCGTTCGGCGCATGGCGGGGATGGCCTGCGGCCGACAGGTGCCGACATGGCTGGCGCGCAGCGGGGCGGCTGCGGTCGCGCGAGGGCCTGCCGGTAGGCCTCGTGCAGGCGGCGGAAGCGCTCGGCCGCACCGGGCGAGGTGTCGCGGTCGGGATGATGCCGGAGCGCCAGTCGCCGGTACGCCTGCTTCACCACATCGGGCGATGCATCATGCGGTATGCCGAGCAGGTCCCAGGGTGAGGTGGTCGGAGGTGGAGGCATGCCTATCCTTGTTCGGTGTGCGCCGTTCCGCGGCAGGGCGTTATGCGATCCAGGGCACGCGTGTATCTTCCAGTTGAACGCTGATGATGATGGTGCGGTATGTGCTCCTGGTATGCGTGGTGCTGACGGCCTTGCGGCTGTCGGGGCAGGACGTGCTGCGCGGCATCGTGCTCGACAGCGCCGACGGCAGCGCCGTGGTGGACGCGCAGCTGGGCTGGGCCGGCGAGGGTGTGGCGGCCGTGACGGACGAGGAGGGGCGGTTCACCATCGACCTTCGGAATGCCGGTACCCTGCTCGAGGTAACGCACGTGGCCTACCGCACCCAGCGCATCGCCTTCCCGGGTGCGAAGGGACTGGAGGCGGGGCGTTGGGAGATCCGGCTGGGCGCGCGCACCATCCTGCTCGCCGCAGCGGAAGTGCGCAGGCCGGAGCCTGAGGTGGTCTTCCAGCGAGAGGACCTGCACGCGGCGGACCTGTTCGTGAACCACGATGGCCTGTGGGTGCTGGCGTACGAGCGCCCGCGCCTGTTCCGCGCGGAGTCCGAACAGGGCCGAGAGATCCTGCGCGACGTGCGGCTCGTGCTCCTCGATACGGTGCACACCGAACTGGCCTCCCTGCCCATGCAGGAAGATGTGCTCGGGCTTCACCACGACCTGCGCGACCTGCCCATCGTGCGCGGCACCACCCTGGCCTACGGTGTGTCGTACCACGGTGGCGGGCTTCGACTGGCCCCGTTCCCGCTGGAGCAGCTGGACCGCGCGGTGCTTCCGTGGACCGACTCCATCCCCGGCTGGGTGCTCGGCACGCGCAAGGACGATGTGCAGCCGCGAGTGGACCACCTCGGTCATGATCCCGTGATGGACAGCAGCGTGCTCGTCGCCGCCGTGCTCGACAGTTTCATGATGCAGCTGTTCCGCAGCGAGTACAAGTACCTCAGTGGCCATGACAAGGTGGTGGCCATGGACCTGGCGCGTCAGTTCCGAACGGACCCCGAGGTGGTGGCCGGCTACATGGCCGGCTTCGACCGCAACATCTGGTTCAAGCCGGTGTACGCGCCCATGTTCGTGGTGGACGACACCATCGTGGTGTTCGACCACTACCGGGGAAGGCTGTGCAAGTACAACGGCGAGCTCCGCCTGTGCGGCGAGGTGCCCATCGTGCACCACATGGCCCGGCAGGGACGCGACTGGAAGGGACGCATCATCCAGGACGCGGCCACGGGTGCGTTGTACGCGGAGTACCAGCGGTCGGGCCAGGGATGGGTGCAGCGGATCGATGCGCGCACGGGAAGGCCCGGAGCCATCACGCGCATCACCCACCGGTACCCCGAGAAGGTGCAGGTGTACGACGGAGGCGTGTACTACATCCACCGCGCGCAGGGCTCCCTGCAGAAGCGCACGCTCTACCGCGAGCCGTTGCGCTGATCAGCGCAGTTCGGGGTGCTGCTTGGGGTGGTCGTGCCACACCACGGTGCCGAGCCCCATGGAGGCCTCGGCCCAGGAGTCGATGAGCAGGTCGATGCGCACCACCGCGCAGGTGGGCAGTTCGCCCAGGTCGCCGTCGCCGAGGTATTCCACCAGGTCGCTGAGGCCGGGGTTGTGCCCGAAGAGCATCACGCGGGCAGCGCTGTCGGGCAGCTGGTTCACGCGCTTGATAAGGGCGGGCAGCTCGGCGAGGTACATGGCGCGGTCCTCTACGATGGCTTCGGGCGGACTACCGAGCTCGGCGGCGAAGGTGCGGGCGGTGCTAAGGGCGCGGATCGCGGTGCTGCTCACGAGCAGGTCGAGCGGTTCGTTGCGCGACCGGAACACGCGTGCCATGAAGGGAGCATCGCGCAGGCCGCGCTCGTTCAGCGGGCGATGGAAGTCATCGAGCCGCGGGTCGGACCAGCTGCTCTTGGCGTGCCGGGTGATGTAGAGCGTGCGCATGGACCACCGGTCGCCACTTCGGTGGCGTCACCGCAAGGTAAGGCGCATCGGGCCGTGTCAGGCGTTGAACCCCTTCAGGCCGTCGAAGAGGCCGTTCAACAGCACCTGGGGATCCGCGCTCATCGGCAGCTGGAGCTGGGCGTGGCGCGCATCGCTGAACTGGTTCGCATTGCGGAAGCCCTTGGACACGTTGAGGAAGAGCGTGTCGGGGTAGCGGCCGCTGAAATGCAGCTGGTACGTGTTGCCACCCGCCATGCGCAGCACATAACGCGGGTAGGGGTTCTCGCTGTTGCGCCAGCCGTCATCCTCCTCGAGCACATGGCCCACGGAGCGCAGGTCGCTGGCCCAGGCATCGAGCATGTAGTTGAGCACATCCTCCACGAAGACATCGGGGTCGCTCGGGAGCTGGTGCAGGCGGTGGTCCATGGGGGCGAGCAGGCGTGCACGCGTGCGGCGCAGCGCAGCGGTGAGCTCGTTCAGTTGGGCGATGTAGGGCATCGGACTCCTCGTTCGTGCAGGGGCAAAGTAGACGGATGGGCGATCCCTGTTCGGGTACCCGCCGACGCGTTATGCACGATCGATCCCACGATCGGGCCGATCACGGCGATCACCGTAGCGGGAACGGGTGCTTCCCGTATGGTCTTGGCGCTGATGCGGGACATCCTTTGCCGGACCAACGAACGCGCATCATGAGAACCATCCAGCTCCTCCTCGCGCTCGCCCTGCTGCCGGGCGCTTCCAACGGCCAGGGCTATGGCCTGCTCAACCTCTACCAAGTGGGAAGCACCACGTTCGAGGACCGGCCCATCGGCGGTCGGACGATCACCACCAACAGCGTCCTGCTCGGGGGCAAGTTCCTGGAGGTGGACCGGTTCTTCTTCGTGTGGGACGCATCGTCGATCATGAGGGCCTTGTTGACCGGCGGTGCGAAGGCCGACAAGGGATTCCGCTTCACCGATGACCAGGGTGCACAGGCCATGGACCTGCCCACCTGGAGCCTGCGCTACGGGTGGATGGCGGACAACATCGGCTTCGGACTCGACGCCGACATCCGCTCGCTCTACCTGCGCTGCCCGGTGGACTCGTTGTCCTCCGGCTATTACCAGTTCAACACGGATGCCGGTTTCGGCGACCTCAACTTCGGGCTGGTGGCCTGCGGCTACTTCGAGCTCGGCAAGGTGGTGTCGATCAATCCCACCATCGGATGGGACATGATGTTCCTGGAACGGGAGGCGACACCGGTGGATGGGCACCTCTTCTTCGTCGAATGCCCGGTGCAGCTGTGGTTGCTCGGCAACTTCGGTGTGAACGTGGAGCCCGACCTGCAGATCCGGCGGGTGAAGACCACGGATGCGGAGGACAAGTACCCGCAGACCATGTTCGCGTTGAAGCTGGGCATCGCCTATCACCTGCCGGATTGAACCATGTCCGGGTAGAGGTGAGGAAGGCCGCCCGTGGGCGGCCTTCCTACGTTCAATGGGGTGGAGGCCTCAGGCCTGCGCGGCCTTGGCCTTTTTCTTCCCGTTGCCGTTCTGCTCCTTCTCGTCGATGGGCTTGCGGAACACGATGCGCCCGTCGAACACGTCGATCACCTGGGGCTTGCCGGGTTCGAGCGTGCCGGCGATGATCTGGCGGCTGAGCTCGTTGAGGAGCTCCTTCTGGATCATGCGCTTGATGGGGCGCGCGCCGAACTGCGGGTCGAAGCCGGTCTCGCAAATGTGGGCGATGAGCTCCTCGCCGGGCACCAGGTGCAGGTCCTTCTCCTCGAGCTTCACCATCAGCTGGTGCAGCTGCAGCTTCACGATCTCGCGCACGTCCTCGCGGCCCAGCGGGCGGAACATGATGACCTCGTCCACGCGGTTCAGGAACTCGGGCCGCACGGTCTTGCGCAGCAGGTCCATCACCTCGTTCTGCGTCTTCGCCACCACGGCGTCCACGTCCTTCTTCTCAAGCCCCTCGAAGTTCTCCTGGATGATGTGCGAGCCGATGTTGCTCGTCATGATGATGATGGTGTTCTTGAAGTTCACCACCCGGCCTTTGTTGTCGGTGAGGCGGCCGTCGTCGAGGACCTGCAGCAGGATGTTCCACACGTCGGGGTGCGCCTTCTCGATCTCATCGAGGAGCACCACGCTGTAGGGCTTGCGACGCACGGCCTCGGTGAGCTGGCCGCCCTCGTCGTAGCCCACGTAACCTGGAGGCGCGCCCACCAGGCGGCTCACGCTGTGGCGCTCCTGGTACTCGCTCATGTCGATGCGCGTCATGGCGTGCTCGTCGTTGAACAGGATCTCGCTGAGCGCCTTGGCCAGCTCGGTCTTGCCCACGCCGGTGGTGCCCAGGAAGATGAAGCTGCCGATGGGGCGTCGCTCATCGCCCATGCCCGCGCGGCTGCGGCGTACGGCGTCGGCCACGGCGCGCACGGCGTCGTCCTGGCCGATCACGCGCTTGTGCAGCTCATCCTCGAGCTTCAGGAGCTTGGCGCGTTCGGCCTCGAGCATGCGGGTCACGGGGATGCCGGTCCAGCGGCTCACCACGGCGGCGATCTCCTCCACGTCCACCTCCTCCTTGATCATCTTGCTGCTGGCCTGCATCTCGGCGAGGTCGGCCTTCGCCTTGGCCAGCGCGTCCTCGGTCTCCTTCATGCGGCCATAGCGGATCTCGGCCACCTTGCCGTAGTCGCCTTCGCGCTCGGCCTGGGCGGCGTCGAACTTCAGCTGCTCGAGCTTCTCCTTGGCATCGTTGATCTTCTCCACCAGCCCGCGCTCGCTCTCCCAGCGCGCCTTGAAGGCATCGCGGCGCTCCCCGAGTTCGGCCAGTTCCTTGTTGAGCTCATCGAGCTTGGCCTGGTCGTTCTCGCGCTTGATGGCCTCGCGCTCGATCTCGAGCTGCATGATGCGGCGGTCGACCTCGTCGAGCTCTTCGGGCTTGGAGTTGATCTCCATGCGCAGCTTGCTCGCGGCCTCGTCGATGAGGTCGATGGCCTTGTCGGGCAGGAAGCGGTCGTTGATGTAGCGGGTGCTGAGCTCCACGGCGGCGATGATGGCGCCGTCCTTGATGAGCACCTTGTGGTGGTTCTCGTACTTCTCCTTTAGGCCGCGCAGGATGCTGATGGCGTCCTCGCGACCGGGCTCGTCGACCATCACCTTCTGGAAGCGGCGCTCCAGGGCCTTGTCCTTCTCGAAGTACTTCTGGTACTCGTTGAGCGTGGTGGCGCCGATGCTGCGCAGCTCGCCGCGGGCCAGCGCGGGCTTGAGGATGTTGGCGGCGTCCATGGCCCCTTCACCACCGCCGGCGCCCACCAGCGTGTGGATCTCGTCGATGAAGAGGATGATGTTGCCCTCGGCCGCGATCACCTCCTTCACCACGCTCTTCAGGCGCTCCTCGAACTCGCCCTTGTACTTGGCACCGGCCACCAGCGCGCCCATGTCGAGGCTGAACACCTGCTTGCGGGCCAGGTCCTCGGGCACGTCGCCGGTGACGATGCGCTGCGCGATGCCTTCGGCGATGGCGGTCTTGCCCACACCGGGCTCGCCGATGAGGATGGGGTTGTTCTTGGTGCGGCGGCTGAGGATCTGCAGTACGCGGCGGATCTCCTCGTCGCGGCCGATCACCGGGTCGAGCTTGTTCTCCTTGGCGAGCTGGTTCAGGTTCTTCGCGTACTTGTTCAGCGCGTTGTAGGTCTCCTCCTGGCTCTGGCTGGTGACCTTCGCGCCCTTGCGCAGCTCCTTGATCGCGGCGATGAGGTCTTTTCGGGTCACGCCGTTGTCCTTCATCAGCTGGCTCACGGTGTCGCCGCTATCGAGGATGCCGATGAGCATGTGCTCCACGCTGGCGAACTCGTCGCCGAACTCCTTCAGTGCGGCCAACGCCTTGGTGAGCGAATCGGCGCTGTAGCGCGACAGCGTGATCTGCCCGCCGGTCACCTTGGGATAGCCGCCCACGATGCGGTCCAGGGCCTGCGTCATCACGGGCACGTTCACGTTGAGCTTCTTCAGCAGGAAGGGGCTCACGTCCTGGTCGACCTCAAGGATGCCCTTCAGCAGGTGGCCGTTCTCCAGCACTTGATGGCCATGGCCTGCGGAGATGGTCTGCGCCTGCTGGATGGCTTGTTGCGATCGGATGGTGAACTTGTTCAGGTCCATGGTACGTGTCCGTTACAGGGTGCCCCAGGGTCATCAAGCGGGATTCCGAAGCGAAGGAACGGACAGGCTGGCAGGGATGTGCGGTCCACAGCCGACGAAGCGTCGGGGTCGGACGGTGCGTTCCGGCTGAACTGGCAGAAGGCGAGGTTGGCGCGGCATGGTACTTTCGGCCACCCAGGCACCGTGGAATCCGAACGCATCCGCGCAGGCGACAGGCAGGCCATGGAACAGCTCTTCCGGGCCTACTACCGGATGCTGTGTGCGTTCGCCATGCAGTACGTGAAGGACAGTGAGCGGGCCGAGGACCTGGTGCAGGACCTCTTCTACCGGCTCTGGCTGGATCGCGAGCGCTTGAACGTGACGAGCTCCATGAAGGCCTACCTGTTCAAGGCCGTGCGCAACCGCTGCCTGAACGAGGTGAAGGTGCAGGGGCGCATGCGGAGCCTGGTGGAGGAGCGCGACGATGCGGTGGATGGCGAGCAGGGCCGCAGCGAGGAGGAGCACACCGAGCGCATCGCCCGGGTGCAGGCGGCCATCGAGGCACTGCCCGAGGAGCGGAGGAAGGTCTTCAAGCTGAGCCGGTACGAAGGCCTGAAGTACCACGAGATAGCTGAACGCCTCGGCATCTCGGTGAAGACCGTGGAGAACCAGATGGGCAAGGCGCTGAAGACCCTGCGCGAGGAGCTGGCCGACCTGGTGCCCTTGTTCGCCTGGTTGTTCTGGCTGGGCGAGAAGGGCGGATAGGGGTATTGATGACCAGGCTTGTCCCATACCTGTGAGCACGTGAACGAACGCAGCCCCATCGACAGCGAAGCACTGGCCCGTTACCTGGCCGGAACATCCGACGCGCCCGAGCGGGAACGGGTGGAGGCATGGGCCGCGTCCGATACCGTCCATGCCGATGAGCTGGAGGCCTTGCGCCGCATCTGGGACGATGCGGCCGAGGCCATGCCGCTGCCGGAGGTGGACGTTGACGCGGGCTGGCGCAAGGTGGAACAGCGCATGGGCGATGCTGCGGGCCGCGGGACCGTGATCCCCCTCAACGCACGCCGATGGATCGCTGCCGCCGCCGTGATCGCCGGCCTGCTCTTCGCCGGACGCCTCCTCTTCGGTCCGCGCACGGTGGAGCTCGCCGCCACGGGAGCATCGGTGCATGGCACGCTGGCCGACAGCAGCCGCGTGGTGCTGGCACCGGGGTCGAGGCTCACCGCCGACCTGGGCCGCCACCGCACCATACGCCTCAAGGGCGAGGCCTACTTCGAGGTGGCGCGCGATACGGCCCGGCCGTTCACGGTGCACACGAACGAGGTGGACGTGACGGTGCTGGGCACGGCCTTCGAGGTATCGGCCTTCGACACCGCGCGTGTTGTGCGTGTGCGCGTCCGCGAGGGCCGCGTGCAGGTGGCCGTAGGCCCGGACACCGTGGTGCTGCGTGCCGGCGAACAGGCCCGTTACGACCGCGTGGACCATCAGCTGCAACGCGCGGCCAACGGGCCATTGGAGCATTGGGGCGACAAGCTGCTGCAGTTCGATCAGGCGCCGCTGCCCGTGGTGGTGGCGGAGCTGCAACGGCGCTACGGCGTGATGGTGGAGCTGGGCAATGGGCCCATGGCCGCATGCAGGCTCACGGCCACCTTCGAGGACGAGCCCGTGGAGACCGTGCTGCAGGTGATCGCCGACACCTTCGGCCTGCGGGTGGTGCACCTGGCACCGGGGCGTTACCTGCTGGAAGGCGATGGCTGCTGAACGGAAGATCCTGCTCGCCGCGTCCGTGTTGCTGGCCTGCCTCGCCAATGCGCAGCCCATCCTGGACCGCCTGGTCGATGTGCAGGCCACGCGCGTTCCGCTGGCACAGGCGCTCGACCTCGTGGCGCGCGACGGACGCTTCAAGCTCAGCTACAACGCCGCCTCCTGGCCGGTGGACAGCGTGGTCGATGTGCAGGTGAACGGCACCGTGCGCCAGGCGATGCACGGGTTGATCGGCAGGGATGCCGTGTTGAAGGAGAGCGGTGAGCACCTGATCCTGCTGGGCGAGGGTGGTGCACGGAACAGGCGATCGGTGCATGGGCGAGTGGTCGACGATCGCTCAGGCGCGCCCGTGGCGCGGGCGGCCGTGGTGGAGGT
The DNA here is from genome assembly GCA_016788485.1 of Flavobacteriales bacterium. Taxonomy (GTDB): domain Bacteria; phylum Bacteroidota; class Bacteroidia; order Flavobacteriales_F; family PHOS-HE28; genus PHOS-HE28. The sequence continues at coordinate 134,958 of JAEUSV010000120.1, forward strand.
GGGCACGCGGAATGCCATTGCCACGGACGGGCAGGGGAGGTTCGTGCTCAATATCTCCGGCACACGCGAGCGCACGCCGCTGCTGTTCTCGCGCAACGGATTCAGCGATACCGTGGTGTTCGTGCCCGCTGTTGCCGACCTCGGAACGGTGGTGCTGCGTGCGCATGAACGGCTCGAGACGCTTGAGCCGCGGTGCAACTTCGAACGCTGCGCGGTGGAGGACCTCGGTGTCACCCGCCTGCTGGTGCCCACCGGCCAACAGGCGCTCGCGGACGAGGTGGAGGATGTGCAGGACGTCCAGTTCAGTGTATGGCCGAACATCGGCACCAACAAGGAGATGAGCGGAGCCACGGTGAACAGGTTCTCGTTCAACCTGCTGGCCGGATATGCACGCGGCCTCGAAGGCTTCGAGCTCGGCATCGGGGTGAACATGGAGCGCCGCGATGTGAAGGGCGTGCAGTTCGCCGGCCTGGCGAACCTGGTGGGGCGCCACACCAGCGGCGTGCAGCTCGCCGGCGGGCTCAACCACACCATGCGGTCGTTCGAAGGGCTGCAGCTGGCCGGCTTCGGCAACACCGTATGGGACACGCTGAGCGGCGCGCAGATCGCGGGTGGCGCCAATGTGGTGAAGGGCGGCATGCAGGGCACGCAGGTCGCGGGCGGTTGCAACGTGGCCACGCACGATTGCGATGGCGTGCAGGTGGCGGGCGGTGTGAACGTGACGGTGCGCGATGTGCGCAAGGCCCAGGTGGCGGGCGGCGTGAACTATGCACGTGCCGTGTCGGGAGCGCAGGTGGCCGCCGGCATCAACGTGGCCACGGCGGCGGTGGGTGGTGGCCAGGTGGGCTTCGCCGGCAACTATGCGCGCAGCGTGACCGGCGGTCAGTTCACCTTCGGCATCAACGTGGTGGCCGATACCGTGCGCGGGGGCCAGGTTGGCGTGCTCAACTTCGGGCGCGTGAGCGACGGCGGGCAGGTGGGCATCCTCAACTTAAGCGATACCATCACCGGCACGAGCGTGGGCATCCTGAGCATCGCGCGTCGCGGCTACCACCGCTTCAGCATCGCCTCCAACGATGTGATGGCCCTGAGCCTGATCGTGCGCACCGGCACGCGCGGCTTCCACAACATCCTGGGCTGGTCCCCGCCGGTGACCGCCGATGAGCGCTGGGGCTTCCTCTACGGCTTCGGCACGGAGCTCGCCATCGGCGGGCGCGGTTCGCTCGTGCTCGACCTCACCGGCGAGCAGGTGGTGGAGCAGCGGGAATGGGTGGACGCCGTGAACATCGTGGGGCGGCTGGGCCTGTGCGGCGGCTTACGCGTGGCCGGTCCGATGGACCTCCAAGTCGGCCCTATGCTCAACGTGCTCGTGAGCGACTGGCGCGATGCGGACCAGGGCACCTACCTCAGCGCCCTTCCCCCGTCGGATCCGCTGTTCAGTGATGTTTCAGGGACCGCGCGCATAACGGGCTGGCTCGGCTGGCGCGCGGCGTTGTCCCTGCGCTTCTGAAGGGCCTTCGCTCGTCCCGATCGCAACCGACCGGCCCTTCCGCTTGTAACAAGCCGTCCCGGAACGCTGTCCCAGTTGGGCTTCCGGCATGCTGTGGCGGAACGTTCCATCACCCGGAGTAGGGGTATCGCCAAGGCAGCTTGTCACAGAAGCACCAACACGTACGACCCATGTCCTTCCGCTTCTTCGCGCTGCTCTTCCTGCTGCTTTTCCTGCTCTCGGGCAGGGTGTTCGCCCAGTCCAACACGCAGACCGTTCGTGGCACGGTGATCGATGCCGACACGCACCAGCCCGTGTTCGGCGCGGCCATCGCCGTGGTCAACAGTGCACCGACGCTTGCCGCCACCACCGACGACGAGGGTCGCTTCAGCATGTCCGGTGTGCCCACCGGGCGCGTCGATGTGCGTGTGCGGGCCATGGGTTACGCGGACCTGCTGATGCCGAACCTGCTCGTGGTCTCGGGCAAGGAGAGCGTGCTGCAGCTCACCCTCGAGCCTGCGGCCACCGAGATCAAGGCCCACGAGGTGACCAGCACGCGCGGGAAAGGGGAGCAGCGCAACGACATGGCCACGGTGAGCGCGCGCCGCATCAACGTGGAGGAGACCTCGCGCATCGCGGGTGGCATCAACGACCCCGCGCGCATGGTGAGCACCTTCCCCGGCGTGGCGGGCGACCCCACGGGCGACAACACCATCGTGGTGCGCGGCAACTCGCCCAAGGGCGTGCTGTGGAGGCTGGAGGGCGTGGAGATCCCGAACCCCAACCACTTCGCCGACGATGGCAGCACTGGCGGACCGATCAACGTGCTCAACAGCGACATGATCGACAACTCCGACTTCTACACAGGGGCCTTCGCACCGGAGTATGGCAACGCGTACAGCGCGGTGTTCGACATGCGGCTGCGCGACGGCAATGATGAGAAGCGCGAGTACACGCTGAAGGCCGGTGTGCTCGGCACCGACCTCACGGCGGAAGGGCCGATCAACGGCGTGGCCGGCGGCTCCTACCTCGCCAACTACCGCTATTCATCGCTCGCTCTCCTCGACAAGGCCGGCATCGTGGACTACCAGGGCGTGCCCAACTACACCGATGCCTCCTTCAAGGTGAAGGTGCCCACCGGGAAGCTCGGCACCTTCAGCCTGTTCGGCGTGGGTGGCAGGAGCGACATCGAGCAGGAGGACCGCGGGGTGACGGACGACACCCTGTTCGCGCGGTCGGACTTCGCCTCGCGCATGGGCGTGGTGGGCCTTACGCACACCCGCACCATCGGCGAGCGCAGCTACCTGTACAGCGTGGTGACGATGAGCGGCAACGGCAGCTCCACCGACTACGGCGAGGCTCCGGCACCCGGCGAGAGCGAGGTGGAGCAGCGCTTCCGGAACGACATGGCACGCTGGACCCTGCGATTCAGCAGCACGCTCAACACCAAGCTCAGCGCCGACCACAAGCTGCGTTCCGGCATCATCGTCTCATCGGAGCGCTATCGGCTTTCGGGTGCCTCGTGGGATCCCTCGCTCGGTCGCATGGTCACGGAACTGGGCTCCTCCGGTGATGCCGCCACGGTGCAGGCCTTCAGCAGCTGGAAGTGGCGGTGGAGCGAGCGCTGGTCGATGACGAGCGGCGTGCACCTGCTGCACTACACGTTGAACCACGCCACGGCGGTGGAGCCGCGCGCGGCGGTGCGCTGGCAGCAACGGCCAGACCAGGCCTTCACGCTCGGGCTCGGCCTGCATTCGCGCACCGAGTCCATCATGACCTACCAGGTGGAGGTGCCCGATGCGCAGGGCACCCTTGTCCGCCCCAACCAGGACCTGGGCCTCACCCGTGCCGCGCATGCGGTGGTGGGCTACGAACGCATGCTCGCCGAGGACCTGCAGCTGAAGGCGGAGGCGTATTGCCAGCACCAGTTCGATGTGCCGGTGGAGAACGACCCGCATAGCGCGTTCAGCCTCGGCAACATGTCAGGGTGGTACACCACCAAGGCGCTGGTGAACCGCGGCGTGGGCCGCACCTACGGCATCGAAGGCTCGCTGGAGAAGTTCTTCACCCACGGTTACCACTTCATGGTCACCGCCTCGCTGTGCGATGCGAAGTACCGGCCGCTCGATGGCTCCTGGTACAACGCGCGCTACAACATGGGCGTGGTGGCCAATGCGCTGGTCGGCCGGGAGTGGAAGCTGGGACCTGCTGGCAAGGACCGCACGCTGCTCACCGGCTTCCGGTACTCGGTGATCGGCGGTCAGTACAGCACGCCCATCGACCTGCAGGCGAGCATTGCGGCGGGCGAGCAGAAGGAGATGGGCACGCCCTGGAGCGTGAAGGGGGCCGCTGTCCACAAGCTGGACCTGGTGGTGTCGTACCGCGTGGGCCGACCGAAGGTGACGCACGAGGTGAAGGCCGATGTGCAGAACGTGCTCAATGCACAGACCGCCGTGTACCACTACTACGACGATCGCACGCAGACCATCAAGAGCGTGCCGCAGCTCGCCATGCTGCCGGTGCTGCAGTACACGCTGCGGTTCTGAGCCGGTATGGCGCGGGGCCTTAACTTCAGGCCTCCGATGCGTCAATTTCTGGCACTGCTCGCACTTTGGTCCGGCTCCATCGCCCAGGGTCAGTATTGGGCCCGGACCATTGGTGGTCTTGGCAGCGACCGTGTGATCGATGTCGTCACGGATGCGGGTGGGTCCATCTATGCCTGTGGTGAGTTCAGCAACGTGATGACCATCGGCAACCTGACGGTCACTTCCGCAGGAGGCACCGACGCCTTCGTGGTAAAGCTGAACGCGAGTGGTTCTCCTCTGTGGCTGGTGCGGGGCGGTGGGGGCCAGGCTGATCGGGCCGTTTCATTGAGCGTTCGGAACGGAGCAGTGGCGGTCACAGGCCACTACGCCGGGCAAGCGGACCTCTTCGGCACGGTGAGCCAATCGCAGGCCGGCACGGAGGATCTTTTCATCGCACTGCTGGACGCGAGCTCGGGGGGCGCGCAGTGGGTCCGTAGCGCGGGAAGTGCGCTTTCGAGCGATCGCAGCAGGAGCGTGGACATCGGCGCGGCCGGCGAAGTGATGGTCACCGGTTCGTTCAAGGGCGATGCGGATTTCAGCGGCACCATCGTATCGAGCACGATCGATCCGCTCACGCTGTTGCCCGGGAATGATGTGTTCATCGCATCGTATGCCGGCAGTGGAACGCTCAACTGGTTGAAGCAGGCGGTATCGACCGCGGATGATGAAGGTGTGGCACTGGTCGCACGTCCGGGTGGAGGGGCCTTCGTGGCCGGACAGTACAGCGGTACCATCGCCTTCGACCTTGTCCATCCGGGAGGCTTGCTGAACGGATCCTTCTGGGTGGCGCTCGACGGCAACGGCGCCGAACAGGCGTTCCGTTCGTTCGGTGGACCCAGCTACAATCAGGTGCGCGACATGGCCCTGGCCTCCAGCGGTGAGCTTCTGCTCGTGGGCGAACTGCAAGGAACGATGAGCTGGTCCGATCCGGTTCCGGTGAACATCTCCGCCACCCAGGCCAACGCCGTCCATGTCCTGCGCGTGGCCCAGTCCGGCACGTTGTCGGCCCACGCATTGCTTGGTTCGGGCGATGTGGTCCGTGTGGATGCCGTACGCGAGTGGAACGGCACGGTGAGCATCATTGGCGAGTTCAGGTGCCACTTCACGGATATGGCCAATACCTATGGCGATGGGGTGTTCATGTCGATCGGCGAGGAGGACCTGTACGTGGCCGGTTTCGCGCTGACCACCTTGAACATGACCTTCGCCCAGCAGTTCGGCGGCCGGGGACCCGACCACGCCGGCGGACTGGCGTTGTTGCCAGGAGGTGAGCGGGTCTTCGGGGGGGCCATGGGGGAAGGCCTCGTGATCCCTGCGAACGGTACGGTATGGCCTGGCACGGATGCCTGCAACGGTGCCGACGTGCCGGGCACCACCTATTGCAGCGACCCGGACTATGGATCCTACAACACCATCACACCCATCGCCTCCGGTGATGGATTCCTGACGCGTGGTGTGGTGCCCTCGCGGCAACCCTTCGACATTTGGCATCGCCAGGGTTCGGCGCCGTGCTCGCGCACACGTGCCCCGTTGTGCCTGTGGGCTTCACCGGATGCGCCGCCAGCGTGCTCCCCGGATGCGATCACACGCTGTGGCGACACCTGGTTGAACCTGTTGGACAACGACCAGCAGATCATGGCCTGGAGCCTGAGCCCCGGATGCATGGCCGGTCCTGAACTTCAGTTCTCTTGGTCGGATGGGGCCATCGGTCCTTCGACATTGGTCAGCACCACCGGTCCGGTCTCCGCTTCGGTAACCACAACGGACCAGTGCTTCTCCTGGTCCGATCAGGTCGATGTGACCATCCTGCCTCGACCGATGGCGTATATGACGGATGGAGCGGGCCAGAACGTGCAGGCGCTGGATGGTACGGGCGCGCTAACGGTGCAGGTGTGCAACGATTCGGTGATGATGTGGTACGCCGGGGCTGATCCAGACCTGTTGGTGGTATGGGTCGATGCGGTCGGCGACAGCCTCTACAGCGACAGCATCATTGCGACGTTGCCCGGGCCGTACAGCTTGTATGTGGCTAGTGCCAATGGTTGCAGCGATACCACGCAGGTGGACGTGTCCTTTCTCGCGCCCCAGCCGCTTCCTCCGATCACGGGAGCGGACCTCGTGCTCCTGGACGCCTTGGGTGGTCCGCTCGATGGGGATACACTGCCAGGATGCGGTGGATCCCTCACCGCCTATGGACAGGTACAGGCCTCTTGGTACATCAACGGGGTGCCGGCAACGTTGCCTGCCGGCATCATCACTTCGTATACCACGAACGGCAGCGTGCCTTACATGGATGTGAGCGCCGGTCAGCCCATGGAGTGGTTCGGGTCATTCACCAACGGCTCCGGGTGGTACGCCCTTTCCTTTTCGGTGCATGTGCATTGGCCGCTCTGTTCGGACACGGTGTCGTTCACGATAACGGACAGTGTTTACGTTGCCCTGGGCATGGCACCGGTGATGGCTGGTGATCCACAAGTCGGTCTTTGCCCTGGAGGTACGGCCGCCCTGCCGCTTGTATGCAGTGGATGCGATTCCATCCAATGGACCGGTGCGGGGATCGTGGGCGTATCCGCCGCTGGCGATACGGCCTGGGTGGATGCGCCGGGCGCGTACGTGGTGACGGCCTGGTCGCTCGCGAACGGATACCCCTGCCCGTCCAACTACCAGTTCTTCGTGACGAACGCGGTCGCACCACCGCTGTTCTCGCTGCCATTGGATGGCATCATCTGTCCGGGCGACAGCGCACTGTTGTACACGACCCAGACGGCCGCGGACTATGCCTGGACAGGGCCCGATGGTCCCGTCAACGTGAACGATGATTCGGTCCGGGTCTCCACCTTGGGCGAGTACTTCCTGACGGTCACCTTGCCCGATGGCTGTGTGTTGTCCGCTGGGCCGATCGAACTTACCGCGTTCGGAGCGCCCTCCATCCAGTATCAACCTGCCGCGGCGATCTGTGAGCCAGGTCAGCAGGTCAGCATCACGGTGATCGCCGATCCACAGGCAACGATCACATGGCAGACCCCATTGAGCGGGAACGGTCCGGTGCAGATCGTGAATGCTCCCGGGTCCTATATCTGTCAGGTATTGAGCTGCGGAACGACCTACAATCTGTTCGCATCGGTCTCGGGTCCGCTCGTGAGCGCTGCGCTTGTGGATCCGGGCCCATTCGCGATATGCCCCGGTGATACGGTATGGCTTCAGGCCATGCAGGGCCAAGATGCCTACCTGTGGATCCCGCAGAACATTCCCGGCCCGGTGCTTCCTGTGAGCACGTCGGGTGCCTATGCCTGTATCGCCTTCGATCAGTTCGGATGTGCGGACACCACGGCGATCGCGGTGGTCGATGTTCTCGCGTTCACTGAGCCCCTGGTAGCGCAAGGCGCACAGGCCTGCGAAGGTGATGACGTGTTGCTGACCGCCACGGGCTCTGGCTACTTGCAGTGGACGATGGACACGCCGAATGGTCCTGTTCTCGGCACGGGAGGCCAGCTTACCGTTCAAGCGGTGGAGGTCGGTGCGCAGTTCTGGGTGGTGCAAGAGGAAGGCGGATGCACATCGGAGCCTGAACTAGTTCCGATCACGGTTTGGAGCGTGCCGGAACCACCCGTTCTGTCCATTCCTGACACGGTATGTGCGGGAACTCCGGTGTGGGTCGCAGCACAGGTCATCGGTCCAGGTGTCCTTCATTGGTCCATCGCAGGTGGTTCCGTGGTCCAGGAGGGGGCGTTGCAGGTGGTCGCTACGGAACAAGCGATGCCGGTGATGGCCTGGCTCGAAGCGAACGGTTGCTCGTCGGATACCGCGCTGGTCCTCGTTCAAGGTGTGGCGTGCACCCTGTTCGTGCCCAATGTGTTCAGCCCCAATGGCGATGGCAAGAACGATACGTTCGTCATCGAGCACTCGTCAGGGGGCTTTCTGATCCTGCGCATCCGCGATCGGTGGGGGCTGCCGGTGGCAGAGCTCTCCGGACCCTCGCTGGCTTGGGACGGCCGCACCATGCCCGGCGGACTTCCGGTGCCGGAGGGCGTCTATTTCTATGTGCTGGACGTGGCCCAGGCGGATGGCACCATGCAACGGCGCACTGGCACCGTTCAGTTGCTCCGTTGAGGGGGGCTACGCCACCCGCTTCACCAGCCGCAGCTTGTGCGTATAGCGCTTCTCCTCGCTGTTGAAGATGCCCTGTTGGTCGAGCGTGTCGATGCGCACGCGGCCGCTGGCGTGCACGATGCGGCGGTCGCTGAGCACGATGCCCACGTGGATGATGCGCCCTTCGTCGTTGTCGAAGAAGGCCAGGTCCCCTGGCTCCGCCAGTTCCACGAACTCCACGGGGTCGCCCTCTTCGGCCTGCTGGTAGGCATCGCGCGGCAGGTAGATGCCCATGAACATGAAGAGGGCCTGCGTGAAGCCGCTGCAGTCCACGCCCCACGGCGTGCGTCCGCCCCAGAGGTAGGGCGCTCCGAGGAAGGGGTGCATGTAGGTCTCCACCAGTTCCCCGCGATCGCCGCTGCCGTCGAGGGTGTTGGTCACGGCGTTGACGGGCACACGGCGCCCCTGGAAGAGGATGCTGCCGTTGGTGTAGAAGGGGAGCACCGCGCCGTAGGGCAGCATCACCTGCCGTTCACCGAGGTCGACGATGGAGGTGTTGTCGATCACCCGCAGGTCGGGCTCGGTGTTGGGCGTGTCGCAGGGGAGGAACTGCTTGTTGTCCACCCAGCCCTCGTACCCGTCGTGGTCGAAGCACAGGCGGCTCCACTTTTCGGAGCTTTCGAGCACCTCGGCCGTTTCACCGAAGAGCCATTGGGTCACCATCTCGGCGCGGTCGCTCGGGTCCTTGCGCACCGGTACGATGGAGAGGGGGCAGATGACGGAGGCCATGGGCGTTGCGTGTTGGGTTATTGCGCCTTACGTGTTGGGGCGTCTTCAGCGCGCAACACGTAACGCCCCAACACGCAACGTGGGCCCGGAGGTCAGAGCGCCTCGATCACCATCGCGCTCGCACCGCCGCCACCGTTGCAGATGCCGGCGCCGCCGTATTTCGCACCGTTCTGGCGCAGCACGTTCACGAGCGTCACGATGATGCGGGCACCGCTGCAGCCGAGCGGGTGGCCCAGGCTCACCGCGCCGCCGTTCACGTTCACCTTGGCGGGGTCGAGCCCCATGAGCTTGGTGTTGGCGATGCCCACCACGCTGAAGGCCTCGTTCAGTTCCACGTACTGCAGGTCGCTCATCTTCAGGCCGGCCTTCTCCACCGCACGGGGCAGGGCCTTGGCGGGGGTGGTGGTGAACCACTCCGGGGCCTGCTCGGCGTCGGCGTAGCTGAGGATGCGGGCGAGGGGCTTCAGGCCGAGGGCCTTGGCCTTGTCGGCGCTCATGAGCACAAGAGCGGCCGCACCGTCATTGATGGTGCTGGCGTTGGCCGCGGTCACCGTGCCGTCCTTGGTGAACACCGGCTTCAGCGCGGGCAGCTTCTCGAAGCTCACGTTCTTGTACTCCTCGTCCTCGCTCACCACCACGTCGCCCTTGCGGGTCTTCACGGTCACAGGCACCACTTCGTCCTTGAACTTGCCGGCGGCCCAGGCGGCGGCGCTGCGCTTGTAGCTTTCGATGGCGAAAGCGTCCTGTTCTTCGCGGCTGATGCCATGCTCCTTGGCCGTGTTGTCCGCGCTCACGCCCATCGCGGTCTGGTGGTACACGTCGGTGAGGCCGTCCTTCACGATGCCATCGATGAGCTGGCCGTGGCCGTAGCGGTAGCCATAGCGGGCCTTTTCTACATAATAGGGGGTCTGGCTCATGCTCTCCATGCCGCCGGCCACCACGATGTCGGCGTCTCCGAGCAGGATGTCCTGGGCGGCCATCATGATGGCCTTCATGCCGCTGGCGCACACCTTGTTCACGGTGGTGCAGGCCACCTCGTTGGGAAGGCCGGCGAAGCGGGCGGCCTGGCGGGCGGGTGCCTGGCCCAGGTTGGCCTGGAGCACGCTGCCCATGATCACCTCGCTCACGTCCTCGGGCTTGATCCCCGCCTTTTCCACCGCGGCCTTCACGGCGGTGGCGCCGAGCTGGGTGGCGGGTACGTCGGCCAGGCTGCCGCCGAAGCTGCCGATGGGGGTGCGCACTGCGGAAACGATCACGACTTCACGGGCCATGGGATGGGGGATGGGTTCGTTTTTCGGAGGGATGCAAATGTAGCCGATGAGAAGTGCAGCATCCTCCTATATTTGCCGCCCGTTCGACCGTGAGCGGACACCTGGAGAGGTGGGTGAGTGGCTTAAACCAGCAGTTTGCTAAACTGCCGTACTGGGTTTACTGGTACCGGGGGTTCGAATCCCCCCCTCTCCGCAGAAAAGGAAAAGCCCCTGTAACACAGGGGCTTCCTACATTTTGCTGGGTCTGGAGCGTGTTCACACGCTCTCCGCAAAGAAGCCTGCGAAAGGCTCTGAAAGCCGCGTCATTACTGTGTTTCCTGCGTTCCATACATGGGGCAGCATCGGGGCACCATCTGCCCCGGGGCAGCATGCGCATTGGGTGTTTCTCCAGCATTCACGCGGGTTGCCGTGTGGGTGTGCGGAGAGGAGGGAGCTTTCCGACCCCGAGCAAGGACATGTGCCCACAGGAACCACGCGTTCAGCGGCGCATCAACAGCCCATGCCGTCCACCCGCTTCCAGCGCACTACATTCGCCGCGCCTTCGGGCCGTTCGGGGTGTAGCGCAGCCCGGTTAGCGCACCTGGTTTGGGACCAGGGGGTCGTGTGTTCGAATCACACCACCCCGACGAGTGAAGAGCTCCTGCAGCAACTGCAGGGGCTCTTTGTGTTCTCACCCCGTTCATTCCCATCATAGCCGAACATGGACCCCAAGAACCATGAGCAGTGGATGGCGCTCATTGAGCGCCTGCAGGTGACCGAGAACTTCCGCCCAGCGCAGCTCACGCGAGGTAAGGAGTGGGTGATCACCTACTACGTGCGCCATCCGCAGACCGGACAGATGAAGCGTGTGAGGGAAAAGGTGAACCGCGTGCGGGACCTCTCTGCGCGTAAAGCGTATGCCGAACGCCGGGTCAGGGAGCTCAATACCATCCTGGGTCTTGGCTGGTCGCCGTTCTCCTCCAAGCTGGCCGGCCATGGGAACCGTCCGATCCACCTGGCCACCGAGGACTTCATCAAGGCCAAGGAGCGGGAGCGTATCCGCAAGGACAGCATGCGGTCCTACAACAGCCTGGTATCGATCCTGGTCAGCTGGTGCGACAAGCGCAAGCTCAAGGAGATGCCGGTGCTGGACTTCACCGAGTCCAGGGCCAGGGAGTTCATGCACGAGAGCTATGTGGACCGGGAGCTATCCCCCAGGTCGTTCAACAACTACCACACGTTCTTCGTGACCCTCTGGAACTGGTTCAAGGAGCACGGCTATGTGGCGTACAACGTGTTCGAGGGCATCAAGAAGAAGCGGGTGGACCCGGATGGCTCCACGCGCAGGCCGCCGACGATCGAGGAGCGCAAGAGGATCAGGGAGTACCTGCAGGAGCACAACCCACGGTTCCTGACCTTCTGCCTGCTGTGCTTCCATTGCGGAATTCGGCCGAAGGAGCTCTTCATGCTCAAGCCCTCCCACTTCCACATCGGGGAGTGCTTCATCATGATACCTGGCTCGGTGGCCAAGAACCACAGAACCCAAGGGGTCGCGATCCCCGAGGTGATGATGCAGGACATTCTTGCCCTTGAGCTCGGCAAGCAAGACCCAGCGCACTACGTGTTCAGCTCGAAGTTCGAACCAGGTCCTCGCTTGTGTGACAGCAGGGACAGCGGCCGTGCTTGGACAGAGCTCCGCCAGGCGATTGGCCTAAGCTCGGATCTCACGCTGTATCAGCTGAAGCATGCCGGTGGTGAGCAGCTAAGCCGCGATGGAGTGGGAGAAGTGGACCTGATGAATCACCTTCGGCACCACGACCTGTCGGAAACGAGCACTTATACCCGGCGGACTTATCAGAAGGGTGTCCGGACAGTGCTCAAGAAGGCTTCGCCGTTCTGATCATCTACTTAGTCTAGTAGCGATTGCAACCACTTATACATAAGCAGGACCGCGGCGACAATTAGGCCTACCACCACTTTGGCGGCGGCGGGGTTTACATTCTTGAATGGCTTCCGTGACTCTCGGGTCATTTGAACGACAGAGTTCATGACCGAAATCTCTGCAGGATTGTTAGTTCAAACAATCGGCCTAATTACTGCTTCACAAGAGCAGTTGAATAGATCGCGAATTGCAGCGATTAGGTGTCGCTGCGTTTGACATCCTTGATCGTGTTCGTCTGAAGGAGAGTGTCAGGATTCAGGATGGGAAGAAGGCATCCATTAAGGTAGGTGCCGGAAGTCTTCTCGAGTACCATACCTCGCGCAGTAGAATAGCACACACCGACTATGGTCGCTGCCACCCTGTGGTCGAGTGACTTGCGCTCACCATCAATAACGAGGTCGTTGCTTAGGTCGGTTAGGAGCAAGTCAAATTGAATGTCGAATTCACCTGTACATCCAATTTCGATTCCTCCCTTAAGCCCGGTTATCGTCGCATTAACGATAACTCTAACCGCTGACGCTTCTTCATTGAAGTATACGGCGGCGTTTACAGTCGAACGATTAGCATCCGGGCTTGCCGGTCTATTCCTGAACTCTTCAGTGGTCTCGATTGCAGCTTTTCTTACAAAAACAGCAGCAATGTGGAGTCGATCCGCTATGGAAAGAGCCGTGTTCTTGGATTTGCTCATGCTGCCAGAGAAGGAATCAAACCACTGCCATCGTCTTTCTGTGCGAGTTCCTTAAGCTGGGGTGGAGTATTCTCCATATTGTAGACTATCCATTGGGCTCGCTGACGAATGTTCTCTGAAAGCACTATCTGGTTGTTGTCAATGAGCGGAGCAGTCGTCGTTGTGCGCTGCTGTTGTTCTTCGATGCACTGGGCAACGTAGTCATCCACGTCGACGAACTTGATAACCGGTACCTTCCCAATCTTCAGTCCCAGTTCAAAGAGCTTCTTCGCACTGTGATTGAATGCGCCATCCAAGAGCTTGCTGGTATAGCCCTTGGAGTATCCGAGCTTCTCTGCAAGTCCGGTGCGATTGAGTTTGTTGGCAACACGAAAGGCCTCCAGGTGTCGAAAGAGTTCGTTCTGGAGCGACTCCATCAAGTGCGATGGATGCGTCACAAGCTCTCGTAGGGTAGGCATTTGAGTTGGGTTTCGTAACAACGTCAATGTTGCGCTATGCTAAGCTGGCTAAGTAGAGGGCCTTGAGGTTCCTTAGGCGAGCTATCCCTTTCTCCTGGTCAGTCTTAAGGCTCACATTCGTAATGATGTAGCCATCACTCGTTTTGAAGCAGTAAAGCCGGATACTATCTGCCTTTGCTTCAAACTCCTTGATGGGGTCTCTACCTGATGTAATGTCTCTCCATTTAACCTTCGGAAGCAATAGCCCCATTGCGGCATCCCTCATCCTCGATTCAGCCTTGAACAGGTCATCGGTAAAGTTGCTCGACCTATGCTCCGCCCAGAACTCTTGATAGTCCGACTTTCCGTTGTAGTGTAGCGCGTAGACCTTGATCCCTGATGACAGGTGTTCTAAAGGCTCCAACGCAAATGTACACATATTGGTTTACATATAAGGAAAAAATAGAAGTGACAGATGATCAGCAGGTCGTTAACATGTTGACTGACAGGTAGTTGCTCTTCAGATTGTTCTTGGTCCTTGGCCGCCTGAAGGAATAGCTCGTGTCGGGCATGAGCTCTTTCGCTTCGGCTGTTACGAAGATAGCGAGGTGTGCCAAGACATCATGGGCCATTTCTCGCGATACTGAAGATGGAGTTGGAGACCGAGTCGCTCTGGCTCAGGAGCGCAGCTCCTTGGGGAACAAATGCTTGATTACAATCGTCAAGAACAAGGCAATGTTACCCGTTGTGGTAGTGACAAGTGCGATTAGCACTGCGTCCGACAGATAGAAGGTTTGACCAGTGAAGGGAAGGAAGCATCCTGTTGCTTGCATCCAAATCGTAACCATCACCACCGTGAGCCATATCGTTACAAGCCAGAAGACACGGTTGCCCATCATCTTCTTCGCCTCCAACTGATCGCGACGAGCCTGGATCTCAAGTTTGTGATGGTCAGCCCTTTGATAGCGCTGTTCCTCTTCGAGTGATGCCGCCATAGGCTCAGCCGTTGCGGCTGGAGGGAGTAAGTCCCATTTCGCCCCGGCTTTGCCAGAGGTAGAATGCTCAACGGTCGGTGTCCCTGGCGGCATCACTCACTTGCAGTGACCTTGCCAGGGTTAAAGTTGCCAATACGTTCCTTCTCGGCGCTGAAGTAGGATCGCACCTCTTCATCTCCCAAGTCCATATACATCGGAATCTGGCCTCCGAGACTCTTCACCAACTTATTCCAAGGTGTCCCTGGAAGGTGAGAGTAGTTGGTGAGTTGAATCGCTGAAAAATGAGAATACCCCACCCAGATGTCATCTAGGAAGCGAATCAGAGTCGCGTCTCGATGGTAGTTGAGGGTCGGGGTGTGGTAGTAGCCAGGACGATCCTCATCCTCTTCTTGGATTTCATGCTCAATCGGCATGTCACCATGATGCTTCAGGGCGTGGTATACAGAGGCCACAACTGGGCCGTACTTCCAAGCTTGAAGTACCTCGTTGAAGAGTCGCTCGTTGTACTGAGCGTAGTACCAGCCGTAGGCGACGTACAGTAGCTTTTGAAGCTTCAGGTGACTGAGGGGCTTGCCCTCGTCGACACCCTTCGAGATGAAGTAGTTCGCTATTTCCGCTGCTGACCTCATAGTCACACGGTTGACGGAAAAGACGTCAATCAGTATGCCGCGCTTCTCGACGCGAATGTACACATCCTGGCTTCCGTCTCGACCGGCAGAGCGCTGTTGGTGATGCGCGTTGCTGATAGGAACACCATCTTCAGTAGCTGAGGTATGCTGTTATTCACATCTGTGTTGATGACTGTCGAACTCATGGAATCTCCTGTGAGTGCCGTGTTAACTCAGTTAGCGATGCTGCAATCAACAATGATCGTGAATAACTGGCGACAGACTACAGACGCTTTGCTGATCACTGAAGGTAGTTTTGGTCCGTCATGAACGCTACGGACAAGTTGGCGCGCCTACGTGCTCTCCTTGAAGAGGCTATCCAGCTCGCTGGAGAGCTCCAGGGGGAGGGTCATTTGCCGCGGCCTGCAACCACGGTTGCGGACGAGCATGTTCGAACCCAGTTGTTGACCCCAACGGGTAAGATTCGCGGACTATCGGATAGGATTATTGGTGTCCTTCGAGAGAAGCAGGAGCCTATGACTGCTGCCGAGATTACTGACGCCGTGTATGACCGCAGGTATGGCTTGACCTATGATGCGATGAAGCGAAGGGTGGCGGTGTGCACGTCATCGCTGCACAAGCGCCAGAACAAGCTCCAGTGGCACAAGATTGAGTCGGGCGAGATCTGCTGGTACCTCACTGAATGGTCAGAACACGGCAAGCTTGCGTGGAGAGGTGCGATGTCAACGGATAGACTCCTGACTGTCAGTGATGCACTTCTAGAGAAGGTCATCATTCGGAACAAGGAACGCTCAGCAAAAACCGAGGCCACCCAGATGGATGGCCTCGGCTAACGATGCTAGACCCAGATGCTGTCACCAACCGCCGCTTCCACAACGGTGGGCTCCTGCAGCCAACTGCAGGATGCGCAGTCGTAAGCGCTTACGACTGTGGGTGACAGCTGACGGGCTATTCGCTCCGTCTCAGAGCTTCCACAAATATAAGGTTCGCCCTTGGCACAGTCGGGGCATGCGTTGATAATGAGGTGGTTATTGCCCACCAGCCCGGGGCAGTATCGGGGCGCGTTGGACATTCTTTGCATCCCAGACCTCGTGTGAATCAATGCTTGCGATACTGATCATCGAAGACGGGCAGTCCCCCCCTCTCCGCTGAAGGCACTGAGGTGCCCCCCTGAAGGCCCGCCTGCCGGGCCTTCGTAGTTGATGTTCGGGGTGTAGCGCAGCCCGGTTAGCGCACCTGGTTTGGGACCAGGGGGTCGTGTGTTCGAATCACACCACCCCGACAAGGGATGATCCCGCCGTGAGGCGGGATCTTTCGTTGCGAACGGGCGCGAGCTCGCTCGCAAGCCCGGTCGTAACGAAAGATCCGTGGCGCAACGCGCCACCGGGATCATCCCTTGTAACGCCCCTCCCTCATGAAAGCCCGCGCAGCGGGCAATCACACCACCCCGACAAGGGACGATCCCGCCGCGAGGCGGGATCTTTCGTTGCGGACGGGCGCGAGCGTCCCCCTTCATGGGCCGCCTTCTCTCGCATGCACGGCACCGAAGTACTTTCGCCGGGCCGACCCCGTAGCTCAGTTGGATAGAGCATCTGCCTTCTAAGCAGATGGTCACTGGTTCGAATCCAGTCGGGGTCGCCATTGGAACCGTCGCCAAGCGCTTGATAACCCGGTCGTTGGAGGTGGGGGGCGACGGACCGGGAGGAACGGGCGACGAACCGGAACCGGTGTTTTTCACCGTGGTACCAGGTCGGCTGAAAAGGGCTGGTTCATGGGCCTCTTCAGCTGGTTGGTAGGTTGTTTCCGATGGTCTGTCGAAATGTTGATCATCCGTGGAACAGCCTGATCGGGGGATCGTACGTGTGCGGAGTTTCGCGACACGAAAAGGAATCTCCCATGCGCCCGATCCTCCGCACCCTCCTCCCACTTGCCGTGGTCGCGCTCCTGAGCCTTCCTGCCCAGGCCGCCGTGTACTACGTGTCGCCCACGGGCAACGATGCCAATGCGGGCACCTCGTCCACGGCCCCTTGGAAGACCATCACCCGGGTGAACCAGCTGAGCTTCGGCCTTCAGCCTGGTGATCAGGTGCTGTTCCAGCGCGGTGGAACCTACCGCGGCACCATCGTGGTCGCCTCCAACGGAACGGTCACCAACCCCATCACCATCGGGGCCTACGGCACTGGGGCCATGCCCATCATCTCGGGCAGCCAGCTGCTGAGCAACTGGGTGGTGCACCAGGGCAACATCTGGAAGGTGCAGGTGGCCGGTTCGGTGCGCACGCTCTTCAGCAACGGGCAGCTCATGACGCTGGCGCGTTACCCCAACTCCGGCTGGCTGCGCAACGACAATGGCACCAGCACCCGCATAAACGATGATGCGCTCACCCAGGCGGCCGGCTACTGGAACGGCGCCCAGGTGGTGATCCGGGGCTCCAATTGGAGCTACGACATCAGCCAGATCACCTCCAGCATCCCCGGCCAGATCAACTTCACCGACATGTACATGCCCCTCGACACGATGAAGTGGGGCTATTTCCTGCGGAACAAGCTGAGCGAACTGGACACCCCGGGCGAGTGGTTCCACGACCCCGCCTCGGGCTGGCTCTACTTCCGGGCGCCCGGCGACGTGAACCCCAACACACTCACCGTGGAAGCCTCGAACACCGACCGGGGGGCATGGGTCTACATGAACTGGCAGTACATCGTGTTCGATGGCCTCATGTTCAAGCACCAGGCCGAGCGCGCCGTGTTCGTGGACGCGGCGAACCACGTCACCGTGCGCAACTGCACCTTCGAGGACCTGGGCATGGCCATCTTCAGCTACGGCAGCTACAACCTGTTCCAGAACAACACCTTCAACCGCACCTACCAGACGGCCATCAGCCTCATCGACAACAACACCGTGGTGGAGAACAGCACCTTCTCCAACATCGCCATGGTGCCGGGCCTGGGTGAAACGAACTGGGGGTACATGGGCATCCGTGTACAGGGCAACAACAACATCGTGCGGAACAACCACCTGGAGACGGTGGGTTACATCGGCATCAGTGTCCATGGCAACACCACGGTGGAGCGCAACTTCGTGAAGAACGCGTTGGCCCTGCTGAACGACGGTTGCGGCATCGGCATGGAGAACGCCGACGGTG
Source organism: Flavobacteriales bacterium (assembly GCA_016788485.1). Taxonomy (GTDB): domain Bacteria; phylum Bacteroidota; class Bacteroidia; order Flavobacteriales_F; family PHOS-HE28; genus PHOS-HE28. The sequence goes on from JAEUSV010000120.1 coordinate 152,996, forward strand.
TGGTGGTGCGCGAGAACATCATCCTCGACATCCAGGGCAATCTGGAGAGCGCCGCCTACAACAGCCCGTCCTATTGGCAGGCAGGCATGGGCATCTACTTCGGCAACGTGTCCGTGAAGAACACGCTGGTGCAGTACAACACCATGGCCAATTGCAAGGGCGCCGGCATCCATGTGGACCACACGATGGTGAGCACCGGCAACCAGATCAAGGACAACGTGATGTTCAACAACAACCTGCAGTTGAGCATCTCGGACTACTCGAATTACAACGGGCCGGGAGCCACGCCGCCCTACTTCGTGCCTTCCTTCAATACCGTTTACAGTGGCAACATCATGTACAGCCTCACCAAGGACCAGCTGTGCATGAAGCAGATGCACTGCTATTCGAGCACGATGGTGGATTTCGGGAGCTTCCTGAACAACCGCTACTTCAATCCCTACAACGAGATGAACATCCAGCAGTTCAACGTGTATGGGAGCTTCATCCGGAACTATGCGCTGGACCGTTGGCAGTCGGTGACGGGAGATGACGCCGGCAGCGCGATCCACCCGCAGCGGCTGAACGCCCATGCAACGGTGGCTGAGCTGAGCACGAACCTGTTGAGCAACGGCACCTTCGACGCCAATACCTCGGGCTGGGGAGGGACCCCCAACAACGGCATCCTAACCCGTGAGCTCACCTACCTCGACAACGGGTCGATGAAGTCCTACCTCAACAACAGCAACATCTATCCCGAGTTCACGGTGCGCAACGCCACGGCGTTCACCACCACCAACGGCCAGTGGTACCGCATGCGCTTCAGTGTGCAGAGCAACATCCTGGGCGAGGTGAAGGCGGGGGTCAAGGGCAACACCCAGATGACCGGCCCCCAGGCCATCTTCGAGCGGTCCTATCCGTTCAGCACCACGCGCCGCGACGTGGAGGTGTACTTCCAGTCGAACCTGACGGACAATTCGTTCGCACAGTTCACCAACCACTACTCCACACCCCAGTACTGGCTCGACAACATCCAGCTGCACCGTGTGAGCGTGCAGCCCCTGGACCCCACGGTCGACCACATCCTGGTGTACAACGACCTTTCCACGGTGCAGACCAAGTCCCTTCCATCCGGCAACTGGAGCGATGTGAACGGAACGGTCTACACCGGTTCGATCACGGTGCAGCCGTTCCGGTCGGTGCCGCTGTACCGCACCACCGCCACGGTGACACCGGTGGGCTACTCCGTGGGAAGCAAGGTGTTCCTGCATGGAGCGCTGATCGCCGGCACCAGCACCATGCGCGACAACCTGCGCGCCAATGGCGTGCTGCCGAGCTCGGAGCCTTACACGGCCCTTGGCCTGCCGGTGGCGAACACCGGCGCCACCATGGCCACCGGCCTCAATACCCAGACCGGCAGCACCGCGCTGGTGGACTGGGTGCTGGTGGAGCTGCGCAACAACGATGCGACCTTCTCCCTTGCGGAGCGCCGTGCGGCCCTGGTGCGCGTGAACGGAGATGTGATCAACCCCGATGGTTCAGCTCTGGTGACCTTCAATACGGACCCGGTGAACAAGCGCTTGGTGATCCGTCACCGCAACCACCTCGCCGCCATGTCGGCGACCAGCCTCACCACCAACGGCCAGGTGATGGACTTCACCTCACCCTCCACGCCGTTCTTCGGTAGCGGGGCGGTATGGTCCGACGGGGTCCGCAACGCACTTTGGTGCGGCGACGTGAACACGGACGGTGTGGTGCGCTACACCGGTGCTTCCAACGACCGCGACCCCATCCTTGCGGCCATTGGCGGCACCGTGCCCACGAACACCATCTCGGGCTACCGCCGGGAGGACGTGAACCTCGATGGGATGGTTCGTTATACGGGTGCGGCGAACGACCGCGACCTCGTGCTCTCCACCATCGGAGGAACGGTTCCCACGAACACCAAGGTGAGCACCGCGCCGTGATGCGCGACATGCATCAAGCAAGAGGCCCCGGGATCACCGGGGCCTCTTGCTTCAGATCCGCACCAGGGAGGCCGGAGGCATCCAGCCGACACCGCCGTTGGTGAGGCGCACCTCCGTCCAATCGCCTTCCTGCTGCAGCACGGAGACCTTGGAGCCCTCGTGCAGGATGAAGAGCGTGGTGGCCTGCCGGCGAGGTTCGCTGCGAACCTCCACGCGCGGGCTCATCACGATGGCCTGAACGCGGGTGTCCAGCTCGGCGTTGCGTCGGTAGGCGAGCGCGACGGAGGTCGCCAGGACCAGGAAGGCCAGCACGCATGCGCCCAGCAGCGTGTGCCGCACCGATCCGTGACGGGCCATGCGCCACGCGGCGGCAAGGGCGCACAGCACGGCCATCGCCCACAAGGAGCGGCGCGCCCACTGGTCGTTGTCAGCGCCCGCCAGGAAACGGTCCACGCCACCGCCGAGCGAGAACGCGGGCAGCTCGTTCATGCGGTCCACCACGCGGGAACGGGCCAGGTCCAGGTTGGCCTGGATGTCGTCGGCGCCGGGGGAGAGCAGCAGGGCACGTTCATAGTAGAGGATGGCGTGCGGCACATCGTTCAACTTGAAATGGCAGTTGCCGATGTTGAAGAGCAGGGCCGCCGAGGTGCGGTCCGCGTTCAGCGAATCGTAGAGCGCCAGCGCCGCACGGTGTTCGCCGCGGGCATAGGCGGCCGCAGCGCTGTCGGCCAGGGCTTGGGCATCGCCCGCGCTGGCATGCGCGCCGATGCCCAGGGCAAGGATGATGGCGTAGGTCCTCATGCGCGGGCGTTGTTCTCGATGCGTGCGATCAGTTCCACGGCCTCGTCGTACACCTGCTGGCGGGGGCGGTCCTCCACCGGCGCGAAGCGTGCGAGCTCACAGGCCTCCATGAGCGCGGCGTACTTCCCGGCGGCATCGCCGTGCGGTACCAGGCGTTCACGCGCCACACGGGCGGTGACCTCCCCGGGCGCCAGGGCGTAACGGTCGGCGAGGTAGCCGTTGAGGGCCTGGGCCAGGGCGGTGTAGAAGCCGTCGCGTTCCCCGCGGGCCAGGGCCTCCGCCGCCGCCTTCAGCCGCTGCCGGGCCACCTTGTCCGCCCCCTTGCGGCGCATGGCCGCCACGTCGGCATGTTCGGCATCGTGCCGGCGGCGCCAGAACAGGAAGAGCAGGAGCAGCGCGAACGGTGCGGTCATGCCGGCCACGTACGGCCAGGAGCCGAAGAGCCTGCTCCCCATGGGTCGCAGCCCGAGGTCGCCCGTGCGGATGTAACGGATGTCGCGGTCGAGCTGCTGCACATCAGTGGGGTCGGGCCTGCTGATCGTCGCCGTGGCGCCTCCTTCGCCCGGGAGCACGGTGAACACGAGCTCACCGCTGCTCAGCTGCTGGTAGGCGCCTTTCTCGGGGTCGAAGTAGCTGACGGTGATGGGCGGCAGGCTGTACTCGCCGGCATGGCGGGGGATCACCAGGTACTGGAACTCGCGGCTGCCGCTCATGCCGCCGGTGTTCACCGTGATCTTGTCGCTCACCTTGGGCTCGTAGGTCTCGAAGTCGCTGGGGAAGGCGGGCTTCGGGTCGTCGATGAGCTTCAGGTTCGCCCGGCCGCTGAAGCGCACCTTGATGTCGAGGGCCTCGTTGGCCTTCACCGTGGTGGGGCCGGTGGTCACCTCCATGCGCAGGTCACCTACGGCGCCGCACAGGTCAGCCGGCTTGTTGACGGGCAGGTCCTGCACCTCCAGGTCCACCGCGTTGCTGCGGATCTTGAGCTCGGCGCCGCGGCTGAAGAAGGAGCGGTTGACGATGCAGGTGAAGGTGGCCGGATCGATGTGCAGCTTGCCGGGGCGCTGGGGGAAGAGCAGCTGCTTCTTGATGATGGCCACGCGGTACTGGAGGCCGTTGATGGTCTGCAGGCCGGGCTCCCACTGCAGTTCGCCCATGTCGATCTCCTCGGCCCAGAATCCGGTGAGCTTCGGCAGCTCATAGCCCACGAGCTCGATGGCGTTGTAGCGGCAATACAGGGTATAGGTGGCCACGAGCTGTTCACCCACGCGGCACTTGTTGCGGGTCAGGGAGATCACCGCGAAAAGGTCACGGTCCTTCTGCTGCTGCTGGCTCTGCGCCTGTCCTCCTCCTGCGGCCGCGGCCCCCTTCTCCACATGCACACGGATGGGTTCCGTGGTGATGAGGCCGCCGCCCACCTGGGCCTTCGCCGCGCCGATGGTGTAGTCGCCCGGGCGCGTGGCGGTGAGCAGGTAGGTGCGGCTGATGGTGCTGGTGCTGCGGCCGTTGATGAAGTTGAACGCGCTGCTCTCGAAGGGGCCCTGCACCACCACGAGGCCGCCGAGGTCGGGCTCGGTGAGCGCACCGCGGGCGTTGGTGAGCGTGAGCACCAGCTTGATGTTCTCGCCCACCGCGAAGGTGGTGCGGTCCACCGAGGCGGTGAAGGCGATCTCCTGTGCGACCGTCCGTGCCGACACGAACAGCGCGAGGAGCAGGAGGAGGGTGTGCGTGGCGCTGCGCATGGTCACCAGTCCTTTTCGATGGGTTTGCGGGAGGCCGCCTTCACGCGGTCGCGGAGCTTCTGCTGCGTCTGCTTCTCCTGCTGCTCCATGGCCTCGAGCATGCGTTCGGCGTCCCGCTTGTCGATCTCGTTCGGGTCCCGGGGCTGTTGCTGTTGCTCCTGTTCTTGCTGCTGGGGCTGCTGCTGTTGTTCCTGCTGCTGGTCCTGCTTCTGCTGTTGCTGCTGCTGCTGGAGCTTTTTCTGGGCGTAGGCCAGGTTGTACCGCGTGTCCTCGTCGGCAGGGTTGCGCCGCAGGGCCTGCTTGTAGGCGTTCACCGCCTCCTCCCATTTCTGCTGCTGCATCCAGCTGTTGCCGAGGTTGTGGTACGCGCGGCTCTGCTGCTGCGGGTCCTTGGCGCTGGCGCCCGCGCCTTCGTACTGCTGCTGCGACTCGGCGTACTTGCCCTGGCGGTACAGCGCATTGCCCAGGTTGAAGGCGCCGCGCTCATCGGACCGCGCCTCCTGGTAGGCCTTGACGGCCTCGTCGAGCCTGCCCTTGCGGTAGGCCATGTTGCCTTTGCGCAATGCACCGTCGGTGGCGCGTTCCTGCGCGGCGAGCGGTGCGCTCGCGGCGAAGAGGAGCAGGAGGGGGATCACGCGGGCCATGGTCAGGGTAGGCGGAGGTTGAAGCGCAGGGGACGGTCGCCGAACAGCAGGCCGAGCAGCAGCATGACGCATCCGAGCGCGAGCACCGGCTGGTAGCGGTCCTCGTGGCCCGCGTACCGGTAGGTGCCCGCCTCGCGCTGGTCCATCTTCTTCAGGTCGGCCACCAGCGCCTGGATGCCGGTGTCCGTGGCGGTGGCCTTCACGTAGGCGCCCTTGCCCGCGGCGGCGATACGCTTCAGCATGTCCTCGTTGAGCTTGGTCATCACGGTCTGGCCCTGCCGGTCCTTCTTGAAGCCGAGCATCGTGCCGTTGCGGCGCTCGGGGATGGGGGAGCCCTGCGGCGAGCCCATGCCCACGGTGTGCACCACGATGCCCTGTTCGGCGGCGGCCTGTGCCGCTGCCTCGCCGTCGTCCTCGAAGCTCTCGCCATCGCTGATCACGATGATGGCGCGTCCGGCATCGGCTTTCTCGGGGAAGCAGCGCGCGGCGCGCTCGATGGCGGCGCCCACGGCGGTGCCCTGCACGCTGAGCATGCCGGGACCGATGCTGCCCAGGAAGAGGCGCGCGGCACTGCGGTCGGCGGTGAGCGGGAGCTGCACGTACGGTTCGCCGGCGAACACCACGATGCCGAGGCGGTCGCCCTTCATGCGGTCGATGAGCTGCTCGAGCGCGCGGCGGGCCACCTCCATGCGGTTCGGTGCGAGGTCCTCCGCCATCATGCTGTTGCTCACGTCGAGCGCCACCACCACGTCCACCCCCTGTGCCTTCACCTCCTCCAGGCGGGTGCCCAGCTGCGGACCGGCCAGCGCGAGCACCACGAAGGTGAGCCCGTGGCGCAGCAGGAGGAAACGCACGGTGGTGCGGAGGCTGGAGATGGGGGTGGAGATGCGCGCCGCCAGGGCCGGTGCGGCGAACCGGGTGAGCGCGCGTTCGCGGCGCACGAGGTCGACGAGGAAGAGGGCGGTGAGCAGCGGGCCCGCGGCAAGCCCCCACAGTACCCAAGGCCGTTCCAGTCGGAAGGCGGGCACGCGATGCTCCAGCACGTTCCACAGCACCAGGCCCACACCCCAGGCCAGCGCCTCGAGCAGGAGCACCACCACGGTGATGGGCACGATGCGGTATGGACGCGGGGCGATCATGGGGTGGTGCGCAGCAGGGTGCGTTGCAGCAGCAGGCCGAGGAGCAGCGCCGCGCCGCCCGCGAGCACGAAGGGGAAGTAGCGCTCGTTGCGGCGGCTGTGCTCGGTGACCTTCACGCGGGTGCGTTCGAGCTTGTCGATCTCGGCGTAGATGTCGCGCAGTTTGCGCTCGTTCACCGCGCGGTAGTAGCGGCCATCGGTGAGCTCGGCCACCTGCTTCAGCATGTCCTCATCGATCTGCACCTCCACGTGGTCGTACTTGTAGCTGCCGTTCGGGTAGATGGCCACGGGGCTCAAGGCCTTGCCGCGCGAACCCACGCCGATTGTGTACACGCGGATGCCGAGCTGGCGGGCGATCTGCGCGGCGTCCACGGGTTGGATGGTGCCGGCGTTGTTGACCCCGTCGGTGAGGAGGATCACCACCTTGCTCTTGGCCTCGCTCTCGCGCAGCCGGTTGATGGCCGTGGCCAGCCCCGTGCCCACCGCCGTTCCGCCGGTGATCAGACCGCTCTTGGCCTGCAGGAAGAGGTCCTGCAGCACCTTGTGGTCGGTGGTGAGCGGGCACTGGGTGAAGGCCTCGCCTTCGTACACCACCAGGCCGATGCGGTCGTTCGGGCGGTCGTCGATGAAGCGCATGGCCACCTCGCGCGCGGCGGTGAGCCGGTCGGGCTTGAAGTCCTTGGCCAGCATGCTCGCGCTGAAGTCCATGGCGATGACGATGTCGATGCCCTCCTTGGTCACATCCTGCCAGCTGTCCTTGTTCTGCGGACGCGCGAGGGCCGCGATGAGCAGGCCCAGCCCGAGCAGGCCGAGCGCATAGGGCAGGTGCAGCAGGTGGGTGCGCAGGGAACGCGGACCGCTTGTGAGCATGTGGAGCGTGGGCAGGCCCACCTCGTTGGCGCGTCGGCGGATGCGCAGCACGTACAGCGCGGCGAGCAACGGCAGCGCGAGCAGCCCCCAGAGCGCCTGTGGCGTGGCGAGGTCGAAGCGCGTGCGCATCAACCACGCCGCTGCGGCCACCCCGGCGAGGGCGGCGGACAGCAGCACGATGGCGGTGAGGCGTTCACGCATGGGCGGTGGGCGCTGGGGTGGTGCGCTGCACGAACTGGACGGCGCCGGCCATGAGCTGCTCGTTCTCGGCCGGCAGCGGGGCGTGCTTGGCGAACTTCACCATGTCGGCCAGGCGCAGCAGGTTCACGAGTAGCTCGCGGGCCTCACGTCCCATGGCGGTGGCGCCGAGCTCGGCGGCCAGGTCGTCGGTGGTGCGCTCCATCGCCGGCACCCCGTAGCGCTCCTCCACGTAGCCGCGCAGCAGGTCGGTGACCTCGCTGTGGTATTGCTTCACCTGGCCCTGCTGCCACAGCTTCCTGCGTTCGATCTCGGCGAGGGCCTCGAGCACGCGCTCGTGCAGGGGCTTCGGCGGCGCCTCGGGCACCTCCACTGGTTTCCGCCGGCGGCGGCGCAGGTACCAGGTGAGCAGCACGATGGCGGCCGCCAGCGCCGCGCCCCCTGCGAACCAGGGCCAATGCTCCCGCAGCCAGTCCATCCAGCCGAAGGGCAGCTCGTAGATCTCCTTGATGTCCCGGAAGGCCTGTGCGGTATCGACCTCCACGGTCTCCACGCCGAGCAGCAGCGCGTTGCTCTCCACCGTGTCGCCGTTCACCACGAAGCGGAACGGCGGGATGGCCCAATAGCCGCTGTCGAACGAGGTGATGCGCAGCTGACGCAGCTGTTGGAAGCGGTAGGGGTCGTTCGGGTTCACCACGGTGTCCACGCCGCTGTCCTCGAGCACCTCGATCTGCTTGATGAGGGTGTCGCCGGCGATCACGGGCCACACGATGTCCACGCGCTTCCCGCCGTCCACGCGGTAGTTCACGCTCAGCTTCAAGCGCGTTTGCTCGCCGATGCGGATGGCCTGCGTGTCGAGCTCCGCGACGGGGGTAAGGTCCTGGGCGTGAAGGGCCAGGGGCAGGAGCAGGGGCAGGAGCAGGAGCAACGCCTTCGCGTGGAGCTTCGGGGCGCGAGGCAGGGGCAACAGCAGGCTCTTCCGCATGGGTCAGTCGCGTTGGCGGAAGAGGTTCATGAGCGGACGCACATAGCCTTCGCGGGTGCCGATCACGGCGCTGTCCACGCCGGCGCGCCGCAGGATGTCGCGCGTGCGGGCGTGGTGCTTGAGCGCTTCGGCGCGGTAATGTGCGCGTACGCGCTTGCTGGCGGTGTCGACCCAGCTGCTCTCGCCGGTCTCGGGGTCGGTGAAGCGGATGAGCCCCACGTTGGGCAGCTCGCTCTCGCGCGGGTCGTTGGTGCGCAGGGCCACCAGGTCGTGCTTGCGGTTGGCGATCTTCAACGCATCCTCGTAGCCGGTGTCGAGCAGGTCGCTGATGAGGAAGGCGATGCTGCGCTTCTTGATCACGCGGTTGAGGAAGCGGAGCGCCTCGCCCACGTTGGTCGCCCGATGCTGCGGCTTGAACTCGATGAGCTCGCGGATGATGCGCAGGGTGTGGCTGCGTCCCTTCTTCGGCGGGATGTACTTCTCCACGCGGTCGGTGAAGAGGATCAGGCCGGTCTTGTCGTTGTTCTGGATGGCGCTGAAGGCGATGGTGGCGCACACCTCGGTCACCAGGTCGCGCTTCAGCTGGTTCACGCTGCCGAACTCGCCGCTGCCGCTCATGTCGGCGATCAGCATCACCGTGAGCTCGCGCTCCTCCTCGAACACCTTCACGAAGGGATGCCCGAAGCGCGCCGTTACGTTCCAGTCCACCGTACGCACCTCGTCACCGGGGCTGTACTCGCGCACCTCGCTGAAGGTCATGCCCCGCCCCTTGAACGCGCTGTGGTACTCCCCGCTGAAGATGTGGTCGCTGAGGCCGCGCGTCTTCAGCTCGACCAGCCGCACCTTCTTCAGGAGCTCCTTGGTGTGTTGGGCGGTTTCCATGGTTCAGGGACAGGGCCGGGGCATGGGCAGGGGCGGGAACAGGAACAGGGATGTTGCAGCCTGCTCCTGACTCTGCTCCAGGTGGCTCAGGGGACCTCCACGGTGTTGAGCACCTTGCCGATGATGTCGTTGACGGTGACGTTCTCGGCCTCGGCCTCGTAGGTGAGCCCGATGCGGTGGCGCAGGATGTCGGGGCATACGGCGCGCACGTCCTCGGGGATCACGTAGCCGCGGCGCTTGGTGAAGGCGTAGGCCTTGGCGGCCAGGGCCATGTTGATGCTGGCGCGTGGGCTGCCGCCGAAGCCGATGAGCGAGGTGAGCTCGGGCAGCTTGTACAGGTCGGGCTTGCGCGTGGCGTGCACGATGTCCACGATGTACTGCTCGATCTTCTCGTCCATGTACACCTCGCGCACCAGCTTGCGGGCGTTGAGGATGTCCTGGGCGTGCACCACGGTCTGCGGCTCCGACTGGCCGCCGGGGCGCACGTTCTGGCGGATGATCAGCTTCTCCTCCTCCTTGCGCGGGTAGTCGAGCACCACCTTCAGCATGAAGCGGTCGGTCTGCGCCTCGGGCAGGGGGTAGGTGCCTTCCTGCTCGATGGGGTTCATGGTGGCGAGCACCAGGAAGGGTTCGGGCAGCTTGTAGGTCTGCGCGCCGATGGTCACCTGGCGCTCCTGCATGGCCTCGAGCAGCGCGCTCTGCACCTTGGCCGGCGCGCGGTTGATCTCGTCGGCGAGGATGAAGTTGCTGAAGAGGGGGCCCTTCTTCACGCTGAACTCCTCGCTCTTCTGGCTGTAGATGAGCGTGCCGATGAGGTCGGCAGGCAGCAGGTCGGGGGTGAACTGGATGCGGCTGAAGCCCACGTCCACGCTCTTGCTGAGCGCCTTGATGGCGAGGGTCTTGGCCAGGCCGGGCATGCCCTCCAGCAGGATGTGGCCATCGGCCAGCAGCGCGACCAGGAGCTTCTGCACCATGTCCTTCTGGCCCACGATCACCTTCTCCATCTCGCGGTCGATCAGGTCCACGAAGGCGCTGGCGGCCTGGATGCGTTCGTTGAGGGCGCGGATGCTGTCGGAGGTCACGCCTCCCATGCCCGATGTGGTCGTTGGTTCCATGCGGTTCGGTTGCTGCCTGTTGGGCCCACGAAAGTGGAACGCAAAGTTCACCGGGGGGATCGCGCGGCCAAGGAGTTATCCAGTTAAGAAGTGTTAACCGCGCCGACCTTCGGAACGCCTACGGGATCAAGGGCGAGGGACGTACGGGGCGGACGGGCACCGCGTCTTTTTCACGATCCCGGGCGGGGCGGGGGCCGGCGGCTACCTTCGACGACATGAAGCCCACCCACGAGCCCCTCACGCTGGCCGAGGCCACCGGCCATGTGCGCGCCTTCCACGACGCCTTCGCCATCCCCAACGCCCAGGCGCCCACCGGGGCCATCGGCGACCGCGAGGCCTTGCTGCGCTACAAGCTGATCCGCGAGGAGAACGAGGAGTACCTGGAGGCCGCGCTGCGCGGCGACCTGGTGGAGGTGGCCGATGCCCTCGGCGACATCCTGTACATCCTGTGCGGCACGCTGCTCAAGCACGGCCTGGAGCACAAGATCGACGAGGTGTTCCGCGAGATCCAGCGCAGCAACATGAGCAAGCTGGGCGCCGACGGACGGCCCATCTACCGCGATGATGGCAAGGTGATGAAGGGACCGGCCTACTTCCGCCCCGACATCGCCACGATCCTGGAGCGATGAACCTGCCCGCCCTGCTCGCCGAGGCCCGCACCTCCGCCTGGAAGCGCTGGCTGCTCAATGCCACGCTGCCGTGGATGATCCCCTTCAACCGGCCGCACGGCTTCAAGGTCGTACCGCTGCCGGCCGGCGGCATCAGCGTGCGCGTGCCTTACTGGCGCATCAACCGCAATCACATCAAGGGCATCCATGCCTGCGCCCTGGCCACCGCCGCGGAGATGTGCAGCGGCCTCAGCGTGCTGGAGCACCTCGACCCGAAGCGGTACCGACTGATCATGCGCAGCCTGCACATGGACTACCACTACCAAGCGAAGCGCGAGGCCACGGCCACCTGCGCCCCGGGCGCCGAGCTCATCCGCACCACCGTGGTGGAACCGCTCGCCGCCGCCGAGGCCGTCGATCACGTGAGCACCGTGCAGCTGCACGACCGCGATGGCAGGCACCTCGCCACCGGTACCATCACCTGGCAGGTGAAGGGGTGGGGGAGCGTACGTACGAAAGTGTGAGCCATGGGAGGAGGCATCGCCGTGCTCATGCTGGGCACCATCCTGGCCTGGATGCTGGGCTGCATTCCCTGTTACGCGCTGATCACGGTGGTCCGCTCCTCGCTCTTCTGGCCGATGCGCGTCCTGCTCGCCGTGTTCCTTTCGTCGCTGGCGTTGATCCTGCTGTGGTGGACCAGCATCGCGTACAGGACGCCGTGGATCTTCGGCGGCTACACCTTGCTCATGGCCTTCGCCAACGTGGTGTCCGTGGTGCTGCTCATCGTCCGCTTCTTCATGCGGCGCGGCTGAGCATTTGGCTCTGCTGAGCGGATTCGACGTTACCGGTCATTCCTTACCGCGGGCTCCACCGACGTGTGGATGGTACTTGTCCATGTGGATCGGAGGACCGGTCAATGAGAAGGCGTATCAGCGTCGTTGGTCCTATCGGAGAGATCGAAAGTCAGAACGATCTTCCAAGGGGATCCCTAGCGCCTTGGCTAAACGTTCACCGATCTTGATCGCCTCATTTCGTGACTCCACTTCCTTCAGCCGAATGGAATGCCCTTCGCCACGTAGATCCACGAAGTACGTGTTGATGTGAGCCACGCCCCCGAGTTCGTTCGGAACACCTCTTTCGCGGTAATGGGTCACTGTCACATTTCGAATTGTATGGATATCGACCCATGCGCCCAGCTTGAATAACAACAGATCTTGGTATGCCCGACAGCGCTTGCCGATCGGGTCGATAAGCGTTCCTCGGATGGAAAGGAAGACCACGATGCCGAAGAAGGTCACCAATGGAGCGAGCAGCAGCCCAAGTATCCAGCCTTCCTTGATAGCGAATACAAGAACAAGGATGCCTATCACGACCAATGCAAAACCGAGGAACGGACCCTTGCCCGAGAATGTCATCCCATCCTTCACGTCGATCATCGACGCCAGCGTATTCCGTTCTGACATATCAGAGGCGTTGTCCTGCTCGACAGGTGTCACCATCAATCTTCCCGCTTAGTACCTGCTTCCGGCACGATCCGCCAGGCGAACACCAGCTGGTACACGATGTTCTGCGTCTGCAGGGTGGTGCTGAAGGGCGTGAGGCTGGTCTGCGCACGGAACTCGAAGCTCGTCTTCCGCATGTCGGTGCCCATGCCCACTGCCGCGCTGAACTGGAAGCGGCTGTCGGCCGCGGAGCCGTCCACCTTGTTGTCGGTCTTCACCTCGCCGTTGTACCAGGTCTTGTAGCGGCCCGAGAGGAAGTAGCCCAGCGAGGGGCCCACGGTGAGGAAGAGCCCGCCGGGCTTGGCGTCGGTGCTCACCTTCACCAGCACCGGCAGCTCCAGGTAGTACAGGCTGGTGCGGCTCTTGGTGAGCTGGGCCTGGTTGCGTACCACGGCGCCTTTCTTCATCCACAGCAGCTCGGGCATGATGATGAACTGCGGATGCATGGGCAGCTCGATGCCGTAGCCCACGATGGCCCCCGGCAGCAGGTTGCTGGTGTTCTGGAACAGGCCTCCCACGCTCTGGGTGGCCAGGCTCATGCCCAGGCGCGGACCGTGGATGTTCTGGGCGCTGGCCGCCAGGGGCAGGAACAACAGGGGGAGAAGGGCGCGGTGCAACTGCATGGCACGAAGATCGGCAGGGATGGCGATGATCGCATCACCTTTGGCCCATGGAGGTGTTGCGCACCGAACGCATGCTGCTGCGCGAGATCGTGCCGGCCGATGCGCCCTTCTTCCACGAACTGAACGCCGACCCGGAGGTGATGCGCTGGACGGGCGACGAGCCTTTCCCCGACCTGGCGGCCACCGAGGCCTTCATCCGCGCCTACCCGGCCTACCGCGACGACGGCTTCGGCCGTTGGGCCATGGTGCGGCTGTCCGATGGGGAGATGCTCGGCTGGTGCGGCCTGCGCCGCCAGTCCGACGGCGAGGTCGACCTGGGCTACCGGCTGTTCCGCAGGCACTGGGGGCAGGGCTACGCCACCGAGGCCGCCCTCGCCTGCGTGCACCACGGTTTCGCGGTGCTGGGCCTTCCGGCCATCATCGGTCGTGCCGCGCGCGCCAACCACGCCTCGGTACGCGTGCTGGAGAAGGTGGGCATGCGCTTCTGGAAGGAGGCACCCTGCGCCGACATCGCGGACGCGGTGGTCTACCGGGTCGAACGTCCATAGTGAATTCATTCGTCGAAAGTCAAGTGGTTTTCGTCGAAGAAAAACCAGGTTTCGTCTTGACATGCGGAAGCAGAGGAGGCCACCTTTGCCCCGCATCGAAACCCTGCGACCATGTGGCCGGTAATGACCCTGACCCTGCTCCTGCAACTGACCGACGAGGAACAGCTTTACGCGCAATCCCCGCCCGAACCTGCCCCGGTGACCACCGAGGCCCCGGCGCCCGCCGCCGAGGAGGCCCTGGAGGTGGAGATCACCGCCGGGGAGGTGGGCTGAACAGAATGGTGTGGCGGTGCTGACCGCCACGGAACGAGGACGGTCCCGGGCCAGCGATGGTGCCGGGACCGGTCGTTGAAGAACGTCCTTGCATGCAGCATCGGCCCGGGTAGCTTCGCCCGCAGCAACGCATAGCAACGGACAACATGAACAGGACCCTGACCATCGGCCTCTTCGCCCTTTCCCTGGGCGCCCGGGCCACCGACAGAATCGTGGAGGAGTTCGGCAGCAGCCCCACGTACCCCAGCATCACTGCCGCCGTGGCCGCCGCCGTGGACGGTGACCGCATCGTGGTGAAGAACCGTGCCGGCAACATCCCGTGGATCGAGAACATCACGGTGGACAAGAGCCTGCAGTTCCTCAGCTACGCCAACAACGACTTCTTCTATGTGCAGGGCAATTACTCGATCGAGCCCACCACCGGTCGTGAGGTCACGATCATCGGCATGCGCAACACCGCAGGCAACGTGCAGGCCTTCGCGGGTGCCTCCGCCACCCGCGGTACGCGCGTACGGATCCTCGACAGCTTCTTCGTGAACGGCGGCGTGCAGCTGGCCAGCGGCTACTACGACGTGGACGTGGTGGGCTGTACCCTGCAGAGCGGCAGCGTGAGCCTGTACTTCGGCAACGTGGTCGGCAACGACATCGATTGCTCCGGCATCACCGACCAGGCCATCGCCGTCACCGGCAGCTCGCCTTCCTCGCTGTTGGACACGTGCGCCATCATCGGCAACAAGGTGAAAGGACGCGTGGGGTACGATGCCATCTACGCCACCGGTGTCCAACAGGTCTTTCACATCCGCAACAACTACGTGCAGCATGGCTGGTCGGGCATCAACGTGTACGATGGCAACACCTCGGCCGTGCAGAACCTGATCTGGAACAACACGGTCACCGCCTACACCGGCAACTTCACCACCTACGGCATCCTCATCGCCAACACCAGCGCCGGGAGCATCTGGGAGGTGATGAACAATGTGGTCACCACCACCTGGAGCGGGGACAACCGCGGCATCTGGAAGGACAGCGGCAACCAGGGCCAGATCAACGTGTACTTCAACCACGTCACCAGCGCCATCGGCAGCAGCTACGCGGTATCCACGGGCTTCACCTTCGCTTCGAACAACACCATCAACCAGCCCATCACCCTCAACGCCGACGGCACCTTCAGCAACGCCCCGGCCTGTGTCAACGGGGCCAATCCGGCCGCGGTGTTCAGCGACCTGGACCTGAGCGCGGGGGATGCCGGGGCCTATGGCGGCAGCTATACGCTCACCAACTTCCACCCGCTGCATGCGGGGGCGGCGCGCACCTACCTCACCGGGCATCCGTTCAACATCCGCCAGGGCAGCACCCTGCGCGTGAAGGCCACCGCGTTCGACCGTTGATCCGCCGCCCATGAACGCGCTCAGGAACCTATGGCTCACCGCCGGGCTGCTCGCGGCCGGCTGGTGCAGCGCCCAGCTCGGTGTGGTCAACGCCGAGTACTTCTGGGACAACGACCCGGGCATCGGCAACGCCACGCCGATGACCGCCGAGGATGGGGCCTTCAACGAGGCCATCGAGGCCATCCGCGCCGACATCGCCGGCCTGCCCGGCCTCGGTACCCACGTGCTCCATATCCGGGTGAAGGACGAGGACAACGGCTGGGGGCCGACCTTCCGCACCGTGGTGGAGGTGATGGCCGGCAGCGTCTCCTTCCCCGACATCGGCGTTGACGAGGCGGAGTACTTCTGGGACACCGATCCCGGGGAGGGCAACGGCACGCCGATGCTCGCCTTCGACGGCAATTTCAACGCGGCCCTCGAAGCCGTTCGCCTCGACGCGACCGCGCTCCCCGCCGTGGGCACCCACGTGCTCTGCATGCGTGCCCGAGACGCCGTGGGCGACTGGGGCCCCGTGTTCCGTACGGTGGTGGAGGTGATGCCCGGCAGCGTCTCGTTCCCCAGCATCAATGTCACCGCGGCCGAGTACTGGTTCGACATCGACCCGGGCCCCGGTGCCGCCACGCCCATGCTCGCCTTCAATGGCAACTTCGACACGGCGCTCGAGCGCCTGGTGGGCGGCGCCATCCCGGTGCCCGTCGATGCCGGTGTGCACGTGCTGTGGATGCGCAGCCGCGATGCCGTGAACGACTGGGGCCCGCCCTTCGGCATCGTGGTGAACATGGACACCACCATCCAGGGCACCGTGGGCCTGCCGGTGGCCGAAGGGGAGGCGCCGGTGCGCGTGTTCCCCAATCCCACCGACGCGGCCCATGGCTTCGTGGTGCGTTCCGCCAATGCCGACATCCTCCGTGTGGAGGTGCTCGACGCGCAGGGCCGGCTGGTGCGCATGGTCGATGGCCACGGCGCGGCCCAGGTGGAGGTGGCCCTTCACGGTGTCTCCCAAGGCGTTCTACCGGTGCGCATCGTCACGCGGTCCGCGATCCGGTACGACCGCGTGGTGGTGCGGTGAGCCGCCCTCAAGGAACAAGGAAGGCCCTTCGCATGGCGGAGGGCCTTCTTCGTTGTGGGCCTGCCGTTGCGCGGCGATCACCAACTTGCACGCATGAGGAAGCTCCTGGCCACCGTTGCGCTCGCCCCGCTGCTCGCCCACGCCCAGTGGACCTTCACCGGCGATACCACGCCCACCTGGGAGCAGGTGGTCGCGCGGTACGAGCGGCTCGATGCCCTGCACCGCGGCGCGCGTCTGCTCACCATCGGCGAGGATGACGGAGGCCTTCCGCTGCACCTGTTCGTGATATCCGATGGCAGCGGCTTCACGCCCGACAGCATCCGCGCGGCCGGCAAGAACATCCTGTGGATCACCAACGGCATCCACCCCGGCGAGCCCGACGGCATCGATGCCAGCCTGCTGCTGGCCCAGGCCCTGCTCGAGAGCGATCAGCTCATGGGGCTGGCGGTGCATACCGCCGTGTGCATCGTGCCCGTGTACAACGTGAGCGGAGCGCGGGAACGCGGGTCGCACAGCCGCGCCAACCAGCTCGGCCCCATGGAGTACGGCTTCCGCGCCAACGCGCTCAACCTCGACCTCAACCGCGACTTCATCAAGATGGACGCCCGCAACACCTGGGGCCTGGTGCGGGCACTGGCGGCATGGGACCCGGACGTGTACTTCGAGACCCACGTGAGCAACGGCGCCGACCATCGGTACGTGATGGAGCTGCTCACCACGCAGGACGACAAGCTCGGTCCCGACCTGGCGCGCTTCATGAAGGACACGCTGGTGCCGGAGCTGTACGCCTGGATGGACCGCAAGGGCATGGCCATGTGCCCCTACTTCGAGACCGTGGCCGAGGTGCCCGACAGCGGGCTGGTGGGCTTCTACGACAGCCCGCGCTACAGCACCGGCCACAGCGCGCTCTTCGACCGCATCGGCATCCTCAGCGAGACGCACATGCTGAAACCCTTCGCCGACCGGGTGAACGCCACCTTCCAGCTGATGCTGGCCACGCTCGCCGTGATGGACCGCCACCACGCGGACCTTGCATCCGCCCGCAAGGCGGCGCGCCGCACCACGGCCGATGCCACCGAGCTGGGGCTCAACTGGCGGCTCGATGAGGAGGTGGTGGAGCAGCTCCCGTGGAAGGGCTATGCGCCCGTGATGGAGCCCAGCAAGGTGAGCGGTCTGCCGCGGCTGCGCTACGATCGCTCCCGGCCCACGGACACGCAGGTGCCCTGGATGGACACCTACCGTCCTTCGCTGGTGGTGCGCAAGCCGCAGGCCTACCTCGTGCCCGGGCAATGGCGCACCGTGATCGAGCGGCTCGAGGCCAATGGCGTGCGCATGGAGCGGCTGGCGCGCGACACGGTGCTCAGCGTGGAGGAGGACAGCATTGGCGCCTTCACCACCGTGAAGGAACCCTACGAGGGGCACTACCTGCACCGCGGCATCTCCACCGCACGCAGGCAGCGGCGGGTGCAGGTGCACGCGGGCGATGTGCTCGTGCCCATGGGCCGCTCCACCGACCGCTTCGTGGTGGAGGTGCTGGAGCCCGCGGCCGAGGACGGCTACTTCGCCTGGAACTTCTTCGACGCGGTGCTGCAGCAGAAGGAGTGGTTCAGCGACTACGTCTTCGAGGACAAGGCGGCCGAGCTGCTGGAGCGCGATCCCCGGTTGAAGGCCGCGCTCGAGGCGAAGCGCAAGGCCGACCCGGCCTTCGCCGCCGATGCCTGGGCGCAGCTGCTCTTCGTGTACCAGCGTTCGCCGTGGTACGAGCGCAACCACCGGCGCCACCCCGTGCTGCGTGTGGTCGGTCCGTAACGAACTTCGCGGCAACGCAACGCACACCATGTTCAACACGAAGGCACGCCGAACCGAGGACCCCGGTATCGGCACCAACTTCGACCGGCCGGTGGACCGGCTGGTGGGGAAGGACGACCAGTTCACCGTGCGGCGCGTGGGCGCGGGCAACGGGGTGCGCGAGGCCTTCGTGAGCCTGGTGAGCATGGGCGTCGGCCGGTTCCTGGCCGTGCTCGGCCTCGGCTACGTCGCCATCAACCTCTTCTTCGGCGCCTTGTACATGGCGGTGGGCGTAGAGGGCATCGGCAACGCCCGGCTGGGGACCCTGGGCGCGCGCTGGGCCACGGCCATCGAGATGAGCGTGCAGACCATCACCACCGTCGGCTACGGCTCGTTCTACCCCGATTCGCCCGGCACCTGGGCCGTGGCCGCCGTGGAAGGCATGTTCGGCATCCTCAGCTTCTCGCTCATCGCAGCCGTGATGTACGCGCGCTTCGCGAAGCCCACCGCACGGCTGGCCTATAGCGACAAGGCCCTGATCGCGCCCTTCCGCGAGGGCTGGAGCTTCCAGATGCGCCTGGCGAACCGACGCAGCACCCTGCTGATGGAGGTGGAGGCCCGCATGATGCTGGTGATGGCCGATGTGGACGACCACGGCGAGCGGCTCAACTACTACAACCTGCCCCTCCAGCTCGACAAGGTCAACTTCCTGCCCTTGAGCTGGACCCTGGTGCACCCGATCAACGGCGAGAGCCCGCTCGCCGGCATCACCATGGAGGAGCTGGTGAAGCGGCGCGCCGAGGTGATCGTGATCTTCAAGGGCATCGACGAAGGCTACATGCAGCACGTGTACACGCGGCATTCATACCGCTACGATGAGGTGGTGTGGGGCGGCCGCTTCGTACGCGCCTTCACGGCCACCAACCAGGGCACCATGCAGCTCTTCCTCGATAAGCTCAGCCAATACGAGCCGGTGCCGCTCCCCGAGCGCATCCCCGTGGCCGAACGCGTGGCAGGCTGACCATCGTCAGGTCGCAGGGGGTGGCGGCGAGCCACTTTTGGTGGAGAACCGCATCCACCATGCCCATCCTCAAGCACCACGTGATCCAGGCCGCCCAACGCAAGCTCGACAGCATGATCGCCGGCCACAAGGACCGCATCAACGACCTGCGCTCGGCCACCGTGCGCGACGAGGTCCAGGAGACCGCCAGCCAGAGCGAGCGCAACCGCGAGGCCGACATCGAACTGCTCGACCGCTTCAGCGAACAGGCCGAGCGCCTGGAGCATGAGCGCGACCTGCTGGGCCGTTTCGATCCGAAGGCCCACATGGACACGGTGCAACCCGGGGCGGTGGTGCTCACCGACCAGCGCGGCTTCCTCGTGGGGGCCAGCGTGGAGGAGTTCGAGAGCGACGGCCATGCGTACATGGGCCTCTCCGTGCAGGCCCCGTTGTACAAGGTGCTCGAGGGCAAGCGCACCGGCGATCAGGTCAGCTACCAGGGCGTGGTGTACACGATCCTCGGCGTCCGCTGACGCGCGGCGCGTATGTTCGCGTCCGCCCGGCACCAACCTCCGGGCGGGAGCACATGGAACTGTACGACCTCGCCTTCGGGGCCCGCGTGAAGCACCCCACCTTCGGCATCGGGGTGATCTACGACCTCGATCCGCGCACCGTGTGGATCTTCTTCAAGGACCACGGGGAGCAGACCATCAGCCGGAGCTTCGAGGGGCTTGAGGTGCTCGGTCCCGGTTCGCACATCCCTGCCGCGGAGCTCGACATGGAGAGCGTGAAGACCGGACTGCGCGAAGTGCTCGAGGAGATGCAGCAGCCCCAGCGACCGGTGACCATGGCCCGCCGCTACGAGGGTGGCATGCTTGACATCCGGCCCAAGGACGCCACGCTCAAGAGCAAGGAGGTGCCCATCGACGACTTCTTCCACAAGATCGTCATGATCCGCGACCGCTTCCGCGTGCTTGAGCAGAAGATCAACGCCCATCCCGCCCTCAGCGAGGCCGACAAGGTGGAGCTGCAGCAGTACATCACCCGGTGCTACGGCAGCCTCACCACGTTCAACATCCTCTTCGAGGACAAGGAGGACCATTTCGTGGGGCAGAAGGGGGAGTGACCGGCGGACGCCAGAGCAGGGGACTTTTCAACCGGTGTTGTGGTCGGGTGTGTCGGCGCCTTATTTTCGTGCCGTACACGCGTTCTTTCTCAGCCGTGCGCTGATCAACGACCAGCCCACACAGGCCTTTAGTCTCAGAACCAACATTATACGCTCAGGGTCGGAAGATCCAAAGGGCAAAGGCGGGCCGCGCATCACCTTCGGGCGATGATCCTTCGGGACAACGCGGATTACTGACCCCTTTCTGTCCGACCCGCTCATGTGATCCATGGGTTCTTTGAACTTCGGTCCTGTGTGGGCTTTTTTTGTCCTGCCGTGAACCATTCCTCAACCACGTCCTCGTCCGTCCGTTCCTCCACCCGGCTACCGGTGATGGAGGCCTTCTACACGGTGCAGGGGGAGGGGTTGTACGCCGGACAGGCCGCGTACTTCATCCGGTTGGGCGGTTGCGATGTGGGCTGCACCTGGTGCGACGTGAAGGAGAGCTGGGACGCCGCCGCCCATCCGTTGGTGGAGGTGGAGGCCATCGTGGCCGAGGCCCGGAAGCATCCCGCACGCATCGCGGTGGTCACGGGCGGCGAACCGCTCATGCACGACCTGGGGCCGTTGACCGCTGCGCTGCGTGCCGCCGGCTTCCGCACGCACATCGAGACCTCCGGGACGAGCCCCCTCAGCGGCGATTGGCACCATATCTGCTTCAGTCCGAAGAAATTCAAGGCACCCGTGCCCGGTTTCCACCTGCACGCCCACGAGCTCAAGGTGATCGTGTTCAACAAGCACGACCTCCAATGGGCCGATGGCCACGCCGCCCAGGTGGACCCCGGTTGCGTGTGCTTCCTGCAGCCCGAATGGGACAAGCGCGACGCCATCACCCCGCTCATCGTGGAGAAGGTGAAGGCCGAACCGCGCTGGCGCATCTCGCTCCAGACCCACAAATACCTGAACATTCCTTGATCCTTCCCGCAATGCCTGGGCGCGTGTGTCGCGCATGGAGCCTGCGTACCGTCGTGCTCCCGCTCGTCGTGCACCTCGCGCCGCTCGCCGCGCTCGCCCAACCTCCCGGCAACTACACCACCAAGGAGACCAAGGCCATCAAGCTGTACGAGGACGGCGCCGAGTGCATGCG
>JAEUSV010000164.1 GCA_016788485.1 Flavobacteriales bacterium
GTAGTTGGACTGGAAGCTGTTGAAGTTGTCCCAATAGTTCTGTTGCAGGATGTAGCCGCCGGTGAGCTCGTCGCCGGCATTGTCCAACGGCGTGAGCGTGGCGATGTCCACACGCCCGTTATCGCGCTTGATCTTCTCCCCGAAGAGGTAGATGCCTTTGTACACACTGTCGATGAGCACCTCGCACAGGTGCGTGCGCGGCGCGTACTGGCCCATGTCGGCGAAGAGGCGGTGCGCGAGCTGGTTGCGCACGAGGGAGCGGTCGTTGTAGTTGCTCAGGAGCACCCAGTCGTTCTCGGCGGGCATGCCCAGCAGGGACACGTTGAGGTCGGTGCCGAGGCTGTCGCGTGTTTCCAAGGCATAGGGCCGCTGCGGGTAGCCGTAGGAGCTGGCGCCGCGGCGCTCGATGCCGATGTGCCCGTCGTACACGTTGGCGGGGTCGGTGAGGTAGGTGATGGCGCCCGGACCGTTGTACTTGATCTGCATGAGCGCCGCGATCTTGGGCTCATCGGGGATCACCTGCCCCAGCGTGTTGATGAGCACGATGGGGATCTCCGAGCTGTCCAGCTGGATGGCGCCGGGGTCGGTGACGCAGAGCTCGAAGGCGCCCGAGGCACCGCCGTAACCGAAGGCCTGGATCCACAACGTATCCCCCGGTGGCAGCTCGCCGGCCGTGAGCCAGGAGAAGTAGTCAGGACCGCTGTCGTCGTCGCAGCCCACGAGCGTGCGGTTGAAGCAATCGGGGCCCACCCATAGCGCGATGCCGGTGTCGTTGAGCCCACCGGTGTTGGCGGTGCTCACCACCACGTTGCCCGAGGGCGGCACGGGCAGGGTGTACCACACATCGCCACCGGTGTAGTTGGCGCAGCCGGGGTTGATGCCGGTGCCGGGGGCGCCGGCGTTGTTGGCGACCGCACAGGCCGTGGTATCGATGGGCAGGGCCGTGCAGGGCACCGTGCCGGGGCCGGGCACGTTCGCGCAATCGGCGGTGCCGGTGAACACCGCACCGATGCCGGGCGTGGGCCCATCGGCGAAGACCACACCGCCCCACTGGTCGTAGAGCACGTACGCGTTCTCGTTCTCCCAGTCCTGCGGGGTGTAGATGAGCGCGAGCGTATCGCCCGTGCAGGCGGTGAAGCTGGCGCTGCTGCCCGTGCCCGTGGCGGCGAAGGTGCCGATGCTGGTGCCGTTCACGACCACCTGCAAGGTGCCGCCGTTCCAGCCGTCGCCGTAGCTGTCGGTCATCTGCAGCAGGTGCGTGCAGCACTGGGCCTGGGTGATCTTTCCCAGAAGAAGGAGGACCATCAGCGATCCGGTCCTGCGGACGGCATTCAGCACGTTCGAGATCCCCATGTGCGCAAGATCGGGGATCGTGGCGAGCCGCCGACCGGCATTCAGGCATCACCCTTACCCAGCACCTTCACTCCCCCATCGCCACCCTTGCCGCCAGCAGCGCCGCGACCAGGGTGATGGGCGTGAAGATCAAGGTCTCGCGCAGGTCGAGGGCGAACAGGTTGCCCACGGTGCTGAGCGCGAACAGCGCGCATACGGCCCACAGCCCCCACATCCCCAGCGCCGGCAAGGAACGCCCGATGCGGCCCAGGCGCACCAGCACGAGCAGCATGGCGATCACGAGCACGCAAAGGCTCACCAAGGCTCCCACCGTACGCTCCTCCGCGTTCGCCAGGCGGCCGCCCCACACCATCTCCGTGGGGATGAGGCCGGCGAGCACCACCAGCTGGAAAGCGATGGCTGCAGCAAAGAGCGCGAGCAGGCCGTTGGCGGCCGTGCGGAAGGGAATGCGTCGCATGGGCGTTGCGGTGCGCCCCAAAGATGCCGAAGACCGCGAACGCCTGTTCCACCGAACGCCCGCCGTGCACCGGGCAGCGTTCCGTTCACGGCCCGCGTCTACCCGAAAGAACCCCACACCCCATGCGTACACTTCTGCTCATTCCCGCGCTGGCCGGATCCCTGGCGCTCTCCGCCCAGAACTTCCCCTTCCCCAGCAGCGACGCCACCTGGGTGCAGTACTTCGAGATGATGATCACCCCACCGCCCGTACCGGTGTTCGCCTGGATGAGCAGCGCCAACTTCTGCATGGACGGCAGCGATACGCTCATCGGCGGAACGAGCTACACGCAATTGCGCTATTGCAACGCGGGATACATGGGCGGCATCCGCGAGATCGCCGGCGAGGTGTATTTCCACCCGGCCGACTCCACCCAGGAGTACCTGCTCTACGACTTCGGCGCGGCCGTGGGCGACACCTTGCACGACATCTATGTGAACGAGCCGCTCGCCACCGGTGGCTCCTCCGGCTGGGTGGGCACGCGGTTGCTGGACGTGGTGGTGACCTCCACAGGCCCCGACCCGAACTACGGTGGCCGTGTGCATGTGCAGGTGCTGGCCGCGGACCCGCTGATCGGCATGGACTCGCAGTGGATCGAGGGCATGGGCTGCGTGCATGGCCTGTTCACCTTCAACCCCCTCAACGTTTCGGAGTACTGGTTCGGGCTCGACTGCTTCAGCCACCAGGACACCACCTACTGGAACGGCTCGTACACGCAGGCGGCGGGTGTGTGCGCACCGCAGTACGTGGGCGTCGACGAGCTGCGCGCACCGGTGGCACGCGCCTACCCCAACCCCACCAGCGGCGCAGTGCGCGTGGAGGGCATGGGCAGCGACGTGACCGTGCGCGACGCTATCGGACGCCCCGTGCAGGTCCCCGTTTCACGCGTGAGCAACGCGGTGATCGACCTCGACCTGCGCGCACTGCCCACCGGCCTGTACACCGCGCAGGACGGTCTTGGTCGCACAGTGCGCTTGTGCCGCGAGTAGGCGCGCCCCCTGGTGACCTGCGGGGAAGTGTGGGGGGCATCGCCCTACCTTACACACTTGAACCAGCGCATCCTCTCCCTCGACCTGCTCCGCGGCATCGTCATGGTCATCATGGCGTTGGACCATGTGCGCGACTTCTTCCACTTCGGCATGCTGTGGGGGCCCGACCCCACCGACATGGCCACCACCACGCCGGCGCTCTTCCTCACGCGTTGGATCACGCACTACTGCGCGCCGGTGTTCGTGTTCCTCGCGGGCACCAGCGCCTTCCTCTACGGGCGCACCCGCACCAAGGCGCAGTTGAGCCGCTTCCTGTGGACGCGCGGTGCTTGGATGATCGTCGCCGAGGTGGTGATCGTGGCCTTCGGCTGGCAGTTCGACGCGCGCTTCACCTTCACCATGCTCGCCGTGTTCTGGGCCATCGGCGTGAGCATGATCGCCCTCTCCGTGCTGGTGCACCTGCCCTGGCGCGCGGTGCTTGGGGTGGGCCTGGCGATCGTGCTCGGCCACAACCTGCTGGACCACGCCTCCGTTCCGGCGAACGGGCTCATCGGCACGCTCTTCGATGCGTTGCACCGCGGCGGTGAGCTCGCCCTGGCACCCGGCCGTATCGTCGTGTTCGCCTACCCTGTGCTGCCGTGGATCGGCACCATGGCCCTGGGCTACGCCTTGGGTACGCTCTTCACCCCTGAGGTCGCCCCCGTGCACCGCCAGCGCACCCTGCTGTGGCTTGGGGCGGCGGCGATCGGGCTCTTCATCGTGCTGCGCGGTTGGAACATCTACGGCGACCTGGTGCCCTGGTCGGACCAGCCCACCACGGCCTATGACCTCTTCGCCATCCTCAACACCACGAAGTACCCGCCCTCGCTGCTCTACCTGTGCATGACGCTGGGTCCCGCCTTGTTGTTCCTGGCCTGGGCCGATGGCAAGGAGCTGCGCTGGGGACCGCCCTTCATCGTGTACGGCCGTGTGCCCTTCTTCTACTACATGCTGCACATCTACCTGATCCATGCGCTGGCCACCGTGGCCATGTTGCTGCAGGGTCAGCCCTTCCACGAGACCGTGCTCGATGCCGCCCTGGACCCGGAGGACTATGCGGACAATGGCTTCCCGCTATGGGTGGT
This sequence comes from Flavobacteriales bacterium, assembly GCA_016788485.1. GTDB lineage: Bacteria > Bacteroidota > Bacteroidia > Flavobacteriales_F > PHOS-HE28 > PHOS-HE28. The sequence continues at coordinate 3,963 of JAEUSV010000164.1, forward strand.
GTACGCGGTGTGGATCGCCGTGGTGCTGGCGCTCTACCTGCCCTGCCGCTGGTTCGGGCGCTACCGCGCCGCGCACAAGGACACGTGGTGGTTGAGCTACCTGTAGGCGACGACCGCGATCGACCCGGCGCTGCGCCTGTCAGCCCCCCCGCTCAACGGTCCTTGGGTGCGGGATAGCGATGGAACGGATCCTCGTCGCGCAGGGTCGGCGGCAATGCCGGCCACCCGACCTGTTCCCAGAGGAAGTCCAGCAGCTCGCGGTACAGCTCCGCAAGCAGGGCGTTCTGCACCAGCAGTTCCTCCGCATCGGGCACGGGGAAGCGCCCCCGACCGAGCAAACGCAACAGGTAGACGCTCGTGTAGCTCTCGTGGCCGAATGGGTGCCTGGGGTCGAGGTAGCGGATGTCGCCGCGCACGCCCTTGAACAGCGGGAAGGGCGGCTCACCGTCGGTATCGGCCACCATCAGGATGGGCATGGGATAGCCATGCGTGGTGATGGCCTCCAGCACATGCGGCCACTTGTCTCGTACCTCCGCGGTATCGGTCTTCCACTCCATGGTGGTCTCCAGGCTGATGAAGGCATCGGCGAGCCCCGGCTCGTACAGTGTGCACCACCCTTCCTGCGCGCCCCAGCTGTGGCCGATGTAGAAGACCTTGTTGCCCCGGGCCAGTGACCGGGCGAAGCGGAGCATCGTGCGGATGCTGTGCCGGTCCGGCTCCCACGTGAGCGGGAAGCCGTACGGCCGATCCGCCAGCGGCCAGTGGTAGTTGCAGGAGAGGAAGACGAAGCCGAGGCGGGCAAAGTGCTCGGCGAGGGCCACGTTCTCATCACTGAACCCTTGCGCACCGTGGTGGTACACGATAACGGGGCGATCGGAACGCTCCGGCCGGTCCGCAGCAAAGGCGCTGGTGCGCAAAGCGAACAGGCTGTCCTTCACCTGATGCTCGGTGAAGGGCGCATAGTCGATCGCACGGTCGCCATTGTAGGGGTAGCGCAGGTCGTACTCGATGAAGGCTGAATCCGCGCGCAGGAGCAGCTCCTGGTACACCCGTTGCAACGGACCGCTGTATTGACGCTCACGGAGCTGGTGGTAGGAAAGCCGATGGGCGTTCGGCTCCTCGATGGGGAACCAGGCCTGCACGAAGAGCGGAGCCGGTCCATCATACCCGAACGCGGTGTAGCGCAGGCTGTCGTTGAAGAGCACCGTGTCCGCGAAGCCGACGGTGAAACGCGGTGGCGTTTGCGCGGCCATGGCCGTGCCCAGCAGCCAACACAGGCCTGCAACGAACTGCTTCATGACACAATGATCGGCCATCCGTGCCAAAGAAAGGCACAGGCTCATGGAACCTCCGGCCGCCCCCTCTGCTCGCAGTACAGACGCTGTTCCTCCACAAAGCCCGGGCATTCCGCAGCACCCAGGTACTTCAGGTCCTCACGGTCCTTGCGCACGTGCGGGCGCCAGCCGGGAAGTCGGATGACGCCCGGGATACCTTTCTGCACACTGTAGCAGCGCTCCTGCTCGGTACCGTTCAGGGTGAACCGCAGCCCGATCCTGGAATGGCCCGGCCATCTCATCTGCTTGCTCATGCAACGGTCCCATGCGGCGTCCGACACGCCGGGCTGCCTGCGCAGGAAGGCCACGAGCGTATCGAAGGTGGGGCCGTGGGTGATGTAGGTGGTGCTCTGCGTCACCTGCTCATGCCCCTTGCGTATGCGGTGCAATTCCCGCTTCACCCAGCGGTCCACCCGGTGCACCTTGCCGCTCTTCATTGCCCGCGCGAAAGCCTCGGCATCCTGTGCGAACGCGGGTGCCGACGACAACAGCAGCACGATCAGCAAGCACCTCATTCGCCGAGCCAGTTGCGCCAGTCCGTCATGGCATGCTGGACCTCCACTTCACCTCGGGGCGGTCGAAGCTGCAGCTCGGGCGCGGTCAGGTGGCTCTGCCCGGTGAAGAGGTCCAAGGTCTGCATCACCTCACGCATGTAGATGTCATGGATGGTCGCGTTCTCGCTGCCCGTGATGCGCATGGGTGTGGTCTCCATCACCCGAAGCAGGTAGCGCACGGCGGCGCGGTCCTGGCGCTCGAGCTTCGCGGCACCCTCCTTGGTGGTGCACACCATCGGGCGCATGCGACGGTACTCCTGGAGCTCACGCAGGCCCTCGATGCGGGTATCCGCGAACCAATGCGCCGTGGCGGCCATGGCCAAAGGGAAGCTCAGGTGACGGCGGATGTAGGCATGCGTGAGCCGCGTGTGCGGGTCCTCGCTCCAGTACTTTCGCGAGAAACGTTCGAAGCAGTAGCGCGCACTGTCGTCGTTCAACTCCTCCTGAAGCATGGCGAGCAGTTCGCACGAAAGCGGCGGAACCGGCGGGTAGTCGTGCTTGAACAGGCCCGTGCTGTCGGTGAGCACGCGCTCAACCCCGGCAACGAACGCCGCCGGCACTTCCGCACAGGTGTCACGCTGAACGGACCCCTCCGACGAACAGGCGACCAAGGCGAGGAGGATCAGGCCATGCATGGGCTTCATGGTTCGATACGCTCGGCCACGTCGAAGCAAAGGTCCTTGTCCAGCAGGAAGTCGATATCGCGGAAATGCTCGCCCTGCGCGGGGACCTGCCGCAGTCGGTAGCGGCCCTCGGTGTCAGGTCGGAGGTAAAGCACGACGCGGTGATCCCAGCTTTCGGTGTAGATGTCGGTATCAGTCCGCACGGCGAAGGTCAGTTCGCACACCACATAGCTTTCGTTCTCCAGATACGGATCGCCGAACGACGCCACGTGCGGCTGTCCGCTGTTGTTCCACACGAACTCGAAGCGCACGCTGTCCCCGCGCTCCGGGTTGATGGGGCTGATGCGCACGTGGTCGCCGAACAGGTCGCCGATGACAGTATCCCGCGGCACCGCCGTATCGATCACCAGCGCACCCTCCTTCCACCGGTAATGGCTCGGCTTCCAGTCGAATGCGCCGAGGTCGATGCGCTCGGCGTATGGCGCTCGGATGACCATCGTGGAATACACCTGGAACGTGGCTGCCATGTTGATCAGGTGAATGTCCACCCAACGACCATGCTTGTTGCGCATCACCTCACATATGATCTCACCTTCGAATCTTCCGGTCACCTTATCGACCATGAGCTGGGGTCTGGTGGAAACCACACCGGCTCGACGAGGCTCCGTGTGGGCAACCACCATGGCCGTGTAGTAGCCCTTGATCTCCCAGCGCTGGATGTTGGCCACGGTGCCGGTGATGTGGACGGTGCGGACGGATGCCGCCACACCAAGGCCCATGAGGATCCCGAGGAGCGAAAGAGGGGTGCGCACGATAGCCCGTACACGCATGGCGGCCCGAAGTTCGAACCGAATGCCAACATGCGTGTACGGACCGGTCATGAGGTTCGTGCCGATCCTATCCTTCCTCCTCCCCACCCTGCTCACCGCCCAGCACTGCGGCTACGACTTCGCCTCCATCATCGTGGTGCATGCCCACCGGGCGAACAGCGCTGTCGTGGAGCCCCGCATGCGCATCACCCTGCTGGACACGAACAACCTGCCGGCCGTGATCAACGGGCAGGACTGGAACCGGTTCAGGCCGAACGACGGGCGCAGCGTGCTGCACGACCGCGCCTGGCAGCCGCACTTCGAGCGGTACAGCGGTCAGGTGTTCCCCTTCGCAGGTGACAACTACGTGCTGGTGGTCCCCGCCCACCTGGACTACACGGGCTATTCCATCCTGGTGCAGGACGAGCGCAACGGCGGCATGGGCGAGCTGAAGCGGACCGTGGTGCCGATCACGAATAACGATGTGTACAGCCTGTGCGGCACCTATGATGAAGAGGTCTATCCCCCCATGG
>JAEUSV010000003.1 GCA_016788485.1 Flavobacteriales bacterium
CGAGGCCCTGGACGGCTCGGCGCTCGGCAGCTTCGACATCATCCCCTTCATCGGCGTGAGCGCGGCGGTACTGGACGGCACCGACCCCACGCTCGTGCATGTGACGCCGTCCATCGCGCTCACCAGCGGCAACACGTACAGCCTGCTCAGCAGTGGCGCTGAGGACCTGGCCGGTAACGCTGCTGCGGCGGCCAGCACCGATTTCACCTGGGTGGTGCCCGCGGTGGCGGGCTTCCGCGATGTGGTCATCAACGAGCTGATGGCGGACCCCTCACCCACCGTGGGCCTTCCGGACGCCGAGTTCGTGGAGCTGTACAACCCGGGCACCGCGGCCTACGACCTGGCGGGCTGGACCTTCACCGACGGCAGTACGACCGCCACGCTGCCCGCCTTCGTGCTCGGTCCCGGCGCGTTCTGCATCGTGGTGGACGATGCGTTGGCCTCCCTGTTCAGCGCCTTCCCGAACGTGGTGGTGGTGAACACCTTCCCCAGCATGAACAACGACGGCGACCCGCTCGAGCTGCGGAGCGCCGGCAACACGCTCATCGACGCCGTGACCTACGACCTGACCTGGTACCAGGACGCGGCCAAGGCGCTCGGCGGCTGGACCCTGGAGCAGGTCGACCCCACGACGCCCTGCAGCAGCGCTTCGAACTGGCGCGCGAGCAACGCTGCGGCCGGTGGCACCCCTTCCGCGCCGAACAGTGTGTTCGCCATCGTGCCGGACAACACGGCACCCGCTCTGCTGTCCGTCCTGGTGAGCAATGCCACCACCATCGAGCTCGTGTTCAGCGAGGCCATGGACATGGGCGGCCTGGGCGCAGGCACCTACACCATCGACCCAGCGATCGCGGTGGGCAGTGCCGTGCCCAACGGCGCGGACCGCGTGGTGCTTACGCTGGCCCAACCCCTGGTCGTTGGGCAGTTGTACACCATCACCGTCACGGGGGTGAGCGATTGTCCGGGCAATGCGATCGGCACGGTGAACACCGCCAGCTTCGCGCTTCCCGAGGCCGTGCAGCCCGGTGATGTGGTGATCAACGAGGTGCTGTACGACCCGCGGGGCAGCGGCAGCGACTTCGTGGAGCTTTACAATCGCAGTTCCCGCGTGCTGAGCCTGGCCGGCTGGAAGCTGGCCAACATGAGCGACGGTGTGGTGGGCAGCCCCATCACGATCACGGGAGCTTCGGTGCTGCTGCTGCCCGGCCAGTACATCCTGCTCACCGAGGACCCGGCCAACATCGTCGCCGAATATCCGCAGAGCCAGGTGGACCGGTTCCTGGTGGCCGACCTGCCCAGCTACAACAACGGAGAAGGCAGCGTGGTGCTGCAGGACCCCGGCGGCGTGCAGCTGGACCGGTTCGACTACACGGACGACCTGCACTTCACGCTGCTCAACACCACCGAGGGCGTGAGCCTGGAGCGGATCGACCCCGACCGGCCCACCAGCGACGAGAGCAACTGGCACAGTGCGGCGGCCGACGCCGGATACGCCACGCCCGGCTTCCAGAACTCGCAATACAGCCCGGTGACCGGCGATGGCGGAGAGCTTAGCGCGGACCCGGCGATCTTCTCCCCGGACAACGACGGGTACCAGGATGTGCTGAACCTGAGCTACCGCTTCGAGGAGGCGGGCTATGTGGGCACCATGATCGTGTTCGACCTGGCCGGCCGCGAGAGCCGCAAGCTCATGGACAATGTGCTGCTCGGCACCTCGGGCGCTGTGAGCTGGGACGGCATCCTGGACACGGGGGACAAGGCGCGGATCGGTCCTTACGTGGTGTACTTCGAGGTCTACGACCTGTCCGGGAACGTGAAGAAGTTCCGGACCACGGTGACGCTGGCGCACCGGCTCTGAGACCTATGGCCACATGGTGGCCAGCGTAACCAAGCTGGACCTTCGACCTCCCTGCTCGCTCTTCCAGCCATTCGCGCACATTCATCGACGAACACGTATTTATTGTCGACGGACTTGACAAAAAAATCGATATACGAGAACATTTGCTCGGTTGATCTCCCAACTACCGAACACACATGATGCACATGAACACGAAGAAGAACCTCGTAGTGGCCCTTGCGTTGGGCCTGGTCGCACCCGCTTCGATCGCGCAGGACTGCGACCTGATGGCCACCGCGGTGGTGACCAATGCCACGTGTGGCAGCAATGACGGGTCCATTAACATCACCGTGAGCGGTGGTCAGGCCCCGTACTACTTCACCTGGAGCACGGGTGCCACCACGGAGGACATCTCCGGTGTGGGCGCCGGCAGCTATTGGGTGAACGTGGAGGACTACAACAAATGCCTCTACAAGCTGGATGTGATCGTGGGTTGCGATGAACCCAAGGACTGCAACTTCCGCACGCAGACCCAAGGCGGCTGGGGCGCCAAGCCCTCCGGCAACAACCCGGCCAAGTACCTGCAGAACCACTGGGCCAGCTGCTTCCCCAACGGGATCACGATCGGTTGCGCCAGCGGCAACACGCTCACGCTCACCAGCAGCACAGCGGTGAAGGACTTCCTGCCCAGCGGCAGCACCCCGAGCCAGCTTCCCTCCGACATGGTGAATCCCGGTGGATCGTACAGCAACGTGCTCGCCGGCCAGCTCGTGGCGGCCGTGATCAACGTGACCGTGGATGCCTGCGACCCCAACTTCAGTCCCTCCAGCGAGTGGGTCGGCAATGCCTGGTTCACCAATGGCCCCCTGGCCGGATACGGTGTGTGGGATGTGATCTACCTCGCCAACCAGTACATCGGCGGCTGCGGCGGTTCGTTCACGGCCTCCCAGCTGAACGACGCCCTGACGATGTTCAACGAGAACTACGACAACGGCACCACCAACAACGGCAACCTGGACTGTGGCAAGAAGGAGGAGGAGAAGTCGATGTTCATCGGCACCGCCCTTGACCGCGTGGTGCTGTACCCCAACCCGGTGAACGAGACCCTGACCATCGACCTGACCGCGGCCACCCGTGGCGCGACCGAGGTGATGGTGACCGACCTGGCCGGTCGTGTGGTGATCCCCACCACCCTGATCGCCACCGAGGCCGGTGAGAACCAGCGCCGTGAGCTGAACGTGAGCATCCTCACCGACGGCACCTACCTGATGGTGGTGCGCCGCGACGGTGTGCCCACGACCCGCACGTTCGTGGTGGCCCACTGACCCCGAAAAGACCAACGCACGAAGGGCGCCTGCGGGCGCCCTTCGTGCGTTGAAAACCTGTCGCGGAACGGCCACAGGCGAGGCGCTGGAGGTGGCAACTTTGCACCGTCATGACCGAGCAGACCACCCGGAGCCAGGAGCTCATCGCCCGCCGCAAGGCCGCCGTGCCCAACGGCGTGGGCATGTTCAACTACGCCACCGCCGCCAAGGCCAGCGGCGCCACCATCACCGACGAGGACGGCCGCGAGCTCATCGACTTCGCCGGGGGCATCGGCGTGGTGAACGCCGGCCACTGCCCGCCCCCCGTGGTGAAGGCCATCCAGGAGCAGGCCGCCAAGTTCCTGCACGTGAGCTTCAACGTGGCCAGCTACGAGCCCTACATCGCCCTGTGTGAGAAGCTCAACGCCCTGCTGCCGCACGGCGGCCCCACCAAGACCATGCTGGTGAACACCGGCGCCGAGGCGGTGGAGAACGCCATCAAGATCGCGCGCCAGGCCACCAAGCGCAGCGGCGTGCTCTGTTTCACAGACGCCTTCCATGGCCGTACGATGATGGCCATGACGCTCACCAGCAAGGTGGGCTACAAGCCCGATTGCGGTCCGTTCGCGCCGGAGGTGTACCGCACGCAGTACCCGAACTTCTTCCGCTATGGCGCGGGCCGCAGCGAGGCGGAGTTCGTGCAGGCCGAACTGCACCGGCTGGAGGAGCTCTCGCACAACACGGTGGACCCGAAGCAGCTGGCCTGCGTGATCATCGAACTGGTACAGGGCGAGGGCGGCTTCAACGTGGCGCCCAAGGCCTACGTGGAGGGGCTGCGGAAATGGTGCGATGCGCACGGCATCCTGCTGATCTTCGACGAGGTGCAGGCGGGCTTCGGCCGCACGGGAGCATGGAGCGCGTACGCGCATTTCGGTGTGATCCCCGACCTGAGCACCTGGGCCAAGAGCCTGGGCAGCGGCATGCCGATCGGCTGCGTGATGGGCAAGGCGGAGATCATGGACAAGGCGGCCCCCAGCAGCATCGGCGGCACCTACATCGGCAACCCGGTGAGCTGCGCCGCGGCCCTGGCCACGCTGAACTACATGGAGGAGATCGACATCAACGCGAAGGGGCGCCATGTGGGCGAGGTGATCCGCAAGCGCTTCGAGAAGATGAAGGCGAAGCACCACTGCATCGGCGACGTGCGCGGCCTGGGCGCCATGATGGCCATGGAGTTCAACGTGCAGCGCGATCCCCTGCGGCCGGATGCGGACACCTGCACCAAGCTGATGAACGCCTGCGCCAAGCGCGACCTGGTGGTGATCACCGCCGGTACCGACAAGAACGTGATCCGCGTGCTGAGCCCCCTGGTGATCAGCGACGAGCTCCTGAACAAGGGGCTGGACATCATGGAGGAGGAGTTGGATAAGATCGTCGCCCAATGAACCGCAACGACGCGGCGACGCAACGCATGCGCCAAGCATCGAAAAACACGAGCCTTTCCTCCCATACGACGTTGCGGTCCCGTTGCGCCGTTGCGTCGTTGCGGTCGATCTGCATTCCATGAAGCCCTTCTCCATCGCCGGCATCCAGATGCGCACCAGCGCCGCCTACCCGAACGTGGAGGCGATGAAGACCAAGCTGGACCTGCTCATGGCCATCTACCCGTGGGTGGACATGGTGCTCTTCAGCGAACTGTGCGCGTACGGCCCGCACATCCAGCACGCCCAACCGGTGCCGGGGGAGTTCGAGCAGGAGATGTGCGCCCTGGCCGCCAAGCACGGCATCTGGCTGCTGCCCGGCAGCATCTTCGAGAAGAAGGACGGCAAGGTGTACAACACCGCCAGCGTGATCGACCCCGAAGGCAGCGTCATCACCCGCTACCGCAAGATGTTCCCCTTCTACCCGTACGAGGTGGGCGTCACCGGCGGGAACGAGTTCTGCGTGTTCGACGTGCCTGATGTGGGGCGCTTCGGGGTGAGCATCTGCTACGACATGTGGTTCCCCGAGACCACGCGCACGCTGGCCTGCATGGGCGCCGAGGTGATCCTGCACCCCACGCTCACCGGCACAATCGACCGCGAGATCGAGCTGAGCATCGCACGGGCGAGCGCGGCGGTGAACCAGTGCTACTTCTTCGACATCAACGGGCTCGACGCGGGCGGCAGCGGCCGCAGCATCGTGTGCGGCCCCGAGGGCCGCGTGATCTACCAGGCCGACGTGAACGAGGAGTTCATCCCGATCGAGATCAACCTCGAGAAGGTGCGCCGCAGCCGTGAGCTGGGCGTGCTGCGCCTGGGCCAGCCGCTCAAGAGCTTCCGCGACCGGCCGGTGGACTTCACCATCTACGCCCCGGGCACCAAGCATCCCGCACTGGAGAGCCTCGGCCCCCTGATCAAGCCCACGCGTGTGCAGGAGCTGAGCGAACTGGAGGTGCGCAACGAGACGCTGCTGCCGCACGAACCGCCGAAGCACATCATCAGCTCGTTCCGACCACCGAGCGAACAAACCGAGTGACCATGGGAAGCCTTGCCGGACAACGCCACATCAAGCTGAAGGATTTCGTCAGCTGGTTCGAGATCCCCGTCTACGACATCCGTAGGGCCGCGCGGTTCTACGGCACCCTCTACAACATGGAGATGGAGGTGAGCGTGAACGGGGAGTTCGCCATGGCCTATTTCCCGGCCGACAAGGGCATCGGCGGCGCGCTGATCTACGGTCCGGGCTGCGTGCCCAGCGACACGGGCACCCTGGTGTACCTCAACGCCGGCAACGACCTGGACGGGGTGCTGAGCCGCGTCGAGTTCTCCGGTGGCCGGGTGATCATGCCCAAGACCCTGATCAGCGAGGAGGCCGGCTGGTTCGCGCTCTTCATCGACAGCGAAGGGAACCGGGTGGCCCTGCACGAGGGCACGGGCACCACGAAGGCGCCGGCACCGGCCAAGGCGGCCGCCAAGCCCGTGCGCAAGCCGGCGGCCAAGAAGGCGCCCGCGCGGAAGAAGCGCTGATCGGTCGTCCGACTATCTTTCCGGACGCGCCTTCGCGTGACCGCTCTGGGCGCGCGAAGCACGGCTCAACCCGATGTCCACCGCCGCTCCCGACACCCGCACCCGCTCGCACTACAACGCCGCCCGGCTGCGCTCCCACACCTGGGACCAGCTGAAGCTCGCGGCCATGGACCTCGACGAAGGTCGCGGCACCGCGCAGGAGGTCGAGGCCATCCTGAAGGACCTGCACGCCATCGAGCTGTACTGGGCCTTCCCCGGCCGTGAGACCGTGCAGCA
>JAEUSV010000018.1 GCA_016788485.1 Flavobacteriales bacterium
GACCTGCGTGAGGGCGACCGGGTTCGCATCAGCGTGCTCAATGCCATCGGGCAGGAGGTGGCCGTGCTGGCCGATGGCCCGATGGCCGCGGGCCGCCACAACGTGGCCGTGCCCGTGGGCACCCTCGCGGACGGCCTCTACTTGGTGCGCCTGGTGAACGCCGACGGCGCCCGTGTGGTGCGCTTCACGGTGGAGTGATCCACCATCTACCCGTATCAACGAAAAGCCCCGGCCATCGCCGGGGCTTTCTCTTTTACGATGCGGGGCTCATTCCTTGAAGCCCACGAGGATCCCCACGCAGCCCACGTGCGTCATGTTGTTGGCGTTCGGTGCCTCGGGCACCCACACCTGCACCTTGAGCTGCTGCGTGCTGGCCACCTTGAAGTCGAAGGTGTGCTTGGGGTCGTCGGCCAGGCTCTCGAAGATGATCTTGTTGCTGCCGTCCACCAGTTTCCAGTTCACCTCACCGAGGATCGGGTGGCTGCGCACCAGGATGCGGTATTCCTGGCCGCTGTAGAAGGTGAGGGACACCTCGGCGTCCTCGCCGGGGGCGAGCTGGGCGGCGTTGAAGGTCTCGTTGAACTTGTAGGGGGCCAGCTCGGGCACCCACTTGTTCTTGGCATAGCTGCGGCACTGGGCATCGGCCGTGGAGGGCAGCAGCAGGGCGGCGAGGAGCGTCGCCGATGCGAGGAGGTTGCCAATGTGCTTCATGGCCGGGCTCAGTTGATGTAGGTGTTGCGGATGGCCGCCGTCTTCTCGGTGATGGCCTTGAGCTGTTCGTTCGTGAGCGAGGCCGAAGGCGCGCTGCCGCCGATCACGGTGACACCGCCCTCCTGGCTCACGGAGCTGCCACCGCCCGCGGCGCTCACGCCGGTGTAGGCGGCCTCGAGCGCCTTGAGGTCGTTCAGCACGCCCGCCACGCTCTGGTCGGTACCGCTGTAGGTGGACACCAGGGCGATGAGGTCCGTGAGGGGCAGTTTCTGCTCGGCGATGCGCTGGCGCAGCTCCGGTGTGTCGTGCGCAGCGCACACGGCCGTGGCGATGTACAGGCCCTCCACCCAGCCTCCGGCGATCATCATGGCGCTGATGTTCTCGCGCTGGTTCTCCTTCAGGTAGGCGTCCACCTCCCAGTAGGTCTCGCTGATGATGTTCAGCAGGGAGTCGCGGTGGTCACGGTTCTTCTCCATGCGGTCCACCACCTCCTGGCTGAAGGCCGAGCTGATGTTGAGCTGCTTGGCCAGGTTCTGTGCGGCCGCGGTGAAGAGCATGCTCTCGTGCGTGTTGTTGTACACGCTGGCATAGCTCAGGTCCGCCCCGTAGATCCCCAGGTTCAACGCCTGCTTGCTGGCGGCGGTGTAGGAGGAGTTCTTGTTCGGGTCGTTCAGGATGTCCTTGTCGTATTGCGCACCGGCCTTCTTCAACAGGGCCGCCGTCTCCATCGGCGAGGGGATGTTGTAGAAGATCGCCTTGGTGCGCTGCTTGCGGGCCTGGGCCGTGCTGTCGGCGGCCTGGTCCACGTTGAGCGTGTCCTGGGCGGGCTGTCCGCCACCGCAGGCCTGGAGCAGCAGCAGGCCACTGATGCCGGCCGTCCATCCAAGGAGAGTGATGCGCATGGGAGAAATGGTTGAGGGCGTATACGCGAAGGTCGCCCCCAGGGTTCCCCCGCTCAGTGCGCCTCCAGCCAGTTTTTCCCAACGTTGATGTCAACAACGAGGGGCACGTCCAGCTTCATGGCCCCTTCCATGCGCTCTCGCACCAGGGACCTCAGCTCCTCCACCTCGTCGTTAGGGGCGTCGAACACCAGTTCGTCGTGCACCTGCAGCAGCAACCTGCTCTTCATGTCGTGCTTGCGCAGGTCGCTGTGGATGTGCACCATGGCCACCTTGATGATGTCGGCCGCGGTGCCCTGCATGGGGGCGTTGATGGCGATGCGCTCGGCCTGGGCCCGCACGGTGTTGTTGGCGCTGGTGATGTCGGGCAGGTAGCGACGTCGGCCCATCAAGGTCTTGATGTAGCCATGGGTGCGGCAGAAGCCGATCATCTCGTCCATGTAGTTGCGCACCCCGGGGAACTGCGCGAAGTAGTCGTCGATGATCTGCTTGGCCTCGCCGCGGGGGATGCCCAGGTTCTGCGCCAGCCCGAAGGCACCCTGCCCGTAGGCGATGCCGAAGTTCACGGCCTTCGCGCGGCTGCGCTGCTCGCGCGACACCTCCGCGATGTCCACGTTGAACACCTTGGCCGCCGTGGCCGCGTGGATGTCGAGCCCCTTGCGGAAGGCCTCCTGCATGTTGACATCGCCGCTCATGTGCGCGATGATCCGCAGTTCGATCTGGCTGTAGTCGGCGCTGAGCAGCTTGTAGTGCGCGCTGCGTGGCACGAAGGCCTTGCGGATCTCGCGCCCTTTCTCCGTACGGATGGGGATGTTCTGCAGGTTGGGGTCGTTGCTGGCCAGGCGTCCGGTGGCGGCGACCGTCTGCAGGTAGCTGGTGTGCACGCGGTGCGTCACCGGGTCGGCCGCCTCGGGCAGCGTGTCCACGTACGTGCCCTTCAGCTTGCGCAGGCTCCTGTAGTCCAGGATCAGCGGGATCGCGGGGTGCGCGTTGCTCAGTTCCTGCAGGATGTCCTCGCTGGTCTGGTACTGCCCCGTCTTGGCGGTCTTCTTCACCTTGTCGCCGCCGAGCTTCAGGGTCTCGAACAGCACATCGCCCAGCTGCTTCGGACTGTCGATGTTGAAGGGCACGCCACAGGCCTGGTGGATGGCGTCCTGCAGGCGCACCAGCTCGGTGCCCAGCTCCTCGCTGAACTGCTTCAGCGCCGGGATGTCGATGCGGATGCCCTCCGTTTCCATGTCGGCGAGCACGTGCACCAGCGGCATCTCCACATCGTTGAAGAGGCCGGTCACTTCGTCCTCGGCCAGTAGGGGTTCGAGCTTGCCGGCCAGCTGCCAGGTGACGTCCGCGTCCTCGGCGGCATAATCCTTCACCAGCTCCACGTCCACGTCGCGCATGCTCTTCTGCGCCTTGCCCCGTCCCTTCTCACCGATGAGGGTGGTGATGCTCACGGGCCGGTAGCCGAGGTAGGTCTCGCTGAGGAAGTCCATCCCATGCTTCTGCACGTCGGGCTTCAGCAGGAAGTGGGCCACCATGGTATCGAAGAGCGGGCCCTTCACCTCCACGCCGTACCGGGCCAGCACGCGGATGTCGTACTTGGCGTTCTGCGCCACCTTGCCGATGTGCGCGTTCTCGAGCACGGGCTTGAAGATGTCCACGATGCGCCGGGCCTCGGCACTGTCCTCCGGCACGGGCACGTAATGGCCCTCATGTTCCTTCCAGCTGAAGGAAAGACCCACCAGTTCAGCCGTTCGCTCGTCGGTACCGGTGGTCTCCGTGTCGAAGCAGAAGCGCGACTGCTTCTTCAGCTGGGCCGCGAGCATGTACAGGTCCTCGTTGGTGCGGGCCAGGAAGTAGCGGTGCGGCACGGTGTCGATGGTGGCCAGCTCGGTGAGCTCCACGTTGCCCTCCGCGTCCACGCTGCTGCCGAAGAGGTCGACCTGGCCGGTGTTGGCCGGTGCCGCCTTGGCGCGTTTGCCGGCCTTGGGCTCCTCGGTGGTGCCGTTCGCGTCGCCGCCCAGCACCCGGTTCGCCAGAGTCTTGAACTCGAGCTCGCTGAACACCTCCAGCACCTTGTCCTTGTCGGGCGGGTCCAGGTGCAGCGCATCGTGGTCGAGCTCCACCGGTGCGTTCACGTTGATGGTGGCGAGCATTTTGCTCAGGCGGCCCTGCTCGGCGAACTGCACCACGTTCTCCTGCTGCTTGCCCTTGAGCTTGTCGGCGTTCTCGAGCACGCCCTCCAGGCTGCCGAACTGCTGGATGAGCTTCATGGCGGTCTTCTCGCCGATGCCGGGGATGCCAGGGATGTTGTCGACCGCATCGCCCATGAGGCCGAGGATGTCCTTCACCTGCTCGGGGCTGCTGAGCCCGCCCCAGCGTTCGCAGATCTCCTTGGGCCCGAGCTTCTCGGGCGGCTCGCCGCCGCGCCCCGGCTTGTACATGATGATGCGGTCGCTCACCAGCTGTCCGAAGTCCTTGTCGGGGGTCACCATGTAGGTGGTGTAGCCTTCGGCCTCGGCCTTCTTGGCCAGGGTGCCGATCACGTCGTCGGCCTCGTAGCCGTCGCTCTCGAGCACGGGGATGCGCAGCGCCTCGATGATCCGGCGGATGTAGGGCACGTTGCTCCGGATGTCGTCGGGCATCTCCTCGCGGTTGGCCTTGTAGTCCAGCAGGGTCTCGTGGCGCTCGGTGGGCGCGGCCGTGTCGAACACCACGGCGATGTGCGTGGGCTTCTCGCGCTTGATGAGGTCGAGCAGCGTGGTGGTGAAGCCGAAGGCGGCGCTGGTGTTGAAGCCCTTGCTGTTGATGCGGGGCGCGCGGATGAAGCTGAAGTAGGCCCGGTAGATGAGGGCGTAGGCGTCGAGGAGGAAGAGGCGCTTGTCCGCTGAAGCCTCAGCGGAAGTGTGCTTGTCTTCCGAAGCTTCGGCGTAGGCGGACTTGTCGTCGCCGTTCCCCGCGTTCTGCTGCGACATGGGCTGGAAGGGTCAGTAGCCGAAGATCTCCGGCTTGGTGAGCTCCTTCACGGGGCCGAGCTTCTCCAGCGCCTTCATGTCGAGGGCGGCCTTCTTGCCGATCACCAGGTAGCTGTACTTCCGGCCCTTGATCCGCGCGTCGAAGAAGGCCTTCAGGTCGTTCACCGTGATGGAGGGAAGGCGCTCGTAGCTGAGCTTGCGGATGTCGTCGGTGCGGCCCAGGCGCTGCACGGCGTCGTAGCTCCAGTAGATGCGCTCCTTGGTGATGCGGTCGGTGGCGATGCGCTTGAGGGCCGCTGTCCGCGCTCCGTTGAACTGGTTCTCGTTCACGGGCATGTCGTTCATGAGCACGCCCATGGCATCGACCGCATCGGGCAGCTTGTCGGCCTGCGTGCCGATGAAGACACGGAGGTAGTGGGCCTCCTCCTTCTTCCGCGGGGTGCCGTAGCTGGCGCTCGCGCCGTAGGCCAGCGCCTTCGCCTCGCGGATCTCCTGGAACACGATGCTCGAGAGGCCGCTGCCGAAGTATTCGTTGAACAGCGCGGCCAGCGGCAGCAGCTCGGGGTTGAAGGCCTCCCCCTTGCTCACCCACAGCATCTCGGTCTGCACCATGTCGTGCTCCACGAAGTACACGTTGCTGGCAGTGGTCTCCTGTTCGGTGTAGGTGCGCGCGGGATCGGGCTGGCGCCACGGGCTCGCCACCTTGTGCATGCCCTCGAGCAGCAGGCCGACCTCCTCGGCGCTCTTGCGGCCGTAGTAGAACACCTTGTGCTTGTGCTCCATCAGCCGGTGGATGCGGCCGATGAGCTCCTCGGCCTTCACCTGCTGCAGCTCCGCCAGGGGCACCACGTCGTTGAAGGGCGAACGGGCGCCATAACGGGCGTAGTTGTACATGGCCATCTGCAGGATCATGTTCTTGTCCTTCGTGGCGTTCTCGCGCTCCTTGGCGATGTCGTTCACAAGGCCGGTGAGCGCGGTGGGGTCGGCCTTGGCACCGTGCAGCAGCTCCTCCAACAGCGCCATGCCCTGCGGCAGGTTCTTCTCCAGGCCGGTGAGCGTGACCACCGCGCGGTCCTCGCCGGTGTTCACCGAGATGTCCAGGCCGAGCTTGAAGAGCTCCTTCTTGAACTCCTTCGGACCGAGCCGCGCGGTGCCGAGGTAGGGGAGATAGTCCACCGCCAGGTCGAGCAGCCGGTCGTTGTTGGAACCGATGTCGACGATGTAGTTGAGGGAGAAGAGGTCGTTGGTGGGGTTCTTCACCGTGTTGAGCTCCAGGCCGCCCTTGAGCTGCCTGGTGGTGATGGCCTGCTGGTAGTCGATGAACTCGGGGGCCAGCGTGGCGCTGGGGACCTTCTCCCAGTTCTTCCGCCATTCGCTCATGCCCTCGCGCTTGATGTCGATGGCGGTGATCTTGGGCTTGGTGACCTTGTAGGCGTCCTTGTTCTCGCCGGTGCGCTTGTACACGCACACGTAGTTGGTGCCGAAGGTGCGCGTGGCGAAGTCCATCACCTGCTGCTTGGTGATGGTGCCCATGCGGTCGAGGCGCTCCACCTCGTCCTTCCACGGGCGCTGGAGGATGAAGGCGTTGGTCATGGCCCCCACGCGCGCGCCGTTGTTGTCGTTCCAGGCCTTCAGGCGGCGCTGCTTCATGTCGTTCACCACCGCGTCGATCAGCCAGTCGTCGAACTGGCCCTTCTTCAGCTTGTCCATCTCCGCCAGAAGCAGCTCGCGCACCTGTTCCAGGGTCTGCCCCTCGCGCGGTTCACCGCTGACCGTAAAGGTGCCGTGGTCCGCCAGGGCATACCCCCCGGCATCGGCGCCCAGCACCTTCTGGTCCTGCAGCAGGTCCAGGTCGAAAAGGCCGGCCTGCCCGTTGCTGAGCAGTCCGCCGATGAGCTCGATCATCAGGTCGTCATCGGTGCCCGAGCCGCCCGTGCGCCAGCCGAGGTCCACCCATTCGCTGTTGGGGCCGAACACCTCGATCACCTCGGGGCTGCTGATGGGGTCCTCGGGCTGGAAGCTGAAACCGGGCACCGGCTTGCGCTGCCACCCGCCGAAGTACTTGTCCACCATCGCCACGGTGCGGTCGTAGTCGATGTCGCCGGCCAGCACCACCGCCATGTTGTTGGGCACGTACCAGCTGTCGAAGTACTGGTGGATCTTCACCATGCTGGGGTTCTTCAGGTGCTCGCCGGTGCCGATCGTGGTCTGCGTGCCGTAAGGGTGCTTCTTGAAGAGGGCCTTGTTCATGGCCTGCCACGCGTTGCGCCCGTCGTTGTCCTGGCCGCGGTTGAACTCCTCGTACACCGTTTCGAGCTCGGTGTGGAACAGGCGCAGCACCAGCTCGTGCATGCGCTCGCTCTCGATCATCATCCACTTCTCGAGCTCGTCGCTGGGCACATCGTTCACGTACACGGTGCGCTCGTTGCTGGTGTAGGCGTTGGTGCCGCGGGCGCCGATGCTCTTCACCATCTTGTCGTACTCGTTGGGCACGGCCAGCGCGGCGGCGAGCTGGCTCAGGCTGTCGATGTGCTGGTAGATGCGGGCGCGCTCGGCCTCATCGGTGAAGCCACGGCGCTCCTCGTAGGCGTCGCTGATCTGCTTCAGCAGCACGCTCTCCTTCGACCAGTCGCGGGTGCCGATGTGGCTGGTGCCCTTGAAGAGCATGTGCTCCAGGTAGTGGGCCAGGCCGGTGGCGTCGGCGGGGTCGTTCTTGCTGCCGGCGCGCACGGCGATGTTGGTCTGCACGCGCGGCGCGTCGGTGTTGCGGCTCAGCCACACCTGCAGCCCGTTCTCGAGCGTGTAGATGCGGGTGCCCGTGGGGTCGCCGGGGACGCTGGTGTAGGTGTATTGCTTCTGGGCCAGGGCCGGGGCGGCGATCAGCGCGGCGGCCAGCAGGGTCAGGGTGGGGCGGAAGGTCATGCCTGGGGCGTTGGGGGGCGTGAAGTTAGCCGCGCGGCCCAAGGCGCGATGGGCGCCAAGGACGGGCCGTGCGCCGCGTGCCGGAAAAAACCTACATTTGCACCGTCAGTCGGCGGAACGAAGAGGAAAGAGGGGACCGCCCCTCTTTTTTGTTGTCCGCCGGACCTGTGCGATGATCACCACCGAACGCCTCACCGAAGCCCTGGAGCGCCGCCTGTCCGGCACGCCCCATTTCCTGGTGTTCGCCGAGGTGCGCCCCGGCGGCAAGGCCGTGGTGGAGGTGGACAACGACAAGGCCATCACCCTGGCCGACCTCACCGCCATCAACCAGGGGCTGCGCGAGGAGTTCGGCGAGGCGCTGGACGACCTGGAGCTCGAGGTGGGCAGCCCCGGCATGGGCCGCCCCTTCCGCGTGCTCCGCCAGTACGTGAAGCACACCGGGCGCGTGGTGGAGGTGAAGCTGGCCGACGGCCGCACCCTCCAGGGCCAGCTCGCCGCCGTGAACGAACAAGGCATCCAACTGCGCGTCCAGCACCCCAGCAAGGTGAAGGGCCGCCTTCCCAAGCTCGACGAGGAGGCCACCGCCATCCCGTTCTCCGAGATCAAGTCAACACAAGCAACCATCAAGTTCAATTGACCGGGCCATGAGCACCGTGAACCTCATTGAATCCTTCGGCGAATTCAAGGACCTGAAGAACATCGACCGGGTGACCATGATGGGCATCCTGGAGGACGTGTTCCGGGGGGTCGTGAAGAAGAAGTACGGCGAAGAGGCCAACTTCGACATCATCATCAACCCCGACAAGGGCGACCTGGAGATCTGGCTGAACCGCGAGATCGTCGACGACGGCATGGTCGAGGACGAAGGCAAGCAGATCGAACTGAGCGAGGCCCGCAAGATCGAGCCCGACTTCGAGGTGGGCGAGGAGGTGAGCCAGGAGGTGAAGATCCACGACTTCGGCCGCCGCAACATCCTCAGCCTCAAGCAGAACCTCCAGAGCCGCATCCTGGAGCTCGAGAAGGACCACCTGTACAACAAGTACAAGGAGCGCGTAGGCGAGATCATGACCGGCGAGGTCTACCAGATCTGGAAGCGCGAGACCCTGGTGCTCGACGACGAGGGCAACGAGCTGATCCTGCCCAAGGACCAGCAGATCAAGAGCGACTTCTTCAAGAAGGGCGACAACGTGCGCGCCGTGGTGTGGAAGGTGGAGATGCGCAACAACACCCCCGTGGTGATCCTGAGCCGCACCGCCCCCGAGTTCCTGGAGAAGCTCTTCGAACAGGAGGTGCCCGAGGTGGCCGATGGCCTCATCACCATCAAGCGCATCGTGCGCGAGCCCGGTGAGCGCGCCAAGGTGGCGGTGGAGAGCTACGACGACCGCATCGATCCGGTGGGCGCCTGCGTGGGCATGAAGGGCAGCCGCATCCACGGCATCGTGCGCGAGCTGCGCAACGAGAACATCGACGTGATCAACTACACCAGCAACGACCAGTTGCTGATCCAGCGCGCGCTAAGCCCCGCCAAGATCGGCAACATCAAGCTGGACAACGAGCACAAGCGCGCCGAGGTGTACATGAAGCCCGACCAGGTGGCGCTCGCCATCGGCAAGGGCGGTCACAACATCAAGCTGGCCGGCCGCCTCACGGGCTTCGAGATCGACGTGTACCGTGAGACCGACGAGGTCACCGACGACGTGGCCCTGGAGGATTTCGCCGACGAGATCGATCAGTGGATCATCGACGAACTGAAGAACATCGGTTGCGACACCGCGCGCAGCGTGCTCGACATCGGGCAGGAGGAGCTGGTGAAGCGCACCGACCTGGAGGAGGAGACCGTGGCCGAGGTGCTGCGCATCCTCAAGGCCGAACTGGAACAGTGATGCCGCAGGCTTCGGCCGGCGGTGATGGATGAGGACAAGGACAAGCGAGAGGAAAGCAACTGAACGAACCAAGGGACCGGGACCCCGGGAACTGTATGAGCGATACGGCGGATAAAGCGGTACGATTGAGCAAGGTGGCGCGCGAGTTCAACCTCGGCGTGCACACGGTCGTGGAGTTCCTGGCCGGCAAGGGCCACAAGGTGGACTCCAACCCGAACACGAAGATCAGCGGGGAGCAGTACGACCTGCTGAACGCGGCGTTCGGCACCAGCAAGGCCGAGAAGGAGGCGAGCAAGCAGACCGTGCAGCAGCGCCAGGAGCGCGAGAGCATCGTGCTGGGCGCGCCCGTGGCCAAGGAGGCCCCCAAGCGCAAGGCCGAGGAGGCCCCGGCCCCCAAGGCCGCCGCGGTGCCCCC
>JAEUSV010000027.1 GCA_016788485.1 Flavobacteriales bacterium
GTCACCGTCTTCTGCTGCTGGCCGCTCTGGCCGGCGGGCTTGTACACCACCTTGATCTCGCCGGTGCCGCCCGGGGGGATCGGGGCCTTGGGATACTCAGGCACGGTGCAGCCGCAGCTGCCCTGGGCGTTCTCGATGATCAGCGGCTCGTTGCCGGTGTTCGTGAACGCGAACTTGTAGGTGTTCTCGCTGGTGGAAAGCACCTTGCCGAAGTCATGCTCCGACTTGGTGAAGCTGATCGTGGTCTTCGCGGCGTTGCTCACGGGCGTGCTCGCCGGGGGCGTGAGCGGGTCGAACGAGGTCTGCGCCGGTTGGGCGAAGGGGTTCGCCTGGGCGGCCGGTGCGGCGGCGTTCTCCGCAGCAGAGGTGGGGGCCGCGGCAGGGCGGGAGACGAGCTGGTAGCCGACCATGCCCGCGATCAGCACGAGCAGTCCGATCTGGATGTTGTCCTTCATGGTTTGGACGAGGTGTTTGGTTTGCAGGCCGCGAAAATACCATCCGCGCGCTCCTGTGACGCAGCGTTAACAAGCGATCAACGATCGCTCATGCCCAGCCGCTGGAAGGTGTCGTCCTTGAGCACCTCGAGGGCACGCTGAAAACTGCGATCGACCATGTTGTCCGGGAGGATCACCTGCCAGTAGGCCGAGGTGTCCCACAGGTCACGGGCGATCAGGGCCTTCAGGCGCAGGTCCACCAGGGCCCGGCTCTTGGCGAGGCCTTCGGGGTCGGGCTTCACGCCGTCCTTCTCCGCCTGGGCCACCAGCCCCTGCACCATCGCCTCGTCCACGTTGAACTCACGGCGGAACTGGTCGGGGTTCTTGAAGCGCTTCAGCAGGGCCTCGCGGTTCGCATCGGTATGGGTGAGGGCGAAGGTGTTGAGGGTGCCTTTGCGCACCAGCTGGCCGAAGTACTCCGAGCTCAGCGAGGTGTCGATGGGCACGAACACATCGGGCATGATGCCACCACCGCCATACACCACGCGCTTGCGCATGGTGAAGTACTTCAGCGTATCGGCGGCGTGGATGCTGTCGGCGTTGGTGAGCTCACCTTTCGCCAACCGCTCGGCCTTCTCGCGCTGGTAGGCCTCCACGCCTTCCTCGTACGGCTTCTGGATGCAGCGCCCCGAGGGGGTGTAATACCGGCTCACGGTGAGGCGCACGGCGCTTCCATCCGGCAGCATCACCGGGCGTTGCACCAGGCCCTTGCCGAAGGTGCGGCGCCCCACGATCAGGCCGCGGTCCCAGTCCTGCACGGCGCCGCTCACGATCTCGCTGGCGCTCGCGCTGCCCTCGTCCACCAGCACCACCAGGCGACCCTTCTCGAAACGCCCTTCCGAAGTGGCGTAGGTGTCCTCGCGGGGGGTGGAGCGGCCCTCGGTGTACACCACCAGCTTGCGCTCGCCCAGGAACTCATCGCCCATCTCGATCGCCGTGCGCAGGTAGCCGCCACCGTTGCCCTGCAGGTCGAGGATCAGGTCCTGCATGCCTTTCGCGCGCAGCTCGTCGAGCTTTTCCCTGAACTCCTTCATGGTGGTGGCGCTGAAGCGGCTCACCTTGATGTAGCCGACCGTGGGCGTGGCCATGAACGAGGCCTCCACGCTGTAGATGGGGATCTTGTCCCTGGTGATGCTGAACTCCAGGAGCTCGGCTTCGCTGCGCCGAACGATGCCCACGTCCACCTTGGAGCCCTTCTTGCCGCGCAGGCGCTTCATCACGTCCGCGTTCTTGAAGCCGACACCGGCCACGTTCTCTCCGTCGATGCGCACGATGCGGTCACCCGCACGGATGCCGAGCCGCTCGCTGGGTCCTCCGGCGATGGCATCCACCACGTAGATGGTGTCGCGCACGATGTTGAACTGGATGCCCACCCCTTCGAAGTTGCCCTTGAGCGGCTCGTTCACCTCCTCCAGCTCCTCCTTCGGGATGTAGATGCTGTGCGGGTCGAGCTCCTCCAGGATGCTCACGATGGCCTTGTCCACGAGCTTGTTGTCGTTCACGCTGTCCACGTACATGCGGTCGATGTGGTACATCAGCGCGTCGAGCTTGCTCACCGCGGAAGGGGATTGCGCCAAGGAGGCACAGGAGAGAAGGAGGAAGGTGCCGGCGGCGGCGAGGAGGCGTGGTTGCATGGGCGGTAGCAGGATCGTGAATGTAACGGCCGCGGAGGGCGCAGGGTTGCCCTTGGGCGTTAAGGAACGTTAACCGGGTTCACTGCCGGCCCACGGGGTTCGCGGTCTTCAGCGTGCCGTGGTGGTACTTCTCCACACGCACCAACCGGCCGTCCACGTAGTACTTCCAACGGCCATGGCGCTCCCCCTTGCTGTAGTGGCCCACGATGCCTTCGCCCCGGAAGGCCCAGGTGCCATCGCGCTTGCCGTCGCGGTACTGCCCCTTCACCGTGATGCGTCCCAGGTCGTCGTACTCGCTCCAGTCGCCGTGCAGCATGTCGTACCCGTACACCGCGAAGATCAGCGGGCGACCGTCGGGGAAATAGGCGCGGTACACCCCACAGGGCCTGCCGTTGCGGTGCGCCAGTTCGACGGCCACCAACGAGGTATCGTAGGCGTACCGGCCGATCAGCACGAAGTCCTTGGCATCGGGGCGTGCATCGTACACCACGGCCAGCGGCCTCACCCCGCCTTCGAGAGGTACGTAGAGGGTGTCGGGTTGCGCTTGGAGCACGGAGCCCAGGGCGAGCGCAAGCCACAGGAGAAGGGACTTCATGGGGAGGAGGGTCGGCGCCGGCCGGTGGTCACCTCGAACCGATGGTCCAAGCGGTTGCCGTGCGCATCGGTCAAAGTTAACCGGTGCGGGCCCTCGGGTGGCGCGATGGCCATGCGGTGCTCGCCGCTGGTACGCCCGAGGTAGGTGCCATCCAGGTCCCAGTCGATCACGGCCGCGGCATCGCGATGGGCCACCTCCACCACGGCATGGCCCTGCGCACCATCGAGCTCGAGCGGGATCAGCAGCCTTGAGCCGGCCTCGGGGTACAGCACCTCCATGGGCGCGCCATCGAGGTCCCGTCCATCCTTGAAGGGCGGGAGGGGGCGGTAGGTGGGGTCGCGGAGCGCACGGTAGTGCTCCATGGCAGGAGGCAGCACCAACCAGGGGGTGGGTACCGCGTCCTCCCCGGGGTATGCGCGCCATCTTCCGGAGTGGTCCACGAGCACCGTGCGGTGGTACGGGCAGGGCGGGGTGCGCCTTCCGGCGGGCTGTACCAGCACCGTATCCACCTGGGGGCAATCGGCCCCCGCCCGGTAACCCGTGGCCCGGCACACCGGCTCGCGGATGAGCTCGTCGTAGGGCGGGGCGGGCAGCGGTGTCCTGGGAAGGCCATCGAACACATGGAAGAGCAGCGGGGCGGCGGCCAGGGTGCCGGTGAGACCGGGGCGCCCCTCGCCGTCGGCGTTGCCGGTCCAGATGCCCACGGTGTGGCGGCCATCGGTGCCGATGGCCCAGCCGTCGCGGTGGCCTACGCTCGTGCCGGTCTTCCACGCGATGGACCGGACCTGGCCGAGCCGTTCCCAGCCCGCTTCGGAGGCAGGTCGCTTCACCGCCGTGAGGGCGCTGAGGGTGAGGTGTGCGGCCGATGCGGAAAAAGGGGGAGGTGGTCGAACTTGGCCGGTATCGGGAACGGTGCGTTCCACCACTGGCGGATGGATGCTGCCCGGGGGATAGGCCTGTCCGTTGGTGCCGTAAGTGTGCACCAGCCGGGCCATGGACGCATAGGCTCCCGTCAGGGTCCACAGGTCGCTCTCGGCGCCGCCCATGATCAGGGCCAGCCCGTAATGGTCCGCCGACCGGTCGATGTGCCCGAGCCCGATGCCATGCAGGGTCCGCAGGGTGCGTTCCACCCCATGGGCGCGCAGGGCCCGCACAGCGGGGATGTTGAGCGACCGGGCCAGGGCCTCATTGGCGGGCACCGCGCCGGCGTAGGTGTCCTCGAAGTTGCGCGGCGCGAAGCCCTCGTACCGGGTGGGCACATCGGCCACGAGCATGCCGGGCAGCAGTTCGCCGCAATTGAGCATATCGGCGAACAGGAAGGGCTTCAGCAGGCTGCCGGTGCTGCGCATGGCCGGCACCATGTCCACCGAACCGGCGTGTTCCGCTCCCGCGTCGGAGAGGTTCCCTACATACGCCAGCACCTCGCCGGTGGGCATGTCGAGCACCAGGGCGGCGGCGTTGTGCACCTCGTTGGCATGGAGGGGGGGCGCCATGCGGTCGAGGGCCTCGGCCACCCGGTCCTGCAGGCGGCCATCGATGGTGGATCGGATCACGCGGCCGCCCTGTCCCGACCGCATCAGGGTGGCCAGGAGGTGAGGCGCGCGGTGCGGCAGGGCGATGGCCTTGCCCGGCAGCGGCTCCTGCAGGGCGAGCGACCATTCGGTGCGGTCGATGGTGCCCTCCGCGAGCAGGCGTCCGAGCAGGCGATCGCGTTTGCGCCGCAGGGCCTCCTGGCCTTTTCCCGGCCTGACCGTGGAGGGGGCATTGGGCAGCACGGCCAGGGTGGCGCACTCGGCCCAGCCGAGGCGTTGGGCGGGGCGACCGTAGTACCGCCAGGCCGCGGCCTCCAGGCCGACCACGTTGCCACCGAAGGGGGCGTTCGCGCAGTATTCCGCCAGGATGCGGTCCTTGTCCAGGGCCATGTCGATGCGCAGGGCGAAAAGGGCTTCGATGGCCTTGTTGCCGAAGGTGCGGCCGCGCTGGCCCATGCTCAGGCGCGCCAGCTGCATGGTGAGGGTGCTGCCCCCGCTCACCACCCGGCCTGCACGGATGTTCTGGAGGGTGGCGCGCACCAGGGAGGGGAGGTGGACACCGGGATGCGATCGGAATTGCCGGTCCTCGAAAGCGAGCAGGCAGGCCTCGAACCGGGGGGGCACGCTGTCCGTCACCGGGAAGCGCCACTGGCCATCGGCGGCCACGCTGGCGCCCAGGAGTTCGCCGTGGCGATCGAGCAGTACGGTGCTCCGCGGGGTGCCGAACAGGGGGGGGAGCGGCCACCACGAGCTCCAGGCCAATGCCACGGCCACCAGGCCCGAGAACGCCAGCAGCCTCTTTTTGGAGCGTCCGGACAACTTGTTCCGGATCCAGGGCGTCATGGTTAACAACAACGGTCCGAAAGGTCGCCCATTATCCGGGAAGCGTTATTTTCGACCGCTGGAAAAAGCACATCACCAAGCTGAAACGCATGCTTCGCAAACTCTTCACGCTGATCACGTTGGGGTTCCTGGCCATCGGTTCCCTCCAGGCCTCGCACATCGCCGGTGGCGAGATCTACTGGCAGTGCCTCGGGAACAACGAGTATGAGGTGACCCTTGTGCTTTACCGGGACTGTGAGGGTATTCCGGTGAGCCCGTCGGAGATCATCGACATTCAGAGCCCGTGCGGTACCCAACAGGTCACGGTGACGGCAGGTCCCCCCACGGAGATCTCCCAGCTCTGCGATGGTCAGCTGTCGAACAGCACCTGCAATGGCGGAACCCTGCCGGGTATCGAGCAGTACATCTATACCGGTATCGTCACGCTGCCTCCCTGCGATTCCTGGACCTTCTCCTGGAGCACCTGCTGCCGTAACGCGGCCATTCAGAACCTGACCAGCCCGGACGCCACCGACACGTACATCGAGGGCACCATGAACAGCTTGCTGGCCCCCTGCGACGACAGCCCGGTGTTCACCAACGCTCCGATCCCCTACGTGTGCCTTGGCTACCCGGTGTCTTACAGCTATGGTGTGTATGACCCCAATGCGGATTCGCTGTCCTATGCCCTTATCAGCGCCATGGAAACGGGTGGGGCCGGTGCCGGTTACGTGGCACCGAACACGCCGAACACCCCCATCCCCGGCATCACGCTCGACCCGCTGACGGGTCTGATCCAGTTCACCCTGAACGCTGGTGGCAACTGGGTGGTGGTGGTCGAGGTGACCGCCTACGACGAGGATGGCAACGTGATCGGTACGATCATGCGTGACATGCAGTTCGTCGCGATCCCTTGCTCGAACCAGCCGCCCAACCCCAATGACGGTGTGGTGGCGAACCTGACCGGCACGGCGGTACAGACCGGTCCCTATGGACTGGAGCTCTGTGAAACGGACAACTTCTGCTTCGAAGCGGTGATCGGCGACCCGAACTCGGGTGACACGCTTACGCCTGTCTCGAACATCGCCCAGGCCCTGCCGGGCGCCACCCTTACCTACACGGGCATCAACCCGATCACGCTCACCATCTGCTGGACCGCCGCTCCTGGTACGGCCGGCTTCTTCCCCTTCATCGTCACGGTGAACGACGGTGCCTGCCCGATCCAAGGGTTCCAGACCTATGTGTATGGCATCAACGTACTGCAGCGCACCAGCGCCGGTCCCGATATCACCATCTGCGGTCCGCAGGTGGCCGAGATCGAGGCGAACGGTGGCTCCAACTTCTCGTGGAGCGTGATGCCCACCAACCCGCCGGGCGACCCCATCACCGCGGCCAACTTCCAGTGCCTGCAGCCCAACTGCAAGAACGTGATCGCCGACCCTGCCGTCACCACCACGTACATCGTGACCAGTGACCTCAGCGGCTCCTGCATCAACGCCGACACCGTGACGGTGTTCGTGGTGCCCGACTTCACCTTCCAGGTCACATCGCAGGACAGCGCCCTGTGCCTGGGTGAGACCGTGCAGATCAACACCACGGTGAACCCGAACGTGCCTGGCTACATCTATGAGTGGACCCCTGCCACCGGCCTCAGCAACGCCAGCATTCCCAACCCGGTGGCGAGCTTCCAGTTCCCCGGCAGCTACGAGTACCTGCTGGAGATCACGAGCCCCGATGGTTGCACGAAGAAGGACACGACCCTCATCATCGACGTGGCGCCGTCCTTCGTGCCTGACTTCACCGTCTCCCAGCTGGACGAGCTCGTCTGCGAGGGTGCCTCGAGCCAGTTCTTCGTGAACATCAACAACGCTCCGCCTGAGTTCTGCGGCGCCAACCCCAGCATTTGCTCCAACGGCGTGATCGCCCAGGTCGAGCTCGGTACGGACCAGTCGCAGGGCACTGGCACCAGCTACCCGAACGTGTTCGGCAACTGGTACCAGGGCGCGAAGCACCAGATCCTCTTCCGCTCGTCCGAATTCGTGGGCCAGGGCTTCGCTGGTGGTACGTTCAACCAGTTGTCCTTCAACATTGCCGCCATCAACGGTACCACGCAGTACTACGGCTTTACCATCAAGATGGGCTGCACCACCTTGGATGAGATGAGCACGGGCAATTACCTCGACGGTCTGACCACGGTGTTCTACGCCGATACGCTGACCATCACCCAAGGCTGGAACACCTTCGTGCTGAACCCCGGTTTCGACTGGCCGGGTGGTGTGAACCTGGTGATCGAGACCTGCTTCGACCACAATGGCCTGGGCATCCCCTTCACCCAGAACTCGCCCACCTACAACAGCACCACCCCGTACATCTCCGTGATCGAACGTCACTCCGACGGCGGTGGGGTTTGCACCACGCCCGTGGGCTTCATGGCCGAGAGCCAGAGCGACCAGCGCCCCAACATGCGCTTCCAGGTCTGCGCCGGTGTGAACGAGGCCCTGCTCAGCTACTCCTGGTCGCCCGCTGTGGGCCTGAGCGATCCCAACATCCCGAACCCGATCGTGACCCCGCAGTCGTCGCCCGTGACCTACACGGTGACCGTGGGTGACCCTGGCGCCGGTTGCTTCGCCACGGCCGACCTCACCATCGGCTGGTACCCCAACGCCGATGTCAACTTCACCCCGAACCCGAGCGTGGGTGTCTACCCGCTGCCCGTCACGTTCAACAACCTGTCGGCCAGCAACGTCGGCAACTTCCAGTGGAACTTCGGTGAC
Organism: Flavobacteriales bacterium; assembly: GCA_016788485.1. Taxonomy (GTDB): domain Bacteria; phylum Bacteroidota; class Bacteroidia; order Flavobacteriales_F; family PHOS-HE28; genus PHOS-HE28. The sequence continues at coordinate 7,852 of JAEUSV010000027.1, forward strand.
CAGGGCAACACCTCCACCGATTTCGCTCCCCAGTACACCTACAACGCCCCCGGCGAATACACGGTGGTGCTGACCGGTGTGGATGCCAACGGTTGCTCCGGTTCGGATACGGCCACGGTGCTGGTGCTCAACCAGCCCATCGTGGAGGTGCCCAACGTGTTCAGCCCGAACGGCGACGGCGAGAACGATGAGTTCACCTACATCGATCTCCAGGGCTTCGACCGTGCGACGATGAAGATCTACAACCGCTGGGGCAACCTGGTGAAGGAGACCAACATCAGCGGTGCCACCAACACGAACCGCCTGATCTGGAAGCCCACCAAGGACATCTCCGAGGGGACCTACTTCTGGATCTTCAACGGCGATGCCAGCAATGGTGAGACCGTGGACAAGGTCGGAACGGTGACGCTGCTGCGTTGATCCAACCGCACTGAACGATACGAGCGGGGCCTGCGGGCCCCGCTCTTTTTTCCACGGTACCGCGCAAGGCCGCCGTCCGGTGGTAATTTGGAGCCTCCTTAGTCACTACCCATGACCTTGACCCGTACGCTGGGCCTTTGCGCCCTTCTTGCCACATTCCCGTCCATGGCGCAGATCAGCGCCGGCGGTGATCCGTACAGCCTGCGCAACGGGCTGCCCCTTGAGCAGGTGCCTACTGTCCAGGCGCCGGCTTTCGATACCGAGGCCATCGCTGCCGAGGACAACCGCCGTGAACAGGAGGGCCGCCTTCCGCTCTACGGTCGGGTGCTCGATCTGGACGTCGATCCCTGGAACAGTGGCGAATGGATGGAGCTTCCCAATGGTGACCGCATCTGGCGCGTGAAGCTCATTTCCCCCGGAGCGCTCGCCACGGAACTGTTCTTCAAGGACTGCTTCATTCCCTCCGGTGCGGTCATGTTCGTCTGGAACCTTGACCACAGCGAGGTGATCGGTGGCTTCACCAGCGCCAACAACAAGGCTTCGGGCGTCTTCGGCACTGCGCAACTGACCGGCGAGGGCTGCTTCGTGGAGTACTTCGAGCCGCTGGCCGTTGCCGGTACGGGGTCCTTCCGCATCACGGGCATCGGTCATGCCTATCGCTTCGTGGGCGAGGAGAAGGCCGGCGATTGCCAGGTCGATGTGAACTGTGCCCCGGAGGGGAACGGGCAGACCAAGCAACGCGATGGCGTGGTGCGCATCAGCGTGAAGGTGAACGGGCAGCTCGGTTGGTGCACAGGCTCGTTGATCAATAATCTGGCGTTCGACTGCAAGCCGTACTTCCTCACGGCCGACCACTGCCAGCGCGATGGCAGCATCCTCGCAAGCACGTCGGACCTCGCTGACTGGCGCTTCTATTTCAAGTATCAGCGCTCGGGCTGTGGCACGGGCAATGCGTCGGCTGCCAGCTCGGTGATCGGCTGCCAGCGCCGTGCCGACAGCAACGATCTGGGAGGTACCTACGGTTCGGACTTCTGCCTGGTGGAAGGTGACGATGCCATCCCCACGAACTACAACCCGTATTGGTTCGGCTGGGATGCCAATGAGTTCAATCCCGGCAGCGGTGCGAAGTGCATCCACCATCCCGCGGGTGACGAGAAGAAGATCAGCACGGTGAACACGGTCCAGAGCTCCACCTTCTGGAACGGGGTGAACAACCCCTACGCGACCCACTACCGCGTCACCTGGTCCGCCACCACCAATGGTCATGGTGTCACCGAGGGAGGCTCGTCCGGTTCACCCCTGTACAACAGCAGCGGCCTCATCGTGGGCACGCTCACCGGTGGCTCATCGTACTGCAACAGCCAGCAACCGGGTGGCCAGAACCAGCCCGACTTCTACGGCAAGATGAGCTTCCACTGGGAGCACAACGGTGGCCCGGCCTCCGATGACCTGAAGAACTGGCTGGATCCCAATGGCACCGGTCAGAAGATCTGCCAGGGCAGCTACGGGCCCTGCGGTACCATCGGCATGGAGGAGCAACAGCTTGCTGCGGCACCGGTGCTTGCGCCGAATCCCACCAACGGTGTGGTCCGCATCACCCTGACACCCGACCAGGAGGTGGAACGTGTGGAGCTGCATGACCTGAGCGGTCGCCTGCTGCGCAGTGAAGCGGTGAACGGTCGCTCGGTGCTGGAGCTCGACCTCGGCGCATTGCGGTCGGGCCTGTACCTCGTCTCCACGGTGGAACGCGGTGCCCGTTCCAAGGCGGCCCGCCTCGACCTGGTCCATTGATCACGGCAGACCGACATGGAAAAGGCGGCCATCGGCCGCCTTTTCCATGAATGGGCATGTTGTCAGGGCGCTTTCGGCACCGGGGCATCCAGCATTCGCACCTCCAGCTTTCGCATCTGGTACTTGGCGCGCAAGGTGGTGCGTGATTCCTCGCCCTCCTCACGTGTGGCGAAGCGCTGCACGTCAATGTCGGCGATGTCCTTGAACGCGGCGTGCTCCGCGCGCATGCGGGCGATCAACTGCGGTGTGGTGGCCTGTTCCGTGGTCTCGAGCAAGGGTCCGATCACGACGACGGGGCCGTTGCGCCAGTTGCCGACGGCGTAGCTGTAGATGGTCTTCGGGCCGTCCTGTGCCTTGGCCAGCGCCGCGAAGGCGAGGAGGAGGATCGCGAGGGTGATGCGTTTCATGGCGATGATGGGTGGCTGCTAAGATCAATGATCGTGCCGGATCAGGGCGCCTGGGCCGTATCGCCCGGGCGCACCACGCTCACCCAGCGCCCCTTCTCGCGTGCCTGCACCGTGCGGTCGTACATGGCCTCGCAGCTCGTTGGAGGCAGGTAGAACCGGCCCACGTAGGAGGCGTTCAGCAGCACGCGGTAGGTCGCCTGTTCGCCGGCGGCCAGGTTGAAGTAGGTGAGCACGCGGTCGTCACGGATGTCCTGGTAGCTGTACCCACTGGTGCGCACCGCTTCCTCCGAGCCTTCCATGCGGCTGTTGCGGATCTCCCAACCCGAGGGGAACACCTGTGTGAGGGCCAGGTTCTGGTACCAGCCATGTGCGCCGTTGTGCCGCACGGTCACCACGGCCATCAGGTCCGTGCCCTGTTCCACGTGCGTGGGATCGATGGGCTTGCCGTCCATGGTGCGGTAATCCACCGTCATGCCGATGCCGTTCAACTCGCTGCGTTCCTCCCCGGTCATCGGGGTGCCCGTGCGCACCAGGCGGACGAAGAGCGGGCCCTTGCCGGTGTTCTGGATGCTCACGTTGCGCTTTCCGTCGGGCACGGGCAGGTCCACACGGACGAGTCCCTTCGCGCTGAAGCGGTCGGCGGCCTTGCCCGCGATCACCTGCTTGAAGCTCACCGCGGTGCCCTTGCCGCCATCGGCAAGGCGGGCCACGGCCAGCAGACCGAACGCGGTGCTCTGGGTGCTGTACCACGCCTCATCGCCCAGTCGTTCGGCGATGCGCTTGATCACGAACCCGGCGCCGGCCTTGTCGTCCATGCGCAGCAGCGCCTCCGCGATCAGCGCATCATCACGCAGGTCGCTGCCGTAGGTGTGGCCCATGGCCGTGTAAGTGGGCGATGCGTTGGCGATGCCCTTCACCAGCTCACGCGCCACGTCCTTGCGGTTGGTCACGGCGTATGCGGCAGCGAGCGTCCAGCGCGCCATGAGGCCCAGGTCGGGCGTGGTGCGCAGCCGGTTCATGGCGCCGAGGTCGGGTGCGGATGCCAGGGCCATCACGTACAGGCGGTAGGCCTGCAGGGCCTGGTGGTCCTCATTGGACCAGTATTCCCGCGCGGCAGGGGTCCAGTCGCGTGCAGCCCTTCGCTGGCTGTCGAGCCACTTGCTGCGCATGCCCGCAGGAAGTGCGAAGCCCTTGCGCTCCGCCTCGATGGTGAAGTGGCCTGCGTACACCGAGCACCAGTCCTCCACGTGGTCCTCGCCGGGCCAGTAGCTGAAGGCGCCGCTGGCCTGCTGGAAGTTGCGGAGCTTGCGCAGCGCCGCCTCCACGTGGCCGCGCATGGAGGCCTTGGTGCGGTCGTCGAACTCCATCACATCGGCCAGGTAGAGCTGTGGGAAGGCCTTGGACGTGGTCTGTTCCAGGCATCCGTGCGGGTAGTCGATGAGGTACTGGAGGCGTGTGCCGAGGTCGATGGGCGGCAGCGTGCTGAGCTCGAGGTACGCGGCGTTGGTGCCGGCGATGCCGAGCGGCAGCGGTGTGGCGTTCCACGAGGCGCCGGCTTCGATCACGGCCTGTTCGGACGAGCGTTGGGGCAGGTTGGGCTCGCGCACGAGGATCTCGATGGTCTCCGTGGCTCGCTCCCCGGCGCCCTCGGCCACCAGCGTCACACGGCCCTTGCCCACGGCCTCCTTCACCTTCACGCGGAAGTAGGCCACCCGATCGCCGGGCGCGTTGAACCGGAGCTGCAGTGCGGTGCCCTCGAGCGGGGTGAAGAGCTCATTGGCATCGAGCCGGAGCGTCACGTCCTTCACACGCGGGTCCATGGCGAACACGTTCACGGGCAGGTCCACGGTCTCGCCGGGGCCCACCACACGCGGCAGGGTGGCCAGCAGCATCAACGGCTTGCGCACGGGCACGGTCTTCTCGGTGCTGCCGTAGGCGTGCATGTCGCTTCCGGCCACCACCATCACGCGCACACTGCCCACGTAGTTGCTGATAGTGAAAGAGTGCTTCGCACGCGCGCCGGCCGCGAGCTTGAAGGGACCGATATGGCGCACCACCGGCTTGAAGCGGTTGACGCGGCTGGCATCGGCCGGGCCGCCCTCGTCGCTGCCGCCGATGGCGAGCACGCGCTGGAGCTGGCGGCCGAAGGCCCCGATCACCTGGTCGTACAGGTCCCAGGTGCGCACACCCAGGGCCTCGCGCGCATGGAAGTGCTTCCACGGGTCGGGCGTACGGAAACGGGTGAGGTCGAGCAGGCCTTCATCCACGATGGCGAGCGTGTAGGTCATGGCCTCGCCGTTCTTCTCCTTCACCTCCACGTTGAAGGGTTGGTCCGTGCGCACCTCGTTGGCCATGGCGATCTCGGGGTACAGGTGCGTGGTGCGGTCCTCCACGAACACGGGCACCACACCGTAGAGGCGCATGGGCAGGTCGTTGGCGGTCTGCGCATGGGGCTGCACCAGCGTCACATGGGCGTACACGTTGGGCACCATCTCCGCCGTGACGGGGAAGGAGAAGCGTGTTTCCTTGCCGCTCACCGGCACCCAGCGGGCGTCGAGCACACGGGTGCCGTTCTCGATGCTCACGAAGGCCCTGCCCATGCCGCTGGTGGGGATGGTGAGCGTGCATTGGTCGCCCACGTCGTACTTCTGCTTGTCGGTGTTGAAGGAGAGCACGGCGGCCTCCTTGCCGCCATCGCGGCGCGAACGCCCCTCGTACCCCGGCCAGTCCACGTACACCCAGGTGGCGCTCACGTGGCCGCTCTCCTCATCGCTCACACGCACCACGAAGCGGCCCCAGGCCGGACGGCTGATGCGGAAGTTGAAGGTGGCCCTGCCCTTGGCATCGGTGGTGACGGTGCCATCGCTGAGCACCTCGGTGCTTGGTGCGCTCATGTAGCTCGTGCCCTCGTCCGCATCTCCGTCCCACCACCAGTTGCGGTTCACCTTCACCACCTGCGTGCGCAGGGTGCGGCCTGCGAGCGGGCGACCGTCGGCGGTGATGCTCGCCAGTGCGAACCGGTAGGTGGTGTCGGTGAAGTAGGAGCCCCAGCGCCCGGATGGTTCCGCGGGAAGCATGGCGGCGTAGGAGGCATAGGGCAGGTAGGGCACCTCGGTGCGGTCCACGCTGGCATCGCCACCGGCCTCGAACACGCGCGTAACGATGTTGGCGCGCACCACGGCGGGAGCGTGGCGCGAAAGCTCCACCTCGAAGGGGAACTCCGTGCGCCCCTCGGCGCTCAGCTGGCCGTCGAACACCACCTGCTCCCCCTCGGGCACGGTGCTGTTCAGGTCCGAGAAGATGTACTTCTCGTAGCCCTTGAACTCCGGCGTGCCGCGGAGCAGGTTCACGGTGACCTTGGCCTTGAGGCCCTTCGCCGGAGCGCCGTGGAGCCAGTTGGCCTGGAGCTTCACGGCCCGGGAGCCCGTGCCGGCCATGAGGCGTTCGCCGCCCAGGTCGATCGCGATCTTCAGGCGGTTGGGCTTCACCGTTTCGATGCGGATGGCCTTGTTGAAGCTGGTGCCGCCCACGGACACGCGTGCGTTCCACACGCCGGTGGGCGCGGTGGGTTCGGTGACGCAGCCGAAGGCGTACGCGCCGTCCACGCCGCTGGTGCGCACCAGCCGCTGGTGGTTCCTGCCTTGCGGGTCGGTGAGCTCGAACACCACGGGATGGTCCTTGGGCAGGCGGCCCGCCACATCCTGGAGCAGGAAGGTGAGGTGCAGGCTGTCGCCCGGACGCCACACGCCGCGTTCGCCATAGAGGAAGCCCTTGAGGCCCTTGTCCACCGCCTCGCCGCTCACGTCGAACTCGCTCACGTTGAGCGCGGTGCCGTCGTCCAGCTTCAGGTAGCCGCGCTGCGTGCCCTTGGTGGCCACCAGCAGGAAGGGCTTGTTCCGGCTCTTGGGCACGGTGAGCAGGCCCTCGCCGTCGGTGACCACTTCGGCGATGGTGCGTCGTTGCAGGTCGAGCACCTGCACCTTCACGCCGCTCAGCGGCTCGGTGGTGCGCAGATCGCTCACGGCCACGAGCAGGTCGCCGTTCGTGCCCTTCTTGGCGATCAGGCCCAGGTCGCTGGCGAGGATGTTGCGCTGCACCACCGCCGAACGGCCGCGGAAATAGCTCGGGGAGCAGGGGTCGTCGCGACGGCGGTGATCGTACTCCTCGTCGTAGTACTCGTAGTCGTCGTAATAGTAGTAGCCGTCGTAGGGGTTGTCCCAGCTGGCCTCGTCCTCCTCATCCTCATCGATGTTGGCCTGGAGGGTGGCGCCCGTGTTCTCCTGGTCGGGGCAGGGATAGGTGGAATAGGCGCGGCGGTAGCCGATGGAGACGCGGTAGATGGCACCGGGCTCGGTGTTGATGAGCTCGCCCAGGTCGAGGTGGTAGCGGGTCCACCGGCCGGGAACGGCGGGCTCGGTGGAGCGCAGGGGCACCATGCGCTTCAGCACGGGGCGGCCCACACGGGCCAGCTCTCGTTCACCGGCGAGGTCGTTCACCTGGAGGAACTGCGCCACGTTGTCGGCATAGATGCGCACGATGCGCACGTCGACGGCGTTGAGGTTCACCGCCTCGAAGGGGAAGAGCAGTCCATCGGTGCTCGGCAGGATCGTGCCGGTTCCCACCAGCCGCACTTCGGGCTTCACCGCTTCGAACGAGAGCTCCACGGTGAGGTCCTTGCCGAGGCGTCGTCCGTTCACGTTGGTCAGCCCCGCCGCCACGTAGGCCTGGTGCGTGCCTGTGAGGCGCTCGGCCGGGTACAGGGTGAGCCTGTTGCCGCTCACGGCGAGCCGGGTGCCTTCGGAGCCGGAGATCCCGGCCAGCCCGCTCAGGTCCTGTGCGGGGTCGAGCGGGTCGCTGAAGAGCAGCGTGGCGTACTGTTCGCCCTCGCTGTTCGTCTCGGTGTTCACCAACTGCAGGTCGCCGATGGCCGGCACGGGGAAAACGAGCTCCCCCTTGTCCTCGCTGTCGATCCCGCCGCCGTCCCAACGGAAGATCACGGTGGAGGCCTGCTCCCCACGCTGTACGCTATCGGCCACCAGGCGGTGGAAGAACCCGTTGGGTTCGTGCTCCCAGCTCAGCGCGAGGCGGCGCTCGTTCTGTTCGGCGGTGAAGCAACCCTCCAGGTCCTGGCCCGTGGCATCGTCACTGGTGCGCACGGTGACCTGCGCGCGTTGCCAGGTGAGGTCGTTCACCCCGATGGTCTGCAGGTCGCTCAGTTGCACATCGATGCCCTGCCGGTAGGTGGTCACCTGGAAGGTGAACGTGCGCAGTTCCTTGGGCACTTCGATCAGGTCGCCGAGGGCGAAATGCACGGTGTAGGTGCGGTCCTGCTTCAACCGTTCCTTCGGGGTGAAGGCGAGGGTGAGGTGGTCGTGCCAGGTGACGGTGCCCTCGGTCGACGGATCGAGCTCGAAGAGCTGCTGCAGGGCGGCCTGGGAGCTGTCGCGCCAGGTCTGGCCTTCGGCGATGCGCACGAGGATGGGGCTGCGTGCGGGGATGTGCCCTGCGGTGAACGCGGGGATGTAGGGGATGAAGGCGCTGTCGGGCCGGATGTGCTTGTCGCGGTCGCTACAGGCGGCAAGTAGCAGGGCAAGCAACAGGGTGTGCGCGATCGCTCGCGTCCTTACGGGGCGGGGCATCATGGTCCGGGAAGTTGGGGGGTGCGCGAAGGCGGGAGGGAAGGTGATGCGATAACGGGAACGCCCCCCGGCCTATTGCGGCAGGGGGGCGTTCCGTTGTGCAGTGCGGTCATTTGCCCTGGAGCACGCGGTCGGCATCCTCCGCAGGGATGATGCGACCGAGCATGTCGCCCACCACGAAGGCGTCGGCCAGGCCTTTCTCCACCAGCATCTTGCGGGCGTTCTCCGCCTCGGCGCGCGTGGTGAAGGTGCCGTAGTAGTAGCGCACGGCATCGGCGCTGGTCACCGGGGTCACGTTGCCCAGCTCGATGTACTTGCCCATCACATCGCTGGGCACGTTGCCGGCGAAGGTGCCCACCTGCACACGGTAGCGGATGGCGTCCTTGCTGATGCCGCCTTCGGGCATGCTCTTCAGGTTCTCCGGACCGGTGAGGCGGGCGCCTGCCTGCTTCAGCGACACGCGCTTGCCGTCCTTGAAGGCGACCAGGAAGGCGCCGTCGAAGCCCTTCATCAGCATGTTCACCTTGTGGCCGGCCGCGGCGTTCACGTCGGTGAAGGAGCCGGTGTAATAGCGGGTGAGGCCGTCATCACCCTTCAGCACCACCAGGTCGGGCACGCCTTCGAAGATGTTGCGCGAGAGCTTCTCGCGGAAGGCGCCCAGCTGCACGCGCACCACGGTGTTGCCCTTGGCCTCGGCACCGGCCGGCTGGCCCTGGATAGCGCCCTGAGCGGCGGCCACTTCGCCGTCCACCTCGATGATGCGGCCGCCCTCCTCGGCGACCACGCGGCCCTCCACGCCATCGCCCTTGAGCGAGAGCTGGCGGCGAAGCGCTTCCGGCAGGGCGTCGTAGCTGCCCACCACGAAGATGGTCGTGTCGCCACGCTCGATGGTGCGAACATCGGGGATGCTCAAAAGCGCCTGGATCTGGGCCTCACTGATGCCCTCCACGTTGGAGCCCACCTGCACGGTGTACACGCGCTTGGCCTTGGTGGCCGCGGTGTTGCGCGCCTGCCCCATGCTCTCCACGCGGCTGGTCACGATGTGCACGTTGCCGGAATCCTTGTAATTGAGGTAGTCGGCGAGGAACTGCTCGTCGGTGATGGTCACGCCACGGGCATCCACGGGGGCGCCGGGCGCGGTGGCGGGCTCGTCGTCCAGCACGTCCGGCACACCATCGCCGTCGCTGTCCTGCGGGCACCCGTTCGCGTCCACCTTCGCTCCGCTGGGGGTGCCGGGGCACAGGTCGTTGAAGTCGGTGACACCATCGCCGTCCGCATCGTCCTTCAGCACGAGCATGTCCATCTGCTCGGGGGTGAGCTGCGGCTCCTCCAGCTGCTTGCGGGCCTTGCGCTCCGTGTCGATCGTGTAGCTCACGGACACGGCGGTGAAGAGCATGCGGTCGTTGCGGCTGTCGCCGCTGCGACCTTCCACGCTCTCCGCCGTCACGCCGTCCACCAGGTCGCTCATGGCGAAATGCATGGTGCTGCTCACACGGAAGTCGAAGCCTCCGCCGATGCGCATCCGCGCCCCCACGCCCACGGGGATGCCCCAGGTGCGTTCGGTGTACTTGCCGAAGCCGTCGAGGTTCAGCTCGCGGATGTCGGACTCGTAGGTGTAGTCGCGCTGCATCACCACGGCATCGCCGGCGTTGGGTGCGGTCTCCTCGATGTCGCGGATGGTGCCGTCGCTCCAGTAGTGGTAGGCGCGCCCCTGGGAATCGTACAGGTCCGTCTTGCTCAGGAACTCGATCCCTTCGAAGCCCACGCTCACGAAAGGCTCCACCGTGCGGTCGGGCCTGAGGAAGTGATCGAAGTTGTAGGCGAACTGGAAGCCGCCGGTGGTGATGCGGCTCTCGAAGTTGAGGTTGCGCGTGGTGCTGCGTTCGTTCACGCCCACACGTCCGTGCGTCGCCACCAGCCCGGCCTCCAACCAAGGTGTCACCTGGCTCGAGAAGCGCAGCTCATAGCCCAGCCGGGTCACGAGCGGACTGTACTCCTTGTGTTGGTTGCCGATGTCACCGTAGAAGGCGAGCATGCCGGCACCCAGGCCGAATCGGGGCATCAGCAGTTCGTTCCGGGAGCTGTCCTGCTGGGCGGAAGCGGAGGGCGCCACCGTGGTGAAGGCGGCGAGGAGAAAGGCGGGGAGAAGGCGAAGGAGGCGGTGGCTGGACATCGGCCTAGGGTTCAGCCGAAAGATAGCGTTCGCCTTCTTACTGCACCCACTTCTGGTTGCTGAGCATCAGGGCCTCCTGCACCGTGATGCGCTCGCCATTGTTGTAGGCGGTGACGAAGGGGCCGGGGAAGTCGTGACCGGCGCTGATGAAGGCCTGGCGCTTGTCGCGGGCCTCGGTGTAGGCGTTGAAGCGCCCCGTGGTGTACTTGATCCAGCCCTCGTGGCGCTCGATGCCGAAGTCGCCGCTGTACCGGTGGCGCTGCTGGAAGTAGGCGCTGCCCACTTCGCGGTGCGCGGCCGTGATCTGCACCTTGTAGGTCACGCCGGTCTCGGGCGAGGGGATGCGGGACGGGGTGGGGCGGGTGACCGGAGCAGCGGCCACGGGCTCCTGGGCGGTCTGCGTGGGCTGCTGGGCTTCGGTATGCTGGGCGGTCTCGGGCTGTGCAGCTTGTTCCGAGCCCGTCGCGGTGCGAAGCTCCTTGGTGGGCTCGGGCGTGGCGGCGGCGATCAGCTCGAGCGCCTTCGGACCGATGGGGAAGGTGGTGCTGCCCACGATGGCCTTCTGCGTCTCGTCGTTCAGCAGGTAACCGAACTCGCCGTTCACGGTGTACTCGCCCTCGGGCTGGCCGTTCGCGCGGAGCTTGTAGGTCACTTTCAGCTCCTGGCGGGCGGGTAGGTTCAGCCACACGAACTTCACGATGCGGTCCTGGGCGGTGAAGATGGCCTCATCGCTGCTCTTCTCCAGGGCCGTGAAGCCGGTGGGGATGGTCTCCTGCAGCTTGCCGAAACCGCGGATGTCGCCCTTGCGCACGATGACCTCCACGAGCATCTCATCGGCGGTGATGGGCGTGATCGTGCGGGTGGCGCCCACATTGCCCTTGCCTTGCTGGGGTGCGATGCCGCTGCGGTTCTCCACGGTCACGCTCTTCACGGGGGCGGCGCCACCGGCGAACACCACGTCGTTGGCGGCCTCCTCGGTGGTGGACGCGGCGGCGGCCGCGGCCGGCTCGGGTTCCGTGGCGCTCTGGGCCACGGCGTTCGGGATGATCGTGACGGAGGTGACGGGCAGGTCCTTGGTCTTGCGCTCGTTGTCCTCGATGAAGCTGAACTTGCCGGTCACCGGCAGGCTGCCGTTGGCGTTCGGCGCGACGGCCAGGGTGTAGGTCACCTTGAAGCTGGGCTGCGCGGGCAGGGCCATCCAGATGAACTTGGCCTTGCCTTCGGCGAAGGTGAAGCTGGCCCCCTTGGTCTCGATGGCCGTTGCCGTCATGCCCTCGGGCAGGTCGATCTGCAGCTTCGCGAAGCCACCGAGGTCGCCCTTGTCCACCGTCACCGTCACCTTCACCTCGCTGCCCGCCTGCATCGTGGCGGGGATGTCCTGCGTGATCGTGATATCGGCCAGGAAGAGCGCGTTGAAGACGAGCAGGCCGAAGAGGTTGAAGAGCGCGGCGACTTTGATCATGGGCGGGGACGTTGCTCAGGCCACGGCATTGTAGGCCCGAGCAAAACTCCCGTCTTCCGCGCGCGGATGCGCCGCACCACGGTCCGATCTACCAACAGGTCCGTGTTGAACGAGCCCTAGAAGTTGGGCTTCAGCATGTACTTGCTGTAGAAGCGGTCGATCGCGTCCACCGCCTCCTCGGCCTTGTCCACCACGGTGAAGAGCTCCATGTCCACCGGGTTGATGTAATGGTACTTGTGGTCCATGGTCTGCTTGATCCAGTCCATGAGCCCCTGCCAGTACTTGGTGCCCACCAGGATGATGGGGAAGCGGGCGATCTTCTGCGTCTGGATGAGGGTGAGGGCCTCGAAGAGCTCGTCCATGGTGCCGAAGCCTCCGGGCAGGACGATGAAGCCCTGGGAGTACTTGATGAACATCACCTTGCGCACGAAGAAGTAGTCGAAGTTGAGGCTCTTCTCCTTGTCGATGAAGGGGTTCGGCTCCTGCTCGAAGGGCAGCTCGATGTTGAGGCCCACGCTGGTGCCCCCGCCGCGCTGTGCGCCCTTGTTCGCGGCCTCCATGATGCCGGGGCCGCCACCGGTGATCACGCCGTAGCCGTGCTGGGTGAGGTCGTAGGCGATCTCCTCGGCGAGCTTGTACTCGGGCGCATCGGGATGCGTACGGGCGCTGCCGAAGATGCTCACGCAGGGACGGATCCGCTGCATGGCCTCGAAGCCTTCGACGAACTCGCTCATGATCTTGAAGATGGCCCAGCTGTCGTTGGCCTTCACCTCGCTCCAGCCCTTGCGCTTGAACGCGTTCTTGATGCGGCGTTCCTGGTGGTCGTGGTGCGCGGGCGGGTTCTTCTGCTTGCTCATGTGTCGGTGTTTCAACGGAGCTCCTGCTCCAGGTAGCGTGCGGTGTGTCCGCGGCCCATCATGACGATCTCCTCCGGGGTGCCACGGGCCACGACGCGTCCGCCGCCTTCGCCGCCCTCGGGCCCCATGTCGATCACGTGGTCCGCGACCTTGATGATGTCCATGTTGTGCTCGATCACGAGCACGGTGTTGCCCTGGTCCACCAGGCGCTGCAGCACGCCGATCAGCTGACGCACGTCCTCGAAGTGCAGGCCGGTGGTGGGCTCGTCGAGGATGTAGAAGGTGCGGCCGGTGTCGCGCTTGCTGAGCTCGGTGGCGAGCTTGATGCGCTGGGCCTCGCCACCGCTGAGGGTGGTGCTGCTCTGCCCCAGGGTGATGTAGCCCAGCCCCACGTCCATGAGGGTCTGCAGCTTCACGCGGATGTGGGGGATCTCGCTGAACAGGTCGAGGGCCTCCTCCACGCTGGTGTCGAGCACATCGGCGATGCTCCGTCCCTTGAAGCGCACCTCGAGGGTCTCCCTGTCGTAACGCTTGCCACGGCAGGTCTCGCAGGGCACGCTCACATCGGGCAGGAAGTTCATCTCGATCACGCGCACACCGGCGCCCTTGCACGTTTCGCAGCGCCCGCCGGCGGTGTTGAAGCTGAAGCGCCCGGCCTTGTACCCGCGGATCTTGGCGCTGGGCAGCTGGGTGAAGAGGTCGCGGATGTGGTCGAAGAGGCCGGTGTAGGTGGCAGGATTGCTGCGCGGTGTGCGGCCGATGGGGCTCTGGTCCACCTCGATCACCTTGTCGATGTGCCCCAGGCCGTCCACGCGCTTGTAAGGCAAGGGATGGGCCTCGGCGCGGTGGAAGTGCTTCGAGAGGATGGGGTAGAGGGTGTCGCCCACCAGCGTGCTCTTGCCGCTGCCGCTCACACCGGGGACGCAGATGAGCGTGCCCAGCGGGAGCTCCACGTCCACGTTATGAAGGTTGTTGCCCGAAGCACCGCGCAGGACCAGCCGGTCGCCTGTGCCCTTGCGGCGGGTGGCAGGCACCTCGATGCGGCGTTCGCCGCGCAGGTA
>JAEUSV010000066.1 GCA_016788485.1 Flavobacteriales bacterium
CCCGAGCTCATCACCACCACCGAGGTCATCACCGCGGTGATCCACCTCACCATTCCGGGCCGCGACATGCCCAAGTACATGGATCCGGCCATCCAGGAGGTGATCCGTGCGATCACATCCCAGGGCGCGCGTATCGCGGGCCCCATGTTCACCTATCACCATCGCCGGCCCAGCGACACCTTCGACTTCGAGATCGGCTTCCCGGTATCACGGCCGATCGCACCGGAGGGGCGCGTGGTGAACAGTACGCTGCCTGCGGCGAAGGTGGTCCGCGCGGTGTACCAAGGGCCCTACGAAAGCTTAGCCCAGGCGTGGCGCGCCCTTCAGGACCGGGTGCGGAGCGATGGTCACGGGGAGACGGGGCGCTTCTGGGAGTGCTACCTCAATAACCCCGACGAGGTGAAGGACCCGCAGGAGTACCGCACGGAGCTCAACTGGATCGTGAGCGAAGCCTGAGCCATGTACGGTACCACGGATATCGCCCAACGCACCCTGGCCCTTTCGCGCACCTTCGACGCACCGGCGGCGCTCGTCTTCGCCGCGTGGAGCGAGCCCAAGCACTTGGTCCGGTGGTGGGGACCGAAGGACTTCACGCTGCCCCACTGCGAACAGGATTTCCGGGTGGGCGGCCGGTACCGCTTCTGCATGCGCGCACCCGATGGCAGCGATCACTGGGTGCGCGGAGAGTACACGTTGATCGATCCGCCCCATCGACTGGTGTTCACCTGGCTTCGTGAGGAAGGCGATGATGTGTGGTGCGACACCGTGGTCGCATTGACCTTCGTCGAAGAGGAAGGGCGGACGCGCATGACACTGCACCAGACCACCTTCGCCACCAGTGCCCATTGCGATGTGCACCGGGACGGATGGACCGAGTGCTTCGACCGGCTGGAGCATTTCGTGGAGACCTTGAACACCTGATGTCGCCATGCGTACCAAAGGCAAGCGACCGACCAACACGGAGGAGTACCTCGCCCTGTTGCCGGATGATCAGCGCCAGGCACTGACCCGGCTCCGGGACCAGGTCCTTGCGGTGGCCCCCAACGCGGTGCCGCACTTCGGCTATGGCCTGCCGGGATTCAAGTACAACGGCCATCCGCTGGTCTACTTCGGGGCGGCCAAGGCCCATTGCGCCCTCTACGGCTCCGTGCCCGCCGGCCTTGAAGCGCGCCTGAAGGGCTTTGATGTGAGCAAGGGCACCATCCGGTTCGCTCCCGAGAAGCCGCTGCCTGCCGCGCTCGTCAAGGCCATCATCAAGGCCAAGCTGGCCGAGAGCTTGGCGCGATGGCCATTGGCATGAGACACCGCCTCGATCGACACATCCACACACCTGCCATGAAGAAACTGAACATCGCCTACTGGACCGTGAACGGACTGCTTGCGGCCTTCATGATCTTCTCCAGCCTCGACAACGTCGTGACCGGCGCGCAGTCCGTCGCCTTCATCCACGACAAGATGGGCTATCCGGTCTATTTCATCCCGTGGATCGGCGTGGCGAAGATCCTGGGCGCGCTGGCCATCCTGCTGCCCATGGTACCCGCACGGATGAAGGAGTGGGCCTACTTCGGTCTGTTCATGGACCTGGCCACAGCCATCTACTCCTTCTTCGCCCTGGGCGAGCCCGTGCTGAACGTGTTGCCCATGTTCGTCTTCGTGGGGGTGCTCGTGGGAGCCTACTTGCTGCACCACAAGCGCCTCAGCACGCCTTCCTGAACCATCACAACATTCCCACCCATGTTGCTCTACATGCTCATCGGTCTTGTCGCCGTCATCGGCATCATCCTCGTTGCCGCCAGCACCAAGCCCAACACCGTACACTACGAACGCAGCATCGTGATCGGCACGTCCGCCGATCGCATCCGACCGCACATCACCGACTTCCGCAAGTGGGGGGCCTGGAGCCCCTGGGAGAAGAAGGACCCGGCGATGCAGCGCGAATTCAGTGGGGCGGACAGCGGCGTCGGTGCCCGCTACGGGTGGAAGGGCAATAACAACGTGGGCGAAGGCGGCATGGCGATCACCCAGGTCACGCCGGAGAAGGTGATGATCGACATGCAGTTCATCAAGCCTTGGAAGGCGGAATGCCTGGCCGAGTTCCATTTCACACCGCAGGCCGGTGGCACCCACGTGCGCTGGACCATGGACGGCCCGTAGATCTTCATGGGCAAGGTGATGAGCCTGTTCATGGACATGGACAGGATGATCGGCAAGGACTTCGAGGCCGGTCTGGCGTCGCTCAAGGAGGTGGCGGAGCGGAACTGAGCAAGGCGGATACCTTCGCCGGCATGGACACGCTCCTCACCCAGCAGGCCCGGAACAACGTACGCACCCCTGCCGCCGACGAGATACGGATCACCCGGGTGTTCGATGCGCCGCGCGAGCTCGTGTGGAAGGCCTGGACGACGCCGGCGATGCTGGTGCACTGGTTCGGTTGTGCCGCCTTCACCACCACGCATGCCGAGGCCGATGTGCGCGTGGGCGGTACATGGCGGGTGATCATGCGGTCTCCCGATGGCGAGGACTTCCCGGCCTACGGCACTTACACGGCCGTGCGCCCCATCGAACACCTGGCCTTCACGCACCACTGGGAGAAGGAGGTGGCCGGCGTGAATCCGCCGCATCACCGCACGCTGGTCACGGTGGACCTGCATGCGGAGGAGGGGCGTACCCGCCTCGAGTTCCGGCAGACGGGCCTGGCCACGGAAGCCTCGCGCGACAGCCACATCGGCGGCTGGTGCGACAGCATGGACGCGCTTGCGCTTCGGCTGGGCGCGCCGGTGCCACGGTCGTGAACGCTCAGGCGCTGGCGGCCCTGGCCGCGATGGTCCGCTCCACCTCCGCGATCGCGCGCCGCGTCTTCAGCAGCGAATCCGGCGTCACGCTGATGCTGTCGATGCCGAGCTCCACGAGGAACTGGGCGAAATCGGGGTGGTCGCTGGGGCCCTGTCCGCAGATGCCCACCTTGGTGCCGGTGCGCTTGGCCACGCCGATCAGGTGCTGCAGCATGCGCTTCACCGCGGGGTTGCGCTCGTCGTAGAGGTGCGAGACCAGCGCGCTGTCGCGGTCGAGGCCCAGGGTGAGCTGGGTGAGGTCGTTGCTGCCGATGGAGAAACCGTCGATGTGCGCGGCGAACTCCTCGGCCAGCATGATGTTGCTGGGCAATTCGGCCATGAGGTAGAGCTCCAGGCCCTCCTTGCCACGCTCGAGACCGTACGCAGCCATCACCTTGGTCACCTCATGCAGCTCCTCCACGGTCCGGCAGAAGGGCACCATCACCACCACGTTCTTCAGGCCCATCTTCTCCCGCACGCGGCGGATGGCCTTGCACTCCAGCCCGAAGGCCTCCTTGTAGGCATCGCTGTAGTAACGTGAGGCGCCGCGCCAGCCGATCATGGGGTTCTCCTCGTGCGGCTCGTAATGCTCGCCGCCGAGCAGGTTGCGGTACTCGTTGCTCTTGAAGTCGCTGAAGCGCACGATCACCTTGTTGGGGTGGAAGGCAGCGGCGATCTTGGCGATGCCGTAGCTCAGGCGCTTCACGAAGTAGGTCTCCTCGTCCTCGTAGCCGTGGATCAGGTAGCTGATCTTTCCGCTGAGGGTGACGTCGCCGAGCTCCTTGTGCTGGAGCAGCGCCAAGGGGTGCGCCTGGATGTAGTTGTTGATGATGAACTCCTCCCGGGCGAGGCCCACGCCGGCGTTGGGCAGCGCCGCGAACTTGAAGGCCAGGTCGGGGCTTGCCACATTGAGCATGATGGGGGTGCGCACTTCGGGCAGGTCGGTGAGCATGGTCTCCTCCTTCCGGAAGGGGATGATGCCCTCGTAGATCACGCCGTTGTCGCCCTCGCAACAGCTGGCTGTCACCTGCATGCCGCTGTCGAGCAGGTCGGTGGCGTTGCCGCAGCCCACGATGGCGGGCACGCCCATCTCGCGCGCCACGATGGCCGCATGGCAGGTGCGGCCGCCCTTGTTGGTGATGATGGCGCTGGCCTTCTTCATGATCGGCTCCCAGTCCGGGTCGGTCATGTCGGTCACCAGCACATCGCCCTGCTGGAAGTCCTTGCCGTCCATGCCTCCGCCACGGCCGTCGAGGCTGTAGAGGATGCGCACGGTGCCGGCGCCCACGCGGTCGCCGATGGCGATGCCCTTGGTGATCACGCGGGGAGCGGCCACACCTTCGGCGTGCTCGAGCTTGTACTCCACCACGCGGTCGTCGGCCTTGCGGCTGTGGATTGTCTCGGGACGGGCCTGCACGATGAAGAGCTGCTTGCTCAGCCCGTCCACGGCCCATTCCACGTCCATGGGGCACCAATGGCCCTTCTTTTCGCTGTAGTAAGCCTCGATGGCGGCCACGCTGCGCGCGACCTCCAGGGCCTGCTCGTCGGTGATGCAGAAACGGTTGCGCTGTGCACGCTCGGTGGGGATCACGAGCGTGGGCTTCCCGGGCTCCACGCCGTAGATCATCTTCCTGTCCTTGTTGCCCAGCTTCTTCTTGATGATGGCGCTGTAGCCCTTGGCGAGCGTGGGCTTGAACACGAGGAACTCATCGGGGCTCACGGCGCCCTGCACCACCATCTCGCCCAGGCCGTAGCTTCCGTTGATGAGCACCACGTCCTTGAAGCCGCTCTCGGTATCGAGGCTGAAGGCCACGCCGCTGGCGCCCAGGTCGGAGCGCACCATCTTCTGCACGCCCACGCTCAGGCCCACATCGAAGTGGTCGTAGCCCAGGCTCTGCCGGTACACGATGGCGCGGTCGGTCCACAACGAGGCGAAGCAGTTGCGCACCGCGGCGATGAGGTCCTGGTGCCCGCGGATGTTGAGGAAGGTCTCCTGCTGCCCCGCGAAGCTGGCGTCGGGCAGGTCCTCCGCGGTGGCGCTCGATCGCACGGCCACATCGGTCTGCTCGTTGCCGTACTGCTTGCTC